>CAYZPY010000017.1:0-14449 GCA_964480425.1 uncultured Planctomycetaceae bacterium
CAGGGATAAATAATTATCTTAATTTAGTTTTGCAGCAGGAGAAAAACAATGTCACGTGAAGATGTAAACGACACGCCCCCCGAGCCGATCTCGCCCGAAAACGACGACGAAGAGCCCATCAGTCTGGAAGGCACCTCCCAGGAGTCCGGCGGGACCGCCAGCGTCAGGGCGTTCGGCGCCGCCGCACAGAAAACCGTCGGCGAGAAGCAGTTCAACCGCGAACTGAACGTCACCGGACAGGGCGCCACGCGGTGTAGGGTGTTCCACTCAAAAATATCGGTCTCGGCGCTTGAGATGCTGCAAAAGCAGATAAACGAGTGGCTCGACGACGACGAGATCGAGGTCAAGCAGGTTTGCCAGACTGTCGGAACCCTTCAGGGCAAGACCGCCGAGACCAACCTCATCGTGACCGTCTGGTATTAATCGGGCGTGGACATTTTGTTCGACGTCGAAGGCGGTTGTTCGGACGGTCAAAAAAACTCTGATGAGGTAAAATATTTTACGTTAGATCAGGCGCTCCGAACCGGTTGAAACGTATAAGGATGCGTATTCGCCATTTGGTATAAGTACAAATCGGGCCGATTAAATCAGCGCCGCGGGCCAAAGAATATTTGTCCTGCGCGCCGGATTGGGGATACAATTCATTTGAAAGTGATAATTAAAATACATGTGGGCTAAGAATTCAGTTTGCACGTTGGAAGGAAATGGAATTTGGGGTGAATTATGAAGTTAGCAGTGCACATCAGGCAGGACGTCAGGGGTGGGTACAAGGCGGTGTGCCCGTCGTTGCCCGGATGCGTTAGTCGCGGAAAAACCCGCCAGGAAGCCAGGGACAAGATCGACGACGCTATCCGCGGATACATCGCGGCGATGACCGATTTCGTCCCCGAACACCTGGTCGAAGAAGAGGTGGCTGAACTGTGAGATAACCGTGTCGGGACGATGCGGTAATCGGGCAAGGACGAGCCGGCCGGGAGGGAGTATTCACCCGCGGGGGTGATATTTAGCATGTACGGCCTTGAGACGGTCCGCATCCACGTGCGTATACACCTGGGTAGTTGATATGTCGGCGTGTCCGAGCATTTCCTGCACGCTTCTCATGTCGGCGCCGCGCGCCAACATTGCCGTGGCGAAGCAGTGCCGCAGCGTGTGCGGTGACACCCTTGCAGCGATGGACGCCCGGCGGACGTACTTGGTTACGATGCGATAGACGTCTTCGCGCGCCAGTTCGCGCCCGCTGCGCGACAAAAAGAGCGCCCGTCGGGGATTTTCATCGCCGGCCACCGCCGCCCGACCATCCCGGCGATACCTGCCGACGGCGTCGAGGGCCTCGGTGGCCAGGGGTATTATGCGCTCCTTTCGGCCTTTTCCCAGCACCCTCACCACGCCCAGGTTGGAATTCACGTCACCCACCCGCAGATTGACCAGTTCGCTTGCGCGCATACCGGTAGCGTACAAAAGCGTCAGTATCGCGCGGTCTCGAACGGCGTGCTTGTCCTGGCGGGGGTCCGGGGAGTCTATGAGCGAGCGGACGGTTGAGTGCTCCAGGACGGTGGGTAGTCGGGTCCACTTTTTGGGCGAATCAATGTCGGCCGATACGTCCGTGCGCATCACGCCCGTTATCACGAGGTACTTGCAGAATGTCTTCACCGCCGCCAGGGCGCGCGCCACAGACGAGGCCGAAAGACCCCGACGCGCCGCAGAGACCAGAAAATCCGATATGTCGCCGGACGTAATGTCTTGCGGAACGCGGACGGACGAACTTTCCAGGTGCTCCAGAAATCGCTCCAGGTCGCGACGGTATCCCTGGCGGGTATTATTGGACAGCCCGCACTCTGCCTGGAGATAGTCGAGAAACCCCTCGAGTTGACGCTGATTGCGTCTACCTTGCACAGGCCGACAACGCACCGACGCGCTGCGGGCCGAACAAGCCGACGCCGAACTGGCACGTCTGGGGCTCATGGCCTATCAGTTCCTGGTAGACGGTACAATTCGCGTAATGTTCGGCACAGAACGTAAAGGCCCTTGTGATGTTCTTGAGGGTCAGATGTTCGGCGCACCGCGGGTCGCATTTGTTGACAAATGGGCACATAATTACCTCATCATATAAACCACGTCGGCAAATACCGGATTCGCCGCTTAGGATTACTATCGGAATGCGCACAACTCGGGCTTGAGAAAATCACCCCCCGTTTCGGCTCGACCCGCAGTGCCGGACGGGCCTGTGTTTAATCCGCTTTTTCGGGGTATCCCGATTTGATCCAGTTCACGAACGCCTTGGCCAAACCCTCTGCCTTTCTGCCCGTCCCCAGCGTGGAGCGGGTTGTGGTCCTTCCTATGCAGTTGGCCTCGGCGAGCTTGGCGCCGGTCGCACTGTCCACCATCGTGGCGCGCATAATGACCTCTTCCAGCGGTTTGACCATTGAAGAGACGGTCGATTTGTCTTCGTAGTGGATTATTCTTCCGGTGATGACCGCCGTCTTTTCGCCCCGCGTTTCGGGCAGTTTCGCCTCGGCAAGTTGCTTGCCGAATTCCACCTCGAGCAGCTGGCGGAATTCCGGTGGCGTATTTCCGCCCGAATCGTCGGTTATCTGCCCCAGTTCGAAGTTGCCGTATTGGGACAGGTCCCCGGCTATCTTGACTGGAACGTATTTGCCATTCGCACCGGTGACGATGCCCAGTCCTTCCTTGAAGGAGGTAGTGCAGCCGCCCGCCATAGTACTAATCGTCGCCGCCAGTATGCACAGGTGCAGTTTCTTTATCATGTTCGTTCTCCCTTGTTTGCCGGGCGGTCGCCGGACCTGTCCCGAGGTTATCGTATTCCTTGCGGTTTTTATTCGCCTACCATCCTGATGCGATAGGGCAGAAAATGCATGCCCCATTTCTGTTTAGTGTCCACGGAAGTATTTTCGGGCAGTATCGGCTCGAGTATCGTCGTATCGTCGGGCCTCAGTCCCGCCCGCAGTATTATATACCACTGTGTCGCGCCGGAATATAATTTGTCGCCCCGCATTTCCTCCACCAGGGCGGCGACGGCGCCGGCGTCGGCCTGGTCGCGCCGTCCGGGATGGAGCAGACGGTCCTGGCGGTTGACGAGCTCCGCCCACTGCTCCAGGCGGTGCGGCGCGAAGTAATATATGAACTCAATATCGGCGGGGCACGCCAGCACCGACCTGCGCGCCGACATTCGGAACCGGTCGCGGTCCGTGATGAATACCGCGCCGGTGTCGGTATTTTGCCTGGCCCATGCTGCGATGTTCTGCAGTTCCCGTCGCGAACCGCGGCGCCTTCGATGTTTTATGACGCTCGAGGGTTTGTCGGCCTCCTGCATAAAAGCCGTCGCCGATTCGAGCATCTCGTGACGAACTATGCGCAGGTTGTCCGCCGGAAGCATCCACCCGATAAACAGCGCAACGCAGAACCATCGCAGGATGGAGCGGTGTTTCTGAACCATCCTGAACAAGTTGGTAAGCGCCTGCGCAAGGAGCATGTAAAGCGGGGGCATGATCAGCGCCGAGGCGCCGAGGAATCCTATAACGGGAGGCTGGACGCCCCTTGCCTTGCCGAACAACTGGCTTGCGGCGTGCAGACCGCCGGCAACTATCAGTGCCGTAATCGTAAAAGCCAGCCAGAAGTAACCGTCCGAGAGTGTGAACCTCTCGCCCCGAGTCAGCACGATAAGCGCAGGTATCACCAGTATGCCCACGACAAGACCGAGGTTCGGAAGGTCCTTCAGGACGTCGGGGAAAAATACATCGAATCCCGCAGCGTGGCACGCCGCAACGGAATCCGCGTATCGCCCTGCTATCAGCCCTGCGGACGTCGAGTAGCGAAGACCCGTCAGATACCACAGGTACGGTCCGGCCATCAGCATCGCCACAAACACGCATCCCATCGCCATTGGCCAGGCGAACAGGGAGAACCTCCGTTTGACCAGCAGCGCCACCAGCAGCACAATCGTCAGGTTGGTCGCCACCGACAGCGACACGTTGCCCATCAGCCCGATGAATACGAACAGCAGCATGAGTCTGGGCCAGGCGAACCTGTCCTCCAGCGAACTGTATCGCAAAAACGCCAGCACCAGCACGGGCGTAAGCGCCAGGCAGATGCTTTCTGGCGTGATGGATGACAGGTTGCCCAGTCCCCAGTAATATCCGCCCAGCGTGTCGGTCACTGCCGAGGACAACACCGCCACGTACGCAGATACCGACCAACTGCGGCACTGTCGGAACAGAAGCGCGTACATGCCGCAAAGGTAAAGCATCACCGCGAATCCGCTGAGCACCCGAAACGGCAGGACAATGTCGCGGTAGCCCGTAGGCGAGAGCATCATCTCCATCAGAGACCCGAACACAGGCGAGTGTCCGCGCCAGGCGCCGTCGTCCCTGTAGGTCATGTCGTGCTGATAGAGCCGCTCGTCGTGGCGCTTCACCGCCGCCGACGCTATGCCGACCTGGTCGTCGCTGAGGCGGTCTTCCAGCGTCGCCTGGTATCCGCACGCCGTCGCCACCGCCGCGAATATCAACACCGCCACGAGATGTCTTGGTTTGTGAACCGGTCTCATTCGGCGCTTCCTTATAGGCCTTGTCGAACGATAGTATAAAGACGCCGGTATAATAAACAATACGCGCCTTTACGCCGGTGCCGATGCGACATGGACGAATTCGTAGAAAAACTCGCCGCGAACATCGACGCCGCCGGTCTGTTTGAAGCCGGCGCGCCGGTGCTGGTGGGGGTGTCCGGCGGGGCCGACAGCATGGCGCTGCTGGCGGCGCTGCGTCGGCTCGCCGCCCGGCCGAACCGCGGGTATAAGATCACCGCCGCCCATCTGAATCACCGCCTCCGTCCCGATGCCGGCGACGATGAGGAATTCACCGCGACCGTCGCCGAAAAATGGGGCATCCGGTGCATCACCGCCCGGCGTGACGTTAAAAAATACGCCGACCGGCACGGTCTGGGCGTCGAGGAGGCGGCCAGGCGCCAAAGGTACGACTTTCTGCTCGCCGCCGCGCGGGACGCCTCGGCCCGATACGTCGCACTGGGGCACCACGGCGACGACAACGTCGAGACCATCCTGTATCACGTCATCCGCGGAACGCACGTTCGGGGTCTTGCGGGCATACCCGCCACCAGACCACTGGGTCAGGGCATCGTGCTGGTGCGTCCGATGCTTAATTGCCGACGGAGCGAAATAGAGGACTTCTGCCGAAGGGAAAAAATCCCCTGGCGAACCGACCCGACGAACGCGGACGTTTCTTTCAGCCGGAACTTCATTCGCAACGAACTGCTTCCGCTGGTTCGCGGGCGCCTGAATCCCCGCGTGGACGGCGCGCTGCTTTCACTGGGCGCCGCGGCCGATAAGTTGAGCCGCTTGCTGGACCGCCTCGCCCGCGGCGCCTACCACGACGCACTGCACAAAACCGCCCCGGGGCGCATCGTATTGTCCGCCGAGGCGCTCGCCGGCCACGCCGAGGTCGTCCGCTGCGAAGTTCTCCGAGTTGCGCTGCAGGACCTCGGCGCGCCGCTGGGAAAGGTCACCGCCGAACATTACGTTCGCTTTGCCGCGTTAACCGGCGGCGGGGCGGTGGCGCTGCCCGGCGGATGGGTCGCCCGCAGCGAGGGGGCGGAAATAATAATTTCACGCACCCGGGGGGATGATTCCCGACCTGTCGCACCGATGGATCTGGTGTGCCCCGGCAGGACCGTTCTGGACGACGGGAGAATCGTCCTGTGCGACGTGGGTCCGATTGACCGCCGGGCCTTTAAGGAGCACCTCGACGATCACGCCGCCGGCGTGGAATATATCGACGCCGATCGCATCGCAGGCCGGCTTGTCGCCCGGACGAGACGGTCGGCGGACCGGTTCGTCCCGCTGGGCGCACCGGGCTCCGTGTCGGTGAGCGACTTTTTGACCAATCTCAAGCTGCCGCGCCGGCGGCGCGGGCGGGTCCTGTGCGTATGCGACGAGGGGGGCATAGTATACCTCGCCCCGCTGCGGATCGCCGAGCGGGTCAAGGTCACGCCCGACACTCGTCGTGTGGTTCGGATCGCCCTGATGCGCCCTGTGGGCGGCGGCGAAAGTCTTGACGAACAAGAACCTGTGGGCTAAACCTTCTGACATGCTGACCGCTGCGTTGGACAATCTCGGAAGGCGGGTGCTGAGCATTATGTTCGGGTTCGGCGATTTCTGCCGCTTCTGCGGTCGGACGTTCGTGTGGATATTCGCCGGCACCTCGCGTTTGCAGAATCTGCGGTTGTTGTTTCCCCAGATGTACGAGATAGGGACGCGCAGCATTCCCGTGGTCATCATCACCGGCGCGTTCGTGGGGGCGGTTCTGGCGGTGCAGACCGTAATGCAGTTCAAGTCCATCGGGATGGAAGGCAGGATGGGCACCATAATCAATCTGTCGGTTCTGCGCGAACTTGGACCGGTGCTGGCTGGATTGATCCTGGCCGGTCGCGTCGGCGGGGGGCTTACTGCCGAACTGGGAACCATGCGAGTCACCGAGCAGATCGACGCACTCCGCGCCATGGGCACAACACCCATTCGCGTTCTGGTCGTACCGAGGTTCCTGGCGTGCGTGCTGCTTATACCCGTGCTGGTGATGTACGCCGATTTCATGGGAATACTGGGCGGGTACGTGATCAGCGTGTACGTTTACGGAATAACAGGCGACCAGTTCTGGGCGCACGCGTCCAGCGCGGTGGAATATTTCGACATATTTTACGGTCCCGTCAAGAGCGTGTTCTTCGGAGGGGTGATGAGTCTTATATGCTGTTACAAGGGTTTCAGGTGTCCTCCCGGTGCGGCGGGGGTCGGCAGGGCGTGCACCGAGAGTTTCGTGGCCAGTTGCATGGCCATCCTGGCACTGGACTTTTTCCTGGGCATGTTCCTCAACACGATTTACGAATTTTACTTCGGCGTCAAGATAGTGCTATAGTCCACTAATGCCCATTCCCGGGTCTGTGCCAAGAGCAAAATACCGCAGCAGCGAACATCCACGACAATGATTTTACAGAAAATTTCAAACTGGAAAAAACGGCATCGCAATCCGACGAACTTCTGGCTTCACGTGGCCGGAATCCCGGTGTGTTTTCTGGCGGCGCCGCTGCTGGCGGTTTTTGGGCAGTGGATGCTGGCGGGGCTGCTGTTCGTGGCCGGATACGTGTTGCAGTTTATCGGGCACCTCATAGAGGGCAACCGCTCAGGCGAGGAGCAGTGGCTGAGAAAAATTCTCTCTAAAAAATGACCCGACGCGTTACGGTGTTGTTTTACCGCGCCTCGGCTGACGTCTCGGCTATCTCGCGCTTGAAATCGCCGTGCAGGTAACTGTGCAGCATGCGACCCGGGCATGCGGTGCTGGCGTTGGGCGCATCGCGATGCCCGACGACCTCCGAGAGCGGTATGTCGTATTCGTCCACCAGGTAACTCACCAGGCGCTTCAGTGCCGACAACTGCGACGCCGAGGGCATGTGATTCTGAAAATTGCCCACAAGGCATATTCCGATGCCGTAGTTGTTGTACTCGTTGTTGGGCGTGCCGCCGCAGTGGGCGCCCCATTTCTGCTTTTTCCAGCGGCTGCCGACTTCGACCTTTCCGTTTGGTCCGCCGTTGCCGTTGCTTATCACGAAGTGATACCCCAACTCGTCCCAGCCGCGGTTGCGGTGCGCGGCGTCGAATATCTCGGCGCTGCCGACCTCGGTTGCGCTGTGGTGAATCACGACGTGCCGCCAAGCACGCGTCCGGCCTGTCACCTTCCATTCAGAGGGGACCGACGGTGATTTTTTGCTGCGATTGTTCCGGTCGACGGGGGCCTGGTTGCGGTTCTCGCCCGAAGCCAGGTCAAGCCGGTGGACGGGCAGGTCGCTGAGAATCCCCTTGTCGGCGGGCTTGCATCCGGGCAAAAAGACCGACGCCGCGCTGATTCCGATTGCTTTGAAAAAATCGCGGCGAGTGGAATTTGGTTCGCTGCTCATGAGAGTCCCTGTATGAATTTAATGCTCGCGCGGTTCCAAACGGCGATAAAATCCGGTGTCGAACTCCTGGTTGCTGCTTTTTCTTATCGGCCGGTTTACCGAATGTTCTTTATCCATCACAGGACGCGGAGTTTCAAACATTATTTAATTTTTCAGCACGGAAGGGTATGATTGGTCGTCCGGTTCGATGAAATTTCCCAGCCGGAGTGGCGGAATCGGCAGACGCGCGGGATTCAAAATCCCGTTCCCCTCGGGGAGTGAGAGTTCGAATCTCTCCTCCGGCAGTATGGACGAGACCCACACGGTCTATGTGCTCCGCAGTCGGAGCAACGGGTGGCTCTACATCGGCATGACCAACGATGTGGATCGTCGCCTCCGCGAACACAACGAAGGGCGCAACCGATCAACGAAGGGCAAGGGCCCGTTCCTGCTGGTGCACACTGAGACCTTCCCCACGAGGGTGGAAGCACGGGCCCGGGAGAAGAAACTGAAGACGGGCTCCGGCCGCGAATGGCTGAAGGCTCGACTAAGCCAAGCGTAACGCGGGACCTGACTGCCGGCAGGCAGGTTCAAAATCCCGTCAGGTTCACCCCTGGTGTGGGCCTGCCTGCCGAAGGCAGGTTCAAGTCCCACCTCCGGCAATGATAGGCGAAGGTATGAGTACGCGGTCTTAAATACTCAAACTGATACCTTTCCTTAACCCCGAAGGGTAGAAAGCGCGTAGCCGGGCGTCAGCCCCCGGTAACGGATGCTTGATATCATAAAAGCCCCGAAGGCCGGAGCGTAGCGTAGACCCCGAAGGGGGGGCATAAGCGGACCTTCGCTTCCACCCCTTCGGGGTTAAAATTAATCGGGAGATAATTAAAATGACTATCATCTCAGCGCGGCGGCCATCCCTGGCCCTGGCCGCCGCGTGATATGCAGTTAGATCGCTCATTTCTTTTCCGCCGGTTGGCCTATTGGTATAAGCATCAGCGGCGTCTGTCCGCGGGGCAGTTTCAGCACGGAGGCGATTTTGTCATCCTCGAACGCGCCCACCGGAACGCCCGCCAGGTCCATGGCCGACGCCTGTAAAAGCACGTTTTGCAGCGCGCATCCGACTTCCATCTGCACGTACCTTTCCGCCCTTCGTCCATACTTGCGCGCGGTGCGATCTTTCTCCACCGCGATTATGAACACCGCCGGCGCGCCGCCGACCCATTCCTGGTTCAGCGCCGCCGCCTCCAGGTCGCCCCGCACGTCGCCGGAGATATGCTCCTGAATCGCGTGCTTATCCGGCAGGTAGTGACGCACGCCTTCTTTTGTGGCCACGTACACCTCCAGCGGATACAGCGCCCCGGCCGAGGGCGCCGTGCGGTATCCGTGCTTTTCGTCGGTTACGCCCTGTGCGGCCCAGCATAATTGCGCGATTTGACGGGCCTTCAGCGGCGTGTCGGCAAACTGCCGGCACGACCGCCGCGTGGCAAGCGCCTCTTCCAGCGACATTTTTCCCTTTTGGTCCGGCTTGGGCAACATTGTAGTGACGGTCTCGGCCAGCGCGTTAATCCCCAGCACCGCCGTAAAGGCCAATCCCGCCGCCATTACAAGTAAACCCGGTCTGACTATCATGCTCATGGTCATGCTCCCTGGTATTTGGCGTCCTTAAACTCGTCCGTAAATAATTTTATTGTTGTCGCTGATTTGCGAAAACACGGAATTGCCGGAGTGCTGAGCATTGACATCGCCTGTGTTGTGGTTAACCTTGAATTCGCGGAGGCGCTGATATGAGTGACTATCAACTCGGCGTAATCGGGTGCGGGAACATGTCCGAGGCGCTGCTTGGCGGCGTAATCGGCGGTAACTTTATGCCGCACAACATCGTAGTGGCGTCGGACCCGGACTTCAAGCGCCGCAAGCACTTCACCCGCCGCTTCGGCATCACGGCCACCGAAGACAATCGCACGCCCGCGGCGTGTCCGCGCGTGTTGCTGGCCGTCAAACCCCAGGTGTTGGCAGGCGTTTTGGATGAAATCGCCCCCGTCGTGGAAGAACGGGCAGTGATCATCTCCATCGCCGCCGGCATAACCACCGAGTTCATCGACTCGCGTCTGGGCGGACGGGGATGCATCGTGCGCGTCATGCCCAACACGCCCATGCTGGTGGGGGCGGGACTGGCCGCCATGGCGCCGGGACCGCGCGCCGAAAAGGAACACACCAGGTGGGTCGAAAAGATGCTCTCCACCTGCGCCAGGACCGTAGCGGTGGATGAAAAACTCATGGACATCGTAACTGCCGTCTCCGGTTCGGGACCGGCGTATTTCTTCTACCTCATCGAGGCCGTCATCAGCGCGGGCGTCGCCGAAGGACTCGACCAGGACGTGGCGCGGATGCTTGCCGTGGAGACCTGCTCCGGGGCGGTCAGGATGCTCGTCGAGACCGGCGAGCCGCCAGAAGGCCTGCGTGCGCGGGTCACCAGCCCCGGCGGGACGACGGAAAAGGCCGTGGAAATCTTAGACGCCGCCGGCGTGAAGGAAACGCTCATTAAGGCAATCCGCGCCGCCGCACAAAGATCGAGGGAACTGGGGAAGTAAGACAGTGGAAAGGTCAAAGGGGTAAGTGGGAAGAAAAGCTGAAAGCTAAAAGCTTAAAAAGATAAACGAGATGACAATTCTTTGGCGGACCGGCTTGCAGGCCTTGCTTTACAAAAAGCGGTTACGAATCATCGAATCTGCTCGAGCCGGTCGGCGATTTTTTTCCAGTGCGTTCCTCGCCAGAAGAGTTTTCCGCAACGTCGGCAGCGCCAGAATTTATCGCAGTTTTTGTACGCCAGCGGCGGGGCCTCTGACATGACGCGATGCTTGGGGACCTCGATAAGTTCGCCCCCGCAGGACATGCACCTTGGCCGGCGCAGCCGCAGACCCAGGTGATTCATGACGAACCGAAGCGCATCTACTCGCGACAACTGCCGCGGGACCCGCAGGGCGGGAATCTCGCCGTTGCGGATGACGTTGCGCCTGAAGATGTCGTCGTCGCATGACAGCAGCATCCGCCCGCTTTGCTTGGTGAGTTCCACAAGGCGGCAGTCGTCTATGTCGTAGTGGAATTCGGCGTCGTACCCTGCCGCGCGAAGCCACCGCGCCAGCCCGCCGAGCATCGAGTCGCAAATGAACTTGTCGGGTGTCTGGTTCGGGCGCTTCATCGGATGTATCATACATACAGTCGCCGGCGCACGCGAGAGGTGGCGGAAAATCCTGACGCGCAGCGCCGGCCGGTCCGCCGTAAGCAGGAGAACAACAATGAGACACGCAAAATTCATCGTCGCGTTATTGCTGGCGTTGTGCATTGGCGGATGCTGGCCTGAGGAAAAAATCATCTGGTCGCCTGACGGAAGGAAGGCGGTCGTTCTCGCCGGCGACGGCATGTACCTGTGCGACGCCGAAGGGAACATTTCCGGCCTGGTCGTCGAGGGCGTTTCTGCCGTGGACTGGCTGGGCGAGGGTTCCGATGCACTGGTGACAGTCAAAAGGGTAGAGATAAAGAATTGGAAGCAGGCGCAGAAGATTCTTCCGAAGGAGGAAATCGCCGCCGCTAAAAAACGCGCCGCCGAACTGCTCCGGGAGATTCTCGCCCACCAGGGCGACATGGAAGACTTCAAACCGTCCGAGCACACAAGGTTCGACAGGTTGGCGACAGTATATCTGCGTCATCAGAAGGATAAGAAACTTTTTGAAAAACTCGGCGACAAGACAAAAGAACTTCGGCAAATGACGGCGGCCGCCGGCATCATTCAGAAGTATAAAGTTGACGGACTCGACGTCACTGCGGGCAAAAAGATTCTCTCAATCGCCGAGAACTTAATTGCCCTTCGTGTCTCACCCGGCGGGGAGGCGGTGTCGTTTCTAGGGCCGGATGAAAAGATTAATAGCGACGTGTCGGCGTTGTACTTAGTGTCCGTCGAGGGCGGTCGGGCGAGACTCGTGGACAGGTCCGTGGCGATGGGCTTCGACTGGACGCCTGACGGACACCGGCTTGTTTATATACAAGGACCCCGTCGAAAGGGCTTCCTCACTTCTGCAAAGGAGAGTTATCTCGGACGGCTCTGCCGGATGCCGGTCACGGATGCGGGGGAGCAAGTTGACGGCCAGGGCAAGTCCGAACCGCTGGCGGCGCTGGTTTATAACGACCTGACAGGTTTGAGATGCCTTTCCGACGAGCGTGTCCTGTTCGCCTCGCGCGAAGTTACACTCCCCGCCGTCGTGTCCGAGTTCCGGCAGACCGATGGACAAGGTTCCCAAACCGGTCTTTTCATTCTCAGTTACGAACAGGAGCCGTCCGTCAAGGCGGTTCTCGATGATGAGCAACTTGCCGAATTACATGAGAAAAATTTCGACCTCACCTTCTTTAGCGTAAATCCGGCAGGTACGAAAGCGGCGATAAAGTCCGCCGATTGGAACGTAGCCATTATTGAATTAAAAAAGGGGACGGTGAAGATAATCGATTCCGGTGTAAAGGAGAAGCCGGATAGACTCATGGCGCTGCCGACGTGGCGGGGCGATGAGGAATTGTGCTTTGTCGTTCCGCCCGGCTCGAAATACGGGACCGAAGACCGCCCGGAGGTCGTTCTGTGGTCTGAGGGAAAAACCAGGCGCGTAAGCGAGTCGTGGGATGACGATATAGTTGAAAGTTTCGTCGCAAAGCGGGGAACGGCACCGGTCATCACGACGGCGCCGGCGAAGGATGAGTGAGTTATTCTTCCGGCATTTGGGCGACGATTCGCGGAAGGATATCTCCGGTTTTTCCTGATATGTGGACGTCCACGGAGTTGGTGAAAGGTGTTGGGTCGAGATTGACTTCGATTGTCCCGGCTGCGGATGAGACGGCGATCTCGACCAGACCCGCGGCAGGATAAACCACCGCGCTTGTCCCTGCCGAGATGAACACATCGCAGGTTCCGGCGGCCTGTGTGGCGGCGGAGATGACGTCCTGTGGCAGCGGCTCGCCGAACCACACCACCTCGGGTCGAATGTATTTTCCGCACCGGGGACATTCGTACATCGGTTCGGCCGGCACGTTGTCCGCCTCGAATCGGATACGGTGTCCGCATCCGGTGCAGTACCACCGCGCCAGCGAGCCGTGCAGTTCGAGCACGTTTTTGCTCCCGGCAGAAAAGTGAAGTGCATCTATGTTCTGCGTTGCCAGTACGAATTCGTCCCCGCGCGCGGTGGTTCGGCGTTCGATTTCGGCCAGGGCTTGGTGCCCTGGATTCGGTCGCACGTCTTTCATCCGCATCACGCGCTTGTGATACCAGGCGATGACCATGCGGGGATTTTTTCGAAATCCCTGGGGGGTGGCGACGTCTTCAATTCTGGCGTCCTCCCACATCCCGCCGTGCCCGCGAAAGGTCGGCACGCCGCTCTCTGCCGAGATGCCCGCGCCGGTGAGTACGGCCACGCTCTTCGCCGAGGCGAGCATCTTGGCCGCCCGGATGATTTTGTCGTCAGGTTCCATAAGGTTTATTACCCCCGTGCGGGAGCATATTAAAATATCGCCGTTTGAATCGCCGCCGCTTACCTCGGGGCTGTTACCTTATCCACTTGACGTAGATGTAATACGACGCGCTGGCAGTCACCACCGCTATGGACACCAGCATAGCAAGGTTCCATATCGCCGCTTTTACTCCGCGGGGCTTCTGGTCGCCCAGGTACGAACGCCGGTTGTTCATGATAAAGAATGCCGCGTACGCGATCGGGATCATCAATCCGCATATCGCCGAGGTTGGCACGGCTATCCACTGACCCATCGGCTTCCAGAGAATCACCCCCAGAATACCCGGGGCGGGTATGAGGCACGCCAGGCGATACTTCCACCCCCCTGGCTCTATGCGGAATATCTCGCAGAACGCGAATCCGCACACGAGCATGTGAAGCGTTATCGTGCTCAGCGCCATTCCCAGTATTCCCAGTCCGTAAACGAAGCGGCTGAACATCGGCGATATTCCGACGTTCTCGATCATGCCGGAGGCCGCCACGGGCGTGAGGTCCGCGTCGGTGGCGATGTTTCCGTGAAGCAGGCAGCCCGAGGCGATGACCACCAGCGAGGTGGCCAGCGTGTACGGGATGAACATTCCGGTTATCAAGTCGAACCGCGACAGTCCTCGATGCTCCCTTCCCCACCCGCGGGCCAGCAGGGTGTATCCGAACAGGAACGTCATGTTGATTCCCACCGCCGCGCCAAGCGCGCCCATGAATTTTTCGAATCCTTTAGCGTCGCCAAACGGGATGTTGCCCGGGACGAAGCCCTTCAACACGCTACTCCACTTTATGCGCCCCACAGCGGAACTTGCCGCGACCACGGCGGCGAACGCCAGTATGATCATCCACACCAGCATCTTTAGCATTTTTTCGTAAATTCGTATGCCACGCCGCCCGGCGGCGTAATTCCCCGTGATGACGGTGGATACTACCAGCACCGCCACCCCCGCGCCGACGAGCAC
>CAYZPY010000017.1:14459-26275 GCA_964480425.1 uncultured Planctomycetaceae bacterium
CTTGCGCCGCGCCGTTGGGGTCGGGACGCCAGCCGGTACCCGCCTTTATCATGTCGTCCACCATTCCCGCCGCCAGGGCGTATTGCGGAAAGTGCCAGATTATTGTCGAGACCAGAGTCGCTATGACCCACAACCACGCCACCGGCGAACTGACGTACACCCGCATGGCGTCGAAGGGCCTGGCGCCCGTCGAGAGCGTCTGGTGCGACAGGGCCGAGAGCATTATCACGCCAAGTATCATCGCCAGCGGCTGGACCCACAGCAGTTGATACCCGTAACGGGCGCCCAGGAAAAGCGACGCCATCGCGCTTCCCCCTCCGAGCGTCATGGCGCTTTGCAGCCAGCCCGGTCCGGTCTTGGCGAAGTAATCCTTGCATCGGGCCAAGAAGCCCTTTTGGCTCAGTTGGGCGAGTTCGGTCTTTTCGGCCGCCAGCGCCGCCGGGTCCCTGCCGGCGAACATGGGCAGACCGTGCGCAAGACTCGGCCTGCGGGGGGGCGAAATGTGATTCGGATTGTTCGGGGGACCTGTGGGATTTGTGTCGGGTGAATTCATGTGAATGCCTTTATGATATTTGCGGGATTATATATCTGTCCGGCGCGTGTTTAAATACGAAATTCACCAGCGTGGCGAACATCCGCACCGATTAGCGGCTATGATTTGAAACACCCGCAGCGTGCGGTGTACAATATAACCATGGATATGACGTTGGCGTTGCTGTTGAGGCAGGTTTTGCCCGTGGCGTATTTGGCCATGTCGAATCTGGTGCAACTGCTGGTGGGGTGCGGCGTGCTTATTGTCGTTGCGGTGATTCTTTGGCTGATCGTGCTGTGGCTGAGGAAGCGCCTTTTTTCGATTTCGGCCAGTCGCGTCAACCGTAACGAGGCGTTCACGATAAATCAGCTGAGGTCGCTGCGGGATTCGGGAGATATTTCCCAGGAGGAATTTTCCCGCGTGAGGCGCGCGTTGCTCGGCGGCGAGGGGGAAAATATAACTTCACAGTCAAGTGGCGCCGCCGGTGGCGCCGATGAAGAAAAACAGCAGGGCGAGGATTAGATGGCTTTTAGGATTAGGAGTATAGATGAGTCCCTCTGATCGCAGGAATTCGAAAGACGGCAAGGGCGGCGACGGATCATCCGGTCGGCGCGAGCCGGTGTGCAGTTTTTGTCACCGCAGCAGCCGGGAGGCGGGTCCCGTGGTCGAAGGCCCCGACGGCGCCAACATCTGCTCGAACTGCGTTGAACTGTGCCGCAATATTATCCGACAGGAGCAGCGGCGCAACGTCCGCAGCGATACGCTTTTCGGCACGGTTCCCACACCCCGACGGATAAAGGAATACCTCGACCAGTACGTCGTCGGACAGGAGCACGCCAAGAAGGTGCTCTCGGTGGCGGTGCACAACCATTACAAGCGCCTGATGAACATCGGCGCCGAAGACGACGAATCGATCGAGCTGGACAAGTCCAACGTGCTGATGATCGGACCCACCGGTTGCGGAAAGACCCTGCTTGCCCGGACGCTGGCGGGTGTGCTTAACGTGCCTTTCGCCATCGGCGACGCCACCACGCTGACCGAGGCCGGGTACGTCGGAGAGGACGTGGAAAACATACTGCTCAAACTCCTCCAGGCGGCGGACTACGACCTCCAGGCCGCCGAGCAGGGCATCATCTACATAGACGAAATCGACAAGATTGGAAAAACCTCCCAGAATGTCTCCATCACGCGCGACGTCAGCGGTGAGGGCGTCCAGCAGTCGCTGCTGAAACTGCTGGAGGGCACGGTGGCAAATATACCCCCCCAGGGCGGGCGAAAGCATCCCGAGCAGCAGTACATCCAGATGGACACCTCGCACATTCTGTTCATCTGCGGGGGCACGTTCACGGGCCTGGAGGAGATAATCAAGCGTCGCCTCGGTCGGCAGTTAATCGGATTCGCCGGCGAGGAAGCCAAGAGCGAGACGCCCGCGGACCACAGCAGCGTCCTGGCGCAGGTTCAGCCGGAGGACATGGTCCACTACGGGATGATACCTGAACTGGTGGGGCGCCTTCCGTGCATCACGGCGCTGGGCGAACTGGACGAAGAGGCGATGGTGAGGATTCTAACCGAGCCCAAAAACGCGCTGGTCAGGCAGTACAAGAAATTTTTCTCCATGGAGGGCGCCACTCTCCGGTTCACCGATGGCGCGCTTAGGGCGATATCGCAAAAAGCCATCAAGCGCGAGGTGGGCGCCCGGGCGCTTAGAAGCATCGTCGAGGAGCTGATGCTCGAGTTGATGTACGAACTGCCCGAGCAGGGACGCAAGGGCGCCACGTACGAGATAACCCGCCAGATGGTCGACGGCGAGCGGAAACTCACACTCTTCGCAGCGGCCAAGACCAAGAAGGAAAGCGCCTGATAAATACACACCGCCCGGATTGCGGGCAAAATCTGATTGACACTTTGCTGACTTGCGGGAAAATGCATCTTGACCTC
This sequence comes from uncultured Planctomycetaceae bacterium, assembly GCA_964480425.1. Lineage (GTDB taxonomy): Bacteria > Planctomycetota > Phycisphaerae > SM23-33 > SM23-33 > CAYYMD01. The sequence continues at coordinate 16,930 of CAYZPY010000017.1, forward strand.
CTAATTGCATCAGGATCGACGGCGAGCGGGCGGCGCCGACGTCGAGGGAGGTTGAAGTGCGGATGCGAGGGTATTGGTTTTGTGACGCTCCCCCAAGTATAGGATTCGATGCCTCAAGCAGCTACATTAACCGACTATCTCAGTATCGAGACGATCCGGCAACTGCAGGACGACTTCTCGGCCGCGGTCGGCGCACCGGTGCGTGTGTGCGATTCGGAGGGTCGTCCGTTCGCCGACGGCTCAAAGGCGCAAACGCCCGTGCGGCGCGGGTGCGACGCGCCGGTGGTCTTCGACGGGGGGGTTATTGGCAGGATAGTCTGCCAAGACACCGGCGGCGGGCCCGGCGGTGCGGACGAACCGCGACATGCGTCAATGGTGCAAAGTTTCCTGAAGCTCATGGCCGCGCAGATAGTTCGCCTGTGCGATCGCCAGAAGCAGCTTCACACCCGCGTGCGTGAACTGGCAACGCTCTATCGCCTAACGGCGGAGTTCACCGGTCAGCACGACCTCCAGGCGGTACTGGACCTCGTGGCCTCGACGGTGGTCGATGTGCTCCACGCCAGGGCGTGCTCCATCCGCCTGCTGGACGACAGTCGCACGGAACTCGTCATCAAGGCGGTGGCGAACCTCTCGCCGGAGTACCTGGACAAGGGTCCGATACTCGTTTCGGAAAGCAAAATCGACCGTCAGGTTCTGCAGGAACTTGAGCCGGTGTATATCGCCGACGAGCGCGACGATCCGCGCGTGCTTTATCCTGCCGAGGCGTGCCGCGAGGGTCTGGTAAGCGCGTTGTGCGCACCGCTGGTGTACAAGCGTCGACCCGAAGGCGTGATTCACGTTTATACGGACCGCCCTCACCGGTTCGACTGGTACGAGATATCGCTCCTTCAGTCCATCTGCGCTCAGGCGGCGGCGGCGATAGTTAACGCGCGCCTGTACGAAGAGGCGGTGCATTCGGCCGAGGCGAGGCGGCAGCTGCGACTGGCGGGGGAGGTCCAGCGCAGAATGGTGCCATCCGGCGCGCCGGAGATTCCGGGCTTCCAGGTGGCCTGCCAATACGTCTCGTGCTTCGAGGTGGGCGGCGACTTTTACGATTTCTTCCCGCTCGGCGACAACGGCGAAACGGCGATGGTGATTTGCGACGTGGTCGGAAAAGGCGTCAGGGCGTCGCTGCTTATGGCGTCGATCCGCTCGCTGCTGCGGGCGCACGCCTCGGGATGCGACGATATTTCCGAAATACTCTCACGGGTCAACAGGGACCTGTCCTCGGCTACGTCCCTTGGCGATTTCGCCACCCTTTTTATGGCGGTAATCGACCCGCGGGTCGGGAAAATCCGCTATGCCAACGCCGGGCACGTCCCGCCGGTGCTGTTCCGCCGGGGAGGATGGGAGGAACTGTCTTGCGGCGGAGGCCTGCTGGGAATCGACGCCGGATGGAAGTGGCAAAGCAAAGAAGTGGCGCTGCAGAAAGGCGACTACATACTGGCCTACACGGACGGGCTGTCCGAGGCGATGAATTTCGACGAGGAGACCTTCGGCCGGGAGCGCATAGTGGTCGCGGCGCAGGCGGCAATAGCCGACGACCGCACCGCCGACGGGCTGGTTAAGCACCTGCTTTGGGAGATGCGGCGATTCGCCGGCCTGCACGAGCGCCTCGATGACTTGACAATCGTGGCAGTTAAAATAATATAATTATCTTCGAGAACGATGACATGAGGGAAACGAAAGGAATTCGATACTACTTTGCGAAGTGGCACTTCGCTGCCAAGCAAGAGGCAATTCAATCATGAGCCATTTCTGTCTTCTGGCCCGGCCGGATGATTATATCGCATCTGACTGGTCGGGCGAAAACACCACGACGTTCTGGAGCCAAAGGCCCGACGAACTACACAAAGAGTTCGACTCCATGCTGGAGCATGCCACCAAGCAGTACGGGCGCTCCATGGCCGAGCAGGTAGAAACCGCGCGCGAAAAATTCGCACAGGCGATATCCGCCTTCGGCGACGACCCGCCCGATGGCGGCGGGATTCTGCGCCTGGAGAAAATCCCCGGCGAAATACTGCGCGACAGCGGCATCGCCGACCCGCTGGGTTACTTCAAGAACCAGGAGACGATATCTGCGGCGTCGGCGTATCCTCACGTGGTCCACATGATTCACGGCATGGTCGGGGAGGAGCGCTGGCGGCACCTGCTTCGTGCGGTGGTGGCCGCAGAGGCGTCCCAGTTGAATTCTCCCCTGTCTCCGGAAGATGGGCAGGTTTCCGAAGGATCCGATTTCGTGGATACCGTTGAGGATCTGCACACCCGCAACTGGGTCGCCGACGATTTCGAGGCCATCAGCGGTCGAATCCCCGACCAGCCGCCCGCCGAGTGGTCCAAGGTGGTGGTGTTTGCCGATAAGGCCGGTGGTCAGTTCGTCCTTGGCGTGATGCCGTTGGTGCGCGAACTGGCGATGTGGGGCGTCAAGATAGTACTCGCCGCCGACGAGTCGTCCTGCCGGGGGACGATAACCGCCGACGAGGCGGTGGAAGTCATAGAACAACTCGCCGGCGCCGACGCCGACCTTGCGGCAATGGTCGCCGGGGGCATGCTCGAGGTGGTCTCCACCGGGGGTCACATGCCGCCGCTTGATTTGTCGGATGTATCCGACGAGTTGAACGAGGCCGCTGCCGACGCCGAACTGGTCATTCTTACCGGGCAGCATCGTGCCGTGCTGACCAATTTCAACACGCCGTTCACTACTGACGCGATGCGCCTGGCGATGTTACAGCACCACTCGATCAGTTCGCTGCTCAATGCCGAGCCCGGTCATTGCCTCTGCAAATACACCGCGGCGTGACGTGTCGTTATCCGGCGGACTGATTCTTAACTTGCCAGTTCTCCACGGCTGCACGTACGGCGCCGGCGGCAAGGTCGGCGCAGTGGATCTTGTCGAGGGGCAGTTGGAGTTCTTCGGCGATGGCGCTGCTTTCCAGGCGCAGGGCCTGCTCGACGGTCTTGCCGATTATCATGGTGGTCGCAAGCGAGCCGGCGGCTATCGCCGAGGCGGAGCCGAAGGTCTTGAACTTCGCATCCGCGATAATTCCGTCATCACCTGCTTCTATCTGTAATCTGATCACGTCGCCGCAGGATTCCCTGCTGGCGGCGCCAGTGCCGACGCGGGGGGAATCCTCGTCCAGCGAACCGACGTTGTGCGGATTCTCGAAGTGCTGCATCAGGATTTTGCTGTGCCTGGGACTCATGCGATTCATCTTTCCGACCGGCCGCCGGCGGACCGGCGGCGGGCTTTCATGGCGGCGTCGTAGAGCGGACTTATTTCGCGAAGTTGCGTTACCGCCTCGGCGACGTGCTCGACGGCGTGGTCGATTTCCTCTTCGGTGTTGAAGCGTCCCACCGAGAACCGCAAGGCCGAGTTGATGAGGTCGCCGCCGGTGCCGATTGCCTCCAGCACGTGAGAAGACGACAGCGATGCGGTGGTACACGCCGAGCCGGACGAGACCGCAAGGTCGCGCAGTTTCATCATCAGCGCCTCGCCCTCGACGTAAGCGAACGACAGGTTCACGGTGTTGCCGAGTCGTGCGGTGGGGTGCCCGTTTAGATACACGTAATCGAGCCGGTCGGTGATGCCTTTTTCCAGTCGCCGACCCAGGCGGGCGATGCGCTTCACCTCGTGGGGCATTTCGCTGCGGCATATTTCGGCGGCGGCGCCGAATCCGACTATGCCGGGGGTGTTCAGCGTTCCGCTGCGAAGGTCCCGCTCGTGTCCTCCGCCGTGCATCATGCACGCCAGACGGACACGCGGCCCGCGGCGGCGCACGTACAGCGCCCCGACGCCCTTTGGTCCGTAAATCTTGTGGGCCGAGATGCTAAGAAGGTCTATGCACGCCTCCTCGACGTCCAGGGGTATCTTACCGGCCGCCTGGGTGGCGTCGCAGTGGAAGTACACGCCTTTTTGCCTGGCGATTTCGCCGATGTCGGCGACGGGATTTATCGTGCCGATTTCGTTGTTGGCTGCCATTATGGATATCAGTATCGTCCCGTCGGTGATTGCCTCGTCCACCTGCTGGGGGTGGATCATGCCGTGCTTGTCGGGCTTGAGCCAGGTGATTTTGCACCCTTTATTTTCAAGCCACTTGCATGGGTCGATGACGGCCATGTGCTCGGACAGCGAGGTGATGACGTGATTGCCCTTGGCGGCATACGCCTCGGCGACGCCCTTGATGGCCAGGTTGTTCGATTCGGTCGCGCCGGATGTGAACACTATGTCGCGGTCCTGTGCGCCGATTAACTCGGCCACCTGTGCACGTGCCTTCTCGACGGCTTCTGCGGCCCGATGCCCGAATTCGTGATGCCTGCTTGCGGCGTTGCCGTACCATTTCGTGAAGTAGGGCGTCATCGCCTCCATCACCCGCGGGTCAACCGGCGTGGTGGCGTTGTTGTCAAGATATATAGGGGTCTCTAAGGCCATGGATTACATTATAGTCGTGCGCGGGTCCGATGCCATGCCTGCACTTGCAGTTGGCTCGTATCTTCCATGCGGATGCGCACGTTGGCGTACGGTCCTGCGGGGGGATACATTGCTATTGCGTCCCCCTTGGGGTGTTGCCGGACATACTGACTTTGCGATATTATGAGTATGTAACAACAGTTAATCCCGGCGCGCCTGGGCAAAGACTTGGCGGGCGAATCGACGAATCAAGGAGACTTATTATGTCAGTGGAAATCAAATGGCTGGGTCACGCGAGTTTCCGGATATCCGGCGGGGGGGCGGTGGTTTACATCGACCCGTGGAAGATGGATGAATCGCCGAATGACGCCGACGTTGTTTTCGTCTCGCACGGTCACTTCGATCACCTCTCGGCGGAGGACGTGGCGAAAGTCTCAAAGGACGGCACGGTGGTGCTTGCCTCGGCCGAGGCGGCGGCGCAAATCCCTGGCGCCAAGACGCTGTCGCCTGGTCAAAGCCAACAGGTCGGTCCGGTCGCCGTCGAGGCAGTGCCCGCTTACAATGTCGGGAAGCATTTCCACCCGCGCCAAAACGACTGGCTGGGGGCGGTTTTCGAACTTGACGAGCGTCGAATATACTACGCCGGCGACACCGACTTGATAGACGAGATGTCCGCGCTGGAGAACATAGACGTTGCGCTGCTGCCGGTGGGCGGGACGTACACGATGAGCGCGGCCGAGGCGGCAGAGGCGTGCAAGGCCATCGGTCCCGCCGCGGCGATACCGTATCACTGGGGCGACATAGTCGGCTCGGGTCAGGATGCGCAGAGTTTCTGCGACGCCGCCGGCTGCGACGTGCATGTGCTGAACCCCGGAGAGGCGGTGGAGATATGACGGCCGAGGCGGATCTGGCGGGGCGTGGGGATGTGAACTCGCCGCTGAGCGACGATGCGGCCGAACAGATAATCGCCGATGCGGCGGGGTGGATTAGGCCCGCCGGCAAGCGCGTGCTGGTGATTATTCCGGACCACACGCGGACGTGCCCGCTGGGTATGCTGTCGCGGGCGATTTACGAGCACATCGGGCGCCCGGCCGATCGACTGGACTTCCTTGTTGCCCTGGGCACGCACCCGCCGCTTTCGGATGAGCGTATAGACCGCCTGCTTGGCGTTGAACCGGGGCGGCGCGGGGAAGTTTTCCCCGGCTCGCACGTGTTCAACCATCGCTGGGACGACCCCGCCGCGCTGCGGAAGGTCGGCACGCTCCCGGACGTGCGGATTAACGAAATCACCGGCGGGCTGTTCGCGGTGGACGTAGAGGTCACCGTAAATAAAATGATCTTCGACTACGACGTGGTGCTCGTAGTCGGGCCGGTCTTTCCGCACGAGGTGGTGGGCTTTTCGGGTGGAAGCAAGTATTTCTTTCCGGGCGTATCGGGTCCGGAAGTGCTGAACTTCTTCCACTGGCTTGGCGCGGTGATAACCAATCCCAAGATAATCGGACACAAGCACACGCCCGTTCGCGCGACGATAGAGGCCGCCGCCGGCATGCTCGATGTCGAAAAGTACGCCCTGACTATGGTTGTTCGTGGAGAGGAGCTTGCCGGATTGTATTTCGGCGACGTCGCCGAGGCGTGGTCGGCTGCGGCGAACCTTTCGGCGAAAGTTCACATCGTTTACAAGTCCCGCCCGTTCGATTCGGTGCTTTCCTGTGCTCCGCGCATGTACGACGACCTGTGGGTGGGTGGGAAGTGCATGTACAAACTCGAGCCGGTGGTGGCCGATGGCGGCGAGTTGATTATTTACGCCCCGCACATAAGGGAAATATCCCCCACGCACGGGCGGATAATCGAGCGGGTCGGCTATCACAGCCGCGACTACTTCCTGGCGCAGTGGGAGCGGTTCAAGGATTATCCCTGGGGCGTGCTGGCGCATTCCACGCACGTCAGGGGCATCGGGACTTACGAAAATGGCGTCGAGCGCCTGCGCGTGAACGTGACGCTGGCGACTGGAATACCGCGCCGGCTGTGCGAGAAAATCAATCTGGGCTATCGCGACCCCAACTCGATAAACCCCGACGATTGGCGCGACAAAGAGGACCAGGGTATGCTATACGTACACAAGGCCGGTGAAACGCTTTACCGCCTTACGGACCCTCCCGACTGGCAGAAGGTTTGACGGTTAACCGGACCCGGGCGGGTCACTTATCCAGGTATTCACAATCTTCGGCGCCGGACTTTCCGCAGCATTTTCTGACCGGCATTCCCGAGCCGCAGGGGCATTTCTTCGAGAGTATAATGTTTTTGAGCCAGTGCGGTAAGGGGTATTTGTGCCGCTGGGACTGAATTTCACATGTGTTTTCCATTTTTCGCGCCTTTCATGACGTTGCCTTGAGCATTCAACTCATTATAGCGCGTTGAAATGCCGGTCCGGAGGAATCGGCGTCTGTTTCTAATTATTATTACTTTCTCCCGCAGCATTTTTTGTATTTTTTACCGGAGCCGCAGGGGCAGGGGTCGTTTCGCCCTGGCGCGGCGTCGGCCTGGATGGGGGTGACCTTGTCGGTTTTTTCGAGCAGTTCCTCCTCGGCCTGGATGTCCTCCACGCTGCGCGCCTTTCCGGCAAGGTCCAGGAGTTGTCGCTTCTTGCGGCGCTTGGAATATCTGTCGCCTATCTTGTCTTTCGCCATACTGGGGTCCTTATTCATGCTGCCTGTCTTCGACGATTTTTTGCAGCGAGATGGCGATGGAGCGCAGCGCGATGACGCCCGTCCAGACCAGTCCCGTAAACAAGGCGAAGAATAACAGTTTGACAACGGCGATCAGATACTGCGTGTCGCCCTGGTATCCGACGTAAAGCATAGTGTTCGATATCATTTTCGTTCCCTTTCCTCGACGACGTTAAGTGTATTAGCGGCGAAATATTTCGTAGGACTAAAGATTTTTTCCGCAGCATTTTTTGTATTTCTTTCCCGAACCGCACGGGCAGGGGTCGTTTCGCCCGACCTTGGGCTTGTCGCGGACGATGGTTTGCACTTTCTGGGTCTGCCCGGCCTGGCGGCTCTCCGCCATCTCCTGTGCGAGGTGGTCGTAACCGGCCAGTTGCTCGTGGACCATGGAGGACACCTGGTAGACGTTTGCGACCTCGGCCTCGGCGGTCAGGCGGACCTTGAAAACCATGTCGGTGACCTTTTCGCGCACCGAGGTCTGCATCTGCTCGAACTGGCGGGCGCCTTCGTGTTTGTAGGCCACGCGGGGGTCCTGCTGGGCGAAGCTGCGAAGCCCGATTCCGCTTTTAAGGTGGTCCATCGCCAGCAGGTGGTCCTTCCAGGTGCTGTCGTAAATCTGAAGCAGGATGAACCGCTCCAGTTCGGTCATCTCTCGGCGGAGGAATTCCCTGCCCGCCTGTACGAGTGCGTCGAAAGCGTTTGAATCAAGGTCTTGAGGCGAGAGGTCGGTGTCGAAACGGTTTTTGGCGAACTGGGCGGCCGGTTCGGGGTCGGGATTGTCGCCCAAAGACTTCCGGATGGTATCGCGCAGTTTGTCGCCGTTGAGCCACTGCTCGGCGATGCCGATTAGTTCGCCGCGGATATCGCCCGGTTTCCTTCCGCGGAAATCCTCGGCGGTGAAGCCCGTCTCGTACTTGCGGTTGGCCCAGTCCGCCAGACTGCCCAGGGCATACACGTTCTCCGCGCCGGCCTGTCCGATCGTTACGTCCACGACGTATTCGACGGGATACTCGATTTCCCGCCGCCCGTACGCCTGTTGGACCTTGTCTTTGAGCGTCTGGGACACCTGCGGCGCCTGGCCGGACAATTCCTCCGCGTCAATTTCGAGGTCGAACTTGTTCGACACCCATTGTGCCAGTGCGCGGAGCGGGAAGTCTTCCTGGAGGAACCCCGCCACGGGTGTCAGGTCCGCCTGGTCAACCTTTTCGGCGGCGGCGGCGGCCAACTGTTCTTCGACCTGTGAGGGATTCATGTTCCTCAGTCGGTTCTGGGAAAGGTTCACGTTGAACCTGCTCATTGCCCAGCTGCACAGACCCTTGAGGTCCCACTGGCGGCGGTCGATCTGTTCGTCCATGTATTCGCCCAGCGTCATGGATATGACGTTGGCGGCTTCTTCCTTGGCGCGCGACCTGAGGTCGTCCTCGAGATCGTCGAGGTCGTCTTCGCTTCGCGCGCGGACCTGCTCGGCGCCGATGGGGATTAACAGGTTCGCCGACGCCCACTCTGCGATGCAGCGTGCGGGGTAATCTTCGCTGAGGTAATTATCAACCGCCTCGTCAAGCGACTCATCGAGCATTTCCATGATTATGTTCCGCAGGCGCCGACCCTCCAGCACCCGCTGCCGGCGGGAGTAGAATTCCTTCCGCTGGTGGTCCATGACCTCGTCGTATTCGAGCAGGTTCTTGCGGATTTCAAAGTTGCGCTCCTCAACCTTCTTCTGGGCCCGTTCGATACCCTTGGATATTCTGGGGTGTTCGATGGGCTGGTCGCCCTGGAAACCGAGCCATCCCAGCACCTTCAGGGTCCACGGATCGGCGAAGATGGCCATCAGTTCGTCCCTCAGCGACAGGAAGAACCTGCTGGATCCGGGGTCGCCCTGGCGTCCCGAACGCCCGCGCAACTGGTTGTCTATGCGTCGCGCCTCGTGGCGCTCCGTGCCGACGATATGCAGTCCACAGGGGACCTGCTCGCGGCACCGGTTTCTGCCGCGGACGGGAAAGTCGGGGTCGATTTTCGGCTTGAAACAGTGCGCGCAGTTGGTCGACGGGTCGTACTGCGGGCAGTGGATGCAGCACTTGGTGGTTCCCGGGGGGAAGAGGTCTTCGACTTCCACGCCGAGATCGCGCAGTTTCTCGGCGGGGGGGACCTTGCAGTTTGCGCATACCGTGGGCGG
>CAYZPY010000018.1:0-14111 GCA_964480425.1 uncultured Planctomycetaceae bacterium
AGCCAAATTCTATCCAGTTGTCATTATTCGACTTATGATGGGACACTCGTGGGATTTTTGATTGATTAGTTGATCAGTAAAAAACCGATTAAACGCCCGCCTGCGGCGGATAAAATCAACCGGTATACCGATTAACTATTCACGCAATTTTGATAGAATACATTTATGGCTAAACGAGATTTTTACGACATACTCGGTGTGGGCAGGAAAGCATCGACCGACGAGATAAAATCCGCCTATCGCAAGGCGGCCAGGAAATATCACCCCGACGTCAACAAGTCACCCGACGCCACGACGAAATTTCAGCAGGCAACCGAGGCCTACGAGGTCCTCAGCGACCCGCGGAAGCGTAAGATGTACGACCAGTACGGTCACGCCGCTCCCGGCGTGGGCGCGGGCGCCGGGGTGCCGCCGGGCGCGGGGCGCCCCTACGAGCGGACGTACACCTGGACCGGTCGCCCGCCGGGCGGCGGCGGGATAGATTTTGAGGACATATTCGGCGGATCCAGGGGAAGCAGCGGCTTTATGGGAATGTCGCTGGAGGAAATTCTAAGCGCCCTTGGAGGCGGACGAATGGGGGGCCAACGGGTGCGAGACGCACGACGGCGGCGAACCGCGCCTAAGGGCAACGACGTGGAATATCACCTGACACTCGACTTTATGCAGGCCATAAGGGGCACCACCGCGTCCGTGCGGCTTGGGCACTCCGGGGGCGGCTCGCAGAAACTGAAGGTGAAAATCCCTCCCGGCGTGAGGGAAGGTCAGAAAATACGCCTGGAGGGCAAGGGACAGCCGGGACGCGGTGGCAACGGCGATTTGTTCATCGTCGTGCACGTCGGAGAGCATCCGTATTTCCGCCGGCAGGGCAATGACATATATGTTGACGTTCCGGTCGGCATCGCCGAGGCATCGCTGGGCGCCAAGGTAAACGTGCCCACCATCGACGGGATGACGACAGTCAAAATCCCCCCTGGCACCAGCAGCGCTCAAAAACTGCGCCTGGCGGGAAAAGGCGCGCCGGACACGTCCAGCGGCAAACGCGGCGACCAGTACGTCAACGTTAAGATCGTGCCGCCAAAAAAGATATCCCAAAAGGGCGCCGAACTGCTTAAGCAGTTCCAGAAACAGGAAAAAGACGACCCGAGGTCCAACGCGCCATGGAAATAGGCCCCCGGCGGACATTTCGAATGGTAAACTTCGCCATCGTGGCGATTACGCTTATAGTGTTCATGATCGTTATGGGGGCGATGGTGGCGGTTACGCTCAACGCCGGCGTCGAGGCCGATAAGGAAACGCAGAAGTTCCTGATACACCTGGCCTGGGTTGCGCTTGTGCTGCTTGGACTGGCGGCGGTGGTGTTCGTCTGGCTGTGTGTCAGGCGTCTAAAGGAATATTTTACCGACGTGTCCGACAACGGTCCGACGCGCCGGACGGGCGACGGGCGCATGGAGGGCACCCGGCACGTCGATGCCTGGTCGCTTGCCCGAAAAAGATTCAAACTCGACGAAGAAGACTCGCCCGACCAGAGCAATGATGAAGAAGAAAAGTAGGGTCGGCCCGTAGGGACCAACCCTACTGATGGTGTGCTGTGAGTCTGCTGCTATTTCTTTTCTTTCGGCGGGTACTTCACCGAGCAGCCGTAGGGCTTGATCTCTGGGATTTCGACTTCCTTTCCGGCCAGTAGCTCGTCCAGCGCCTTTGATACGTAATTGACGACCTTTTTCTCTTTTTTCCTGCCCCGTGGGTCGTTGTCTATGGCGCCCTGATAGACGATCTCGCACTTCCTGGAGATTATGAACATGTGCGGGGTGGTCTTGGCGTCGTATTGTTTGCCGACCTTGCCCTCGTGATCGTCCAGAATGGGGTACCCAAGGTCGTGGGCCTTGTGGAACTTCTTGTTCTCTTTCTGGTTGTAGTAATGTGTGGAATTTATCGTCAGCCATACTACGCCCTGGTCTTCGTACTTCTTTGCCAGGTTTTTCATGGTGCCGGCCTTGTAGTGCCTCTTGACGTAAGGGCAGTCCGGATTCAGCCATTCCAGCACGATGATTTTACCGGCGTGGTCGCCGAGTGTGACCTTTTCGCCGTCCTGGTCGGTCAGTGTGAAGTCGAGTTTGTCGGGTATTTCGGGCTTTTTTTCCTTGTGCTCGTGGTCGCCTTTGCAGCGCGAGCCGCAGTCGCCGGTTACGTGCGGCAGCCCGAAAAGCCCCGCAACAGCGACGACCGCCAGTATGTACATGCCGTATCTAATCATTTTTTAATCTCCTTCCTGCTTGTTATTGGGATTCGAATCTCGATACCTTCCGGATGTTCCTGCAAACCTGCGTAGGCCACGACGGCCTCCATGGACGCCGGTGATTTTTTTGCGTTGAGTAATTTCAAGGCCGCCGTGATGACGGTCGTTTTCTGCTGTGTTTGGATTGAAATATCGTTTACCAGCAGCGCATCGCCTGCCGCGGGGAAAAATTCAACTTCTTTCGGCTTTTTGCGCCACTTGATGATTATTTCAAAGTTGTCGGCATTTTTATCTTCTTCAAACTGCGGACCCGTTACCGAAACCTCATTGACCTCCTTGGCCTGCTGGTGCGGTTTCGGCAGGCGGCCGGTCCACCGGGCGAAAAGCTGCTTATTGTCCGGGCGCGGCTTTTTGGCGATCGGAAGCGCCAGTTGCAAATCCGCCCGTCCGGGTATGCACTTGTCACGACAGGCCAGCCAGGACACTTCCGCGCCGATGGTTATCTTTTGTCCCGCGGGCAGTTCTGGCGGTGGGGTGATCCGTGTCGTCAGCATCACCTTCTCGGCGTATCCGTATCCGACGATGTCTCCCGGCTGGGTGAATTTCCGCGGCACGGGCCAGAGAATCGGGTCCACTTCGAATCCGTCCGGGACGGTGAAGTTCACATCCGTCGCTACGCCGGTCGAGCCGGGATCCTTCCAGTAAACGTGCCATTCGGGTCGGATTTGAAGCAGCACGCCCACGTTGAATTTCTCGCCCCAGGCGATCGCCCCGGTATCCGACAGCAGGCGGGCCTGGACCTGACTTTGCGAATCGGCGAATTCGAGCATGGAAACGTCAGGCGCGACGATTTCCATCTCGCCGGGCGCCGGCGGTTGCGCCAGAATCACGGCCGCCGAAATACACGCCAGTTTCAATACCCGGCGAATTCCTCGACGTTTTTCCGCAGCCGGTTTCATCCTCAATCTCCTGTTACACCAACATTGTATGCACCCTGCGGGGGGTGATTGGCGGGGTAATTCCATTTTTATTGATTTTCGGCCGGTAGCGCCGTCCTTTGTATTTCCGCAAACTTGTTTGCTGAGGGCGGATTCGTACAATAGGCGTGAAATTCAAGGCAGGCGGGGCATAGACGCCCGTCTTACGACCGAAGATAACGGAGAAACATAATGGCGACCTCACAGGCCCTTCAGGACAAATTCGCAAGGAATGTCGTTTACGCCATGCACGTCAGCATTACCGGATCCCGGGGCAGGTTGGGGGATGTTTTATCGGCCGTCGAAGACGCCGGCGGCCGGGTTGGCAGGATAGTCAACGTGTATGCCGACGATGACGAACGCATCGAGGCGGGTCCGCTGACATACGAGTTGCAGGTATTCGTGTCCGACGATGAACGGATGGACTCGGTGACCGCCGCCGTCAAGGCGCTGCAAAACGTCCACGTGGTGCAGGTGGTTGACCTGGCGATGGAGACGCACCTGGGCGGGGCGTGCGAAATGGTCGCCCGCAGCACCATAGAGTCCAACACCGACCTGCGTATAGTGTACACGCCCGGCGTGGCCAGGGTGTGCAAGGCCATCCAGAAGGACCCTTCCCTTGCCAGGCGGTACACCAACATCTCCAACAAGGTGGCGGTGGCGACCAACGGCACGGCAATTCTGGGCCTGGGCGACATCGGTCCGCTGGCGGGACTTCCGGTCATGGAGGGCAAGGCGGCCATATTCTGGGAATTCGCCGGAGTCTCGGCGGAGCCGTTGCTCATCGACACCCGCGACACAGAGGAGTTCATAAATATCTGCGAGAAACTGGCCGTCGGTTTCGGCGCAATACAGATAGAGGACGTAGCGGCGCCGGCGTGTTTCCGAATCACGCGAGAGCTGGACCGGCGGCTGGACATTCCGGTCTTCCACGACGACCAGCACGGCACCGCAACGATTGTCCTGGCGGGACTTTATACTGCCCTGAACCTGCCTGCCGGTCAGGCAGGGATGACTGGCAGAAAGATGGGCGATTTGCGGTGTGCGATAAGCGGGGCGGGCGCTGCGGGGACCGCCATAGCCGATTTGCTTCTGTGCGCCGGTATCGCCGACGTGGTTTTGTGCGACTCGAAGGGCATCCTGCACCCTGACCGCGCAGAAGGCATGAACGCCGAGAAACTCGCCCTGGCCGAACGGACTAATAGGGACAGAATCACCGGCACACTCGCCGACGCCATGAAGGGAAAGGAACTTTTCATCGGCGTCAGCCGGCCCAACATTGTCTCGCAGGAGATGGTTCGCACCATGGCCGACAAGCCGATAGTGCTGGCGCTGGCCAACCCGGTAAGCGAGATCACCGTGGTCGAGGCGTACGAGGCGGGCGCTGCCGTCGCCGCCGATGGGCGGATGATGAACAACGCGCTGGCGTATCCGGGCATATTCCGAGGCGCCCTGGACGCCGGCGCCGAAGCGATAACCCGCGAGATGCTCATGGCGGCGGCCGAGGCGCTGTCCCGAATCACGCCCGAAGGCGAACTGATGCCAGAGATGATGGACCCCAACACCCACAACGCCGTGGCGGATGCGGTGATGGAAGCGGCGGAGGAATAGTCCGCAAATTACGCGTATTGCACTAACGAAAAGAAATTCGTGTAATTTGCGGACACGATGTGGAAGGCCATGAAAAAGTTCAAAAGTTTCAAGGACATAAAGGTCGGCGTGATCGGCTACGGGGGGTCATTCGACATGGGGCGGCATCACATCGAGGCGGTCAAGGCCGCCGGAATGACGCCCACTGCCGTCGCCGACACGGACGCCATGCAGACCAGCGCGGCAAAGGCGGACTATCCCGAAATAGAAACGTTTGGCTCCCTTGCGGCGATGCTGAAGAACTCGGCGGTGAATCTGGTTATCGTGATTACGCCGCACAACACGCACGCCAAACTTGCCTGCGAAGCGCTGCGTGCGGGCAGGCACGTGGTCTGCGAAAAGCCCCTGGCCGTCACCACCGCCCAGTGCGACCGGATGATATCCGCCGCCCGCCGGAACAAAGTGCTCCTGTCGGCATATCACAACCGCCATTGGGACGGATGCATAATCGAGGCGCTTCGACACATCCGTCGCGGGGAGATCGGCGAGGTTTTTCGCCTCGATGCGCACATGGGCGCCTACGCCCGACCGGGCGACTGGTGGCGGTCGAGCAGGACGATTTCCGGGGGGATACTCTACGACTGGGGCGTGCACCTGATCGAATACGGTCTTCAGATTATCGACTCTGACGTGGTCGAGGTGGCGGGGTTCGCCAAGACCGGACACTGGTCCGAACATACGCGATGGGGCCGGGACACCATCGCCGACGAGGGATACGCGGTGGTGAGATTTTCCCACGGCAGGTGGATGACACTGTGCATAACGCAGATAGACTCCAATCCCAGGCCCGGACGGGTCGAAATCACCGGCACGAAGGGTTCGTACGTTTTCGACGGCGACTGGTGGCGCAAGATTGTCCACAGGGGCGGCAAAAAGGTGATAACCGAGGGTAAAAATCCGCCCGGGCGCTGGGGAAGGTATTATCAGAACGTCGCCGCCGTCCTGACCGGGAAGGAAAAACTCATCATCACACCGCAATGGTCGCGCAGGACTGTTCACATCCTGGACCTGGCGCAACGCAGCGCAAAGCGCCGGCGGGCATTAAAGGCCAGGTATCCATGAATAATCGGTTAACCGGGGTGTCATGGTCTTGACTGTTATTCTTTGGAGGTGTAACTTATATCATCCCGTGGGAGTGTGCCCGAGTGGACAAAGGGAGCAGACTGTAAATCTGCCGGCTCAGCCTTCGGTGGTTCGAATCCACCCGCTCCCAGTTAGTTGATTCGTTAATTCGTAACGAAGCAATTTTTTTATTTGGGCTCACGGTTCCAAGCCGCTAATCGAGTCAACTGATTAACTGATAAACGAATCAAAGAATAAATGATAGTCATAGAACCACACATCCACACCCAGGCGCGTACGACGGACGATTACGGGAGAATGTACGATGCCGGCATACGTGCGTGCGTCGAGCCGTCGTTCTGGCTGGGTCGAAACCGGCGATACGCCGGTAGCTTCTTCGATTACTTCCGACTTATACTTGATTTCGAGACGGTTCGCGCCAGGCGGTTCGGAATAGACCACTGGGCGTGCGTGGCCATGAATCCCAAGGAGGCCGACGACGCCGCACTGGCCAGGGACGTAATAGACGGGCTCGGGGAGTACCTGGACAATCCCCGATGCGTCGGCGTCGGCGAGATCGGTTTTAATAACATCACGTCCAACGAGGAAGAGGCCTTTGTCCGCCAACTGCACATCGCGCACGAACGGAAACTTCCGGCAATCATTCACACGCCGCACACGGACAAACTGCGGGGAACCCGGCGCATAGCAGAGATTATCGATACAAAGAATTTCAATCCCGACTCCATAATCATCGACCACAACACCGAAGAGACCATGCCCGTATCGAAGCAGACCGGGTGCTGGTGCGGCATGACGGTTTATCCGATATCCAAACTCACGCCCCAGAGGGTATCGGGCATAATTCACGAGTTCGGCTCCGAGCGTATGATAGTCAACGGCTCGGCCGACTGGGGCGTTTCGGATCCGCTGTCCCTGATAAAGGTGGTGGACTACATGGGCAAAGACGGGCACGACGAAGAGACCATAAAGCGGCTGGTGTTCGAAAACGCCGATTCATTTTACAGTTACACGCCGAGGTGGAGTCCCGAACTCGACATCGAGCCCATGGACCCGAGGGAGTTTCAGAGATAATACCTCAAACCTCAAACAGCCGAATCCCAAACAACCAAATCTCAAACAGCCGAATTCCAAACCCCAAATAACTGAATTACGGGATATTCCGATAGCGAGGTTCCAAGTTTGGTTTGGTGTTTGGTTATTTGAAGTTTGGGATTTGAGCATTTGGAATTTATTATAAGTGTTTGGAATGGCGATAAATTCCTCTGATAACTCTCCGTCGTCCGATGGTAAGAGCGGCAGCCGGCTCGTCGGCTGGCTGAAGCTCTTTCGCCCGCCTAATATTCTCACCGTCCCCGGCGACCAGCTGGCGGGATTTGTAATGGGCGGTATGGCGGTTGGAATCGGCGCCCGATGGTCGTCGGTCGACCTTGCATTTGCGATGATTGCCGGGGTTCTATTTTATGCGGCCGGTCTTGCATCCAACGATTTTTTCGACGCTCCCGTCGACAGGCGATGTCGCAGCGACAGGCCGATACCCGCCGGACTGGTCAAACCGTCCGCGGCGCTGGCGGCGGCGATGGTCCTGACGGCCGGGGGCGTTTTGCTCGCCGTGCCGATAGGGTCCGATGCCCTTCTGGTGGCGGCGGTGCTGGCAGTTCTGATATACGCCTACAACGGGCTCTTAAAGCGAATAGCGCTTATCGGACCGGTCACGATGGGCCTTTGTCGCGGATTGAGCGTCCTGCTCGGGGCGGCGGTGACCGGACAAGGCGGTCTGATTCACGCGGTTCCACTGGTCGGTGCGGGGATATGGGTGGTCTACACGGCAGCAATTACGCAAATCGCACGCCGGGAGGCGCACACCGGCGAGATTCCATGGATATACCGTTACATTCCAAGGGGAGTGCTGACGCTGATGGGCGTGCTTATCGGATTTTGGATTTTCACCGCCTGGACGGATGCCGATACGCACGCCAGGATTGGCATGCTCATCTCGGCATTGTGCGCTATAGTAGCGCTTTGCGTTGCCGGAATATGTTACAGCAGATTATCAGGGCGGGTGGACCCGCCGGTCGCACAGGCGACGGTGGGAATGCTGGTGAGAAATTTCACGTTTATGCAGGCGGCCGTTGTGGGGCTATACGGCGGGCCTTTCGTTTACGCGGCGGCGGCGCTGGCGTGCGGATGGATTATTTCTCATTTGCTGGGAAGGTGTTTTTATGCGAGTTAAACGGACCGGAGCGAATCGAATTGGCGAATAAATTACTGATAGTACAGGCGGCCGCTCTGTCCAGGCCGGTGGAATGGTCAGGCCCGCAGTGGCGTCGGATGCAGAGCGTATTGCCGGCGGTGACGTGCACCGCCCAGGCGACGTTCCGCACGGCCTCGCCGCCCGCCGAACACGGCATGATCGCCAACGGTCGATATTTTCGCGACCTGCGAAAGGTCATGTTCTGGAAGCAGTCGGCGGAGTTGGTTGAAGGCGAGCGGATTTGGGAGCGCTTTGGCAAGGGCGGGCGCTCCGTGGCGATTCTGTTCTGGCAGCAGTCGCTGGGCGAAGATGCGGATATAATCCTCTCGCCCGCCCCAATACACAAGCACCACGGGGGTATGATCCAGGACTGCTACAGTCGCCCGGGCGACCTGTACCGTCGGATGTGCGAGAAAGTTGGCAGACCGTTCAAACTCCGTCAGTACTGGGGGCCGATGGCTTCTTACAAATCCGGCGACTGGATCGCACGCGCCACCGCCGAGGTCCTCGGCGACGACGAACTGGCGCCGGATTTGTGCCTGACGTACCTACCCACGCTGGATTACGAATTGCAGAGGCGCGGGCCGGGATATTCCAAAAAGGTCCGCCGTGCCTACGAGTACGTCCGGCGGCAACTGGAGATTTTGCACACGGCGGCTGCCGACAACGGATACGAGATAATCGTCTTTGGCGACTACCACATCGTCCCCGCGCACAAGGCGGTGTTCCCCAACCGCATCCTGCGGCGAGTGGGATTGATGCAGACCAGGGAAATACGTGGTATGCTGTATCCTGACCTGTACGCCACGCCTGCACTGGCCATGGTCGACCACGAGATCGCGCACGTTTACGTGCAAAACGAGCGGGACATATCCGCGGTCGCCGATGCGCTGCGGGCCGACGACGGCGTGGCGGATGTTTACGACCGCAGGCGACAGGCGGACGTGGGACTGGACCACCCCAACAGCGGCGAACTGGTGGCGGTTGCGTCCGAGGGTTGCTGGTTCGCATACCCGTGGTGGGAGGCGGCAAACCGGAAGCCCGACTACGCCGACCACGTGGACATCCACAACAAGCCCGGATTCGATCCGTGCGAGCTGTTTTGTGGCTTCCCCCCGGGTCGCGTCAGAACCGACACGGCGAAAGTCCGCGGCACTCACGGAAAGACCGGGCCCGACCGGGAGGTCGTGTACGCATCGAGCGTAGATTTTCAAACCGAACCCCGGGACCTTATCGAACTGTCCCGGTCCGCGAGAGAATGGATGGATTCGAAATTATGAGCAATAACCATGCCGATAAATCAACGAAGCCGGGGTGTGAAGTATTTTCGACTTACAGGCAGCAGTTTGCCGTGGATTTCGAGTACCCGGTGCACTTCACCAGGGGCGTGTTCGATACGGACAATCGTCTCCTTGCCGAGGTGCTGGACAGGTACGACGAATCCCGCCGGCATCGGGCGGCAGTGGTGGTGGACGCAGGACTGGACAAGGCCCAGGACAACCTGACCGGACGAATTAAGGAATACTTTCACGAGCACTTGGACGAAATGGAACTGGTCACCGAGCCGATGCTCGTCCCCGGCGGCGAGGCCGCAAAAAACGACTGGAAGCCGGTGCGCGACCTGATGTGGATGATGGGCAACCTCCACCTGGACCGGCAGAGTTACGTAATAGTCGTCGGAGGCGGGGCGGTGCTTGACATGGCCGGCTTTGCCGCCTCGATTGTGCATCGGGGACTGCGCGTGGTCCGCATTCCGACCACGGTGCTGGCGCAGAACGACGGGGGCATTGGCGTCAAAAACGGCATGAACGAGCACGCCCAGAAGAACTTCGTGGGCACGTTCGCCCCTCCGTTTGCGGTGATTAACGACCTGGACGTGGTGGCCTCGCTTAACGACGTCCACTGGCGGGGCGGAATTGCAGAGGCCTTCAAGGTGGCGATTATCCGGGACCGCGAGTTTTTCGACTTCCTGTGCGCCTCGGCCAAAGATTTAAAAAAACGCGACCGCGAGGCGATGGACTGTCTCATCTACCGCTGCGCGGTGCTGCACCTGGAGCACATACGCACCGCCGGCGACCCGTTCGAGTTCGGCCGGTCCAGGCCGCTGGATTTCGGGCACTGGGCGGGGCACCAGATTGAGACGATGACCGATTACAAAACCGGTCACGGACAGGCGGTGTCAATCGGCATCGGCATCGATTCCTGCTATGCCGCCGCCAAGGGCCTGCTCAAGCAGGACGAACTGGAGCGGATACTGACCGGTCTGTGCGACAGCGGCCTGCCGCTGTGGCACGAATGCCTGCGACGGAGGAACTCGGCCGGCGAACTGGAGGTTCTTGCCGGTCTGGACAAATTCCGCGAGCACCTCGGCGGCGAGTTGACGATTACGCTACCCGACGGTATCGGACACAAGGTGGAAGTGCATCACATGGACACCGACGTAATCGAGCAGGCGGTGCGCACGTGCCGCGGCCTGCATCGCGAATCTTAGTAAATGGGATTTTCTGTATGCTTGTTCAGGACAGTCCGCAACTGCATCTTACATATTGCCTCAATATTCACCCCGGCGAGACCTGGGCGGAGAACCTCCAGGCCATCCGCCGAGACGCACTGCGCGTGCGGGATAAGGTTTGTCCGGGTCGTGCGTTCGGGCTGGGCCTGCGGCTTGGGACGAAAGCGTCCCGGCAGTTGAACACCGCCGACGAGATAGATGCGTTCCGTGAATTTCTGGCAGGGCAGAATCTGTATGTGTTCACCATAAACGGCTTTCCTTATGGGGAGTTTCACGGACGTGCGGTCAAGCAGGACGTGTATCGTCCCGACTGGCGGCGGCCTCAGCGTCGGGATTACACGCTTGCCTTGGCCCAGATACTGGCGGAGCTGCTGCCCGAAGGCGCCACCGGGAGCATTTCGACCGTTCCCGTATCCTACAAGCCGTGGATAAACGAGGATGCCGAACTCGATCTCGCCGTGGTGAACCTGGCCGACGTGTCCGAGGCGTTGGCCTGTTTATATGAGCGCAAGGGGCGGGAAATAATCCTGGCGTTGGAGCCGGAGCCGGACTGCGTCATCGAAACGTCCACCGAGGCGGTGGATTTTCTGTGCGGCCGGCTGCGTGTTTGGGGCGCGCGGCGCCTGCAAAAAATTCACGGCCGCGACGGCGCCGACGCCGAGGAAATACTCCGCCGACACGTTGGCGTATGCGTTGACACCGCCCATCACGCAGTCCAGTTCGAAGACCCCGCCGAGGCGCTTGACCGTTTCCAGGACGCCGGCGTTCGGGTCGGCAAGATACAACTAAGCGCCGCTCTGGAGACGACAGACCCCGCCCGCCTGAAGGCGTTCGGCGACGAGATATATCTGCACCAGGTCAAGGCGCGGCGGACCGACGGGCGGGTAGTGGGGTATCCGGACCTGCCCGAGGCGTTAAAGAGCATTGAGTTCTCCCCGCCGTCCGGTGACGTTTGGCGCGTGCATTATCACGTGCCTTTGTTCTGGACGGGTGGGGATAAACTTGCCTCGACCGCCGGGTCGCTTGTCGGCGAATTCGCACAAAGACTCCGCCGCGGCGCGTGCAGTCGCCTGGAAATAGAGACCTACACCTTCGACGTCCTGCCGGAGGAAATCAAGACCGCCGACGTGGCCGACTCCATTGCCGGCGAGTACCGCTGGGTGCTGGAACACCTGCTGAAAAAACCCTAACGTCATAATATTGACGACTTTGATTTTCCCCTCGGGCTTGCCAGTTGTTTGGTGCGATGATAGAATTCCGCTTATTCGCGGGCGTAGCTCAATTGGCTAGAGCGTCAGCCTTCCAAGCTGAATGTTGGCGGTTCGAGTCCGCTCGCCCGCTTGTTGAGCACCAAAACAGACACTTTTTCGCATCGAAGTCCGGGATCAACCGGCTCAAATTTGATGCGTAAATAATCGGATAAAGTCTCATATGTCTGTTTTGGTGCCGGACTTCACTTTCGTGTGCTTAATCCGCTGCCGCGGATTGTTTATTCGGACCCAAAGCAAATCTCCGGCGACATATAAATAATCCCGTCCGCATAGAATGATAACGGGCGACGCGGTAAATGAAAAAAACGCGCGCCGGAGAATATATGTCCGATATGAATCACAGCCGCAATCGCCTTTGCGAGGCGACCAGCCCGTACCTGCTCCAGCACGCCGACAATCCCGTCGATTGGTATCAATGGGGCGACGATGCGTTCCGGCAGGCACGCCGGCGCAACAGGCCCATATTCCTCTCGATAGGATATTCAACCTGCCACTGGTGCCACGTGATGGAACAGGAGTCGTTTTGCCGCGAGGATGTGGCCGAGATCCTCAACGAAAATTTCGTGAGCATAAAGGTTGATCGCGAACAGCGCCCGGACCTGGATGAGGTTTTCATGAACGTCACCACTATCCTGACCGGCAGCGGCGGCTGGCCCAACTCGGTCTGGCTGACGCCGGACGGCGAACCGTTCTACGCCGGGACGTACTTTCCCCGCGAGGATCGCCCGCCTGTGAGGGGGTTCAAATCCGTATGCACGCGGATTGCCCGCCTCTGGCGGGAAAACGGAAACGACGTTGCCGCCCAGGGCGAAAAGGTAATCCGGGCGCTTAAAGACCTGTACGCGGTGAAGGAACGAACCTCCCGAATCCCGACACGCGAAACGATTGACGAGGCGCTTGTCGCGATCCGCCGCAGTTACGACAAGCGATACGGCGGATTCTCCATTGACCCGAAATTCCCCCCGCATCACACACTTTACCTGTTGATGCAGGAGTCCCGCAGGCGGGATGACGGCGACCTGATGAACATGGTCGCCGGTACGCTTTCGGCGATATATCGCGGCGGGATACACGACCACCTCGCCGGCGGATTCCATCGCTACTCGACTGACGAGCAGTGGTTCGCCCCGCATTTCGAGAAGATGCTCTACGACAACGCGCAACTTGCCTGGGCGTACGCAAAGGTCGCCGAGATGTCCCCCGCGCGGGAAGAAGCGGCGGGGCGCCCCGAGATGACCGGCGAAGAAACTTATCGCTCCGCCGCCGCGGGTATTTGCGACTGGGTGCTCGACGAGATGACCCACAGCCGGGGGGGCTTCTACTCCGCCGTGGACGCCGACAGCGAAGGCGTCGAGGGCAGGTATTACCTGTGGACGCGCAGCGAAATTATGAACGTCCTTGGAGAGCGTAACGGCAAACTCTTCTGCCGCGTTTACGGCATCACCGAAAAAGGCAACCATCAGCACCACGCCGGCGGACAACGCAACGGCGCGAATATCCTGTACCTCGAGCGGGATTTGGACGTCACTGCCAGGGTGTTGAGCGTGGATAAAGATCAATTGCAGGCCCGACTTGCTGAGATGCGCAACAAACTGCTGGCCGTACGCCGGCGGAGGGCGGCCCCGTACACTGACGATAAAATCCTGGCCGCCTGGAACGGCCTGATGATAGGGGCTCTTTGCGCCGCCTGTCGGGTTCTGTCGCAGGAGCGTTACCTGTCGGGGGCCCGTCGGGCCGCGGAGTTTGTCGCAAATGAAATGCAGGACGACAACGGCGCATTAGCCAGGAGTTGGCGCGACGGTAAAACCACCGCCCGGGCATACCTTAGCGATTACGTCTTTATGGCGTGGGGGCTGCTCGAGTTGCACGACTTAACCGGTTCGAAGGAATGGTCCGGGCGGGCCGAAAAGCTGATGAGCATCGCCGAGTTCGAATTCGCCGACGATGCGGGTGGATACTATAACGCACCGGGTGGCGAGGATTACCTTCCGGTCAGACCGAGAAACTGCTACGACCAGTCCGAGCCCAACGCAAGCGCCGTGGCGGCGGAAGTGCTCGTCCGCCTGGGCGAAATAACCGGACGCGACGAATACGTCAACCGCGCCGGCGCCCTGATATCGGCGTTCGG
>CAYZPY010000018.1:14121-26274 GCA_964480425.1 uncultured Planctomycetaceae bacterium
TGGCGTCGCTTGGTATGTGGCTGGAAACCGCTCGACAGGTCGCCCCCGCCGAGGCGTGCGCGACCGCCAAACCGCACGTCCACGCGCGTGCGTTGATGCGCAGGCGGCGACTCGCTGCGGGCCAATGCGAACACGTCAAGGTTGACGTCAAGGTGGACCCGGGCTGGCACGTCAACGCCGCAGAAGCGCCGGACAACGTCGCGCCGACGACGCTGACGCTCGATCCCGCCTGTCACGCCGAACTGGCGGAGGTCAACTATCCCCCGCCGGAGGAAATCCGCCTGGATTCGCAGAGCATCAGGGCGTACAGGGGTGAATTTACGATAATCGCAAATGTGCGGATATCCGACCAGGCCTCAGGGGATATAACGCTGCGCATGGTTCTTGAGGTTCAACCGTGCAGCAGTTGCCAGTGCCTCCAGATTCAGCGGCACGTGCTGGAATTGCTCGTCACTGTGAAAGCCCGCCGACGAAATAACCGGTGAGTCGCCATCGCCGCCGGGCGGCAGCACCCAAGCGGCGTTTATTTCTGTTTGTCCGCGTTCAGGCGGTTGTAAATGTCCGTCAGTATCGCGTGCTCCATGCGCCGGTCGCGTCGGACGGTCTGCCAGTTGCGATTCTGCTGGGGCGTAGTGGCGGCTTCAATTTCGGCTGGGCTCTGGTTGGGTACGGTGTCGTATTTGGCGCCTTCCCACGTATCGTGGTGTATCATGTCCGGCTGGAGCTTTTGAACCTCCACCAAAACACTGGCAACGACGTCGCCGTCCTTGCGATACATGTTAAGGGTGCCTATCCGCCTCATCTGATTGGCGCCGATAATCTGTTCGGTTTCGCCATTGATGTGTTCGGGCTTGGAGGTGATTTTGCCGGTGAACATGTCCGCCTCGTCGATGGTGAAATATTGCGCAAATACGTTTGCGGCGCTTGCAAATGCCTGGTCGAACTCCATTGGACCAATCGTGCGCTTTGTACCGGGACCCATGGAGCCGCATCCGCAGGCCGTTATTATTACCGCC
Organism: uncultured Planctomycetaceae bacterium; assembly: GCA_964480425.1. GTDB lineage: Bacteria > Planctomycetota > Phycisphaerae > SM23-33 > SM23-33 > CAYYMD01. The sequence continues at coordinate 15,138 of CAYZPY010000018.1, forward strand.
AGGATAATCGGTGAAAATATACGTTTCATTGCATCTCTCCTTATTCGTGCCGGTGCCGTATTTCCTGATTAATTATATCCGCCGGTTCGGTATTACTCCTCGTTAACGCGGCCAAGTGTATAATTCGGCGATTCGTGGGTTATCGCTATATTGTGCGGATGATTCTCGACCAGCGATGCGGGTGATATTCTGATGAACTCCGCCTTTTTGCGCAATTGCTCGATGTTAGCCGCACCGCAGTATCCCATGCCCGCCTTGACGCCTCCCACGAGCTGATAAACGAACTCCGAGAGGTGTCCGCGGTAGGGCACCCTGCCCTCGACGCCTTCGGGTACGAGTTTGTCGGCTTCGGTGCGGCGGTCCTGTCCGTAACGGTCCGCCGAGCCGCTCACCATCGCGCCCAGCGAACCCATCCCGCGGTAGACCTTGAATTGTCTTCCCTTGTATATGATGGTCTTCCCGGGCGATTCGTCCAGTCCGGCAAACAGCGAGCCCATCATCACCGACGAGGCGCCGGCGGCGATGGCCTTGGTGATGTCGCCGCTCTGGCGGATGCCGCCGTCGGCGATTATGGGGACGTCTTTCCTGTCGCCGGCCTTTGCTGCCAGGCGAATCGCCGTCACCTGCGGCACGCCCACGCCGCTTATCACGCGAGTGGTGCAGATGGCGCCAGGACCGATGCCGACCTTGATGGCGTCGGCACCGGCCGATATCAGGTCGTCCGCGCCGACCGTGGTGGCCACGTTGCCGGCGACAACCTCTATTTCGTAATCGGATTTTATTTTTTCGACGGTTTTTATCACGTTTTCGCTGTGACCGTGCGCGCTGTCGACGACTATCACGTCCACGTCCTTTGCTATTAGCGACTCGATGCGCTGGAAATCGCCCACGCCAACCGCCGCCCCCACGCGGAGCCGGCCGCGAGGGTCCTTGCAGCTGTAGGGGAACTGCTTGAGCTTGTCTATGTCGCGCATGGTGATCAGTCCGTCCAGGCGACCCGATTCGTCGACCAGCAGAAGTTTCTCGACCTTGTGCTCGTTGAGGATTTTCTCCGCCTGTTCGAGTGAGGTTTGCGGCTTGGCGGTTACGAGATTGTCCTTGGTCATCACGTTGCTGATGGCGGTGTCCTGGGAGAGGAACTTCATGTCGCGCCGGGTGAGGATGCCGGCCAGCTTTCCGCTTTTTGCCACCACGGGTATTCCCGAGACGTTGTGCTCGTTCATCATCCTGCGTGCGGTGGCGGTGGATTCGTCCGGCGGCAGGGTGATGGGGCTGGTGATTATCCCGTGCTCGGACCTTTTGACCTTTTCCACCTCACGCCCCTGAGCGCTTATCGACATATTCTTGTGAATGACGCCCAGGCCGCCCGCCTGGGCAATGGCGATGGCGAGCGTGGACTCGGTTACCGTGTCCATGGGCGCCGAGAGAAGTGGAATGTTCAGGCGGATGTTCCTGGTCAGGCGCGTCGATAGATCCACGTCGCGCGGGACCACGTCGGAACGTGCCGGAACCAGCAGTACGTCGTCGAACGTTATTCCTTCGCCGATAAGTTTCTCTTTCATGGTGTTAAATAAACGGTTCCTGGATTTTTAATTAGTTACATAAGACTATTTCGCCGCGAGCGCGCTTTCAAGAAAAATGCGCACCGACGCACGACAGGGGCTTTGGGGCGCCGCACGAGGCGGTCGATTATTTGCCCTGCGGTAATTTCACTTGCCCGGCGTATCTGTCGATATACCCGATAGACCAATTGTGATATAAACTTAATTCATAGGAGCATGTTATGCAACTCCAACTGCCAGATGAAGTTATAAACAGGACTCGCAGCAGGCCCGAGGGGCTCCGCATGGCGCTGGCCATTCAGATGTACTGCGATAACAGGGTCGATCACCAGGATGCCTGCAAGATCGCCGGTGTCGCCCCGGAGTGGTTCAATCGCGAACTGCTGATGAGGGGGCTGAACATCCAGCAGTTCACCCCGGTCAGATATTCCGTAAAAAGGGCGGCCGGCTGAGTCGAAACCGGATGCTTGACTTGTTCCCCTTTGGGGCGTAAATCCGGTTGGCATGACCGGAAAAACGACAAAGCCAGTTATCGGGGTGGTTGGTGGAATCGGTGCGGGCAAAACTACCGTCGCCGGAGAATTCGGCAAACTCGGCTGCCACGTTATTGACGGCGACGCAATAGGGCACGAAATCCTCAACGACAGGCAGGTTAAAAACAAGGTGCGTAAACACTGGGGACAGAATGTGTTCGACGAACAGGACCGTATTAACCGCGGCGCCCTTGGTCGGATAGTTTTTTCCGACCCGGCGCAGATGGCGGAGCTCAATCGAATTACGCATCCGCACATCCGCTGGCGCATGCGGGAGCAAATTCGAACGGCCGAAAAATCCCCGCGAGTCCCCGCCGCGGTGCTCGACGCCGCAGTGCTTTTCGAGGCAGGGTGGGATAAAATGTGCACGCACACCGTATTTGTCGACGCCGACGAGCAAACCAGGCGCCGGCGGACCGAAGCGAATAAGGGGTGGAGCCGACGCCGGTGGAAAAACGGAGAAAATCTTCAAATTTCTCTGGACAAAAAGAGGAGCATGTGCGATTATACTATTAACAGCAGCTCAGACGAATCACACCTGCCACGACAGGTCCGCGATGTTTTCAAGCAGATAATCCGCAATAAGGGTCATTCATAATAGTTTGTTGTATAATGTAAGTGAATACGTCGAATACGTCGAAGCACGCTTGTTTTTAATCATGCCGAATTAGTCTTCCATCGCATTGACGTGCAAATTTTACTTATTCGGTCAAACGGCCGGTTGATCAGACGCATTCCTGAAAACGTTGAATCGCTCATCAGAGCCACACCCGGCCAAAACGCTTCGGCACTAAGCAAACCTTTTGAAAAAGTCGTTTTATCACACGAGTGGAGGTTACAGACAAGATGGCAAAAAGCACCGAAAAAACAGTTAAGAAGGCAAAGAAGAAGAAGAAGAAATCCGCCGCGCGGCAGGTCTCTGCTTCCCGGGGCGATGAGGAAGAACTCGAATCGCAAAGCGAACAGGAATCCCAGGATACCCGGACGGATGACGACCAGGCTGCAGGCGACCAGACTCAGCAGGGTGACGGCACGACCGACGTTTTCGACCGCGAGATGCACGAAAAATACGAGCGCATCAAGCGGGGCGAACTGCTCATCTCCGACGTGCACAAGATGACCGTCCCGGAGCTGCACCAGGTAGCAAAGAACGAGGGCATTGAAGAATACGCCGGGCTCAGCAAGCAGGACCTGGTCTTCGAGATAGTCAAGGCCCGCGTGCGCAAAGAGGGCCTGATGTACGGCGAGGGCATTCTGGAGATACTGCCGGACGGGTTCGGATTCCTGCGAAATCCGGACAACAATTACCTTCCCAGCCCGGACGATATTTACGTGTCGCCAAGCCAGATTCGCAGGTTCGGCCTGCAGCAGGGGCACATAGTGGCCGGGCAGATACGCCCGCCGAAGGAATCGGAAAAATATTTCGCCATGCTCCGCGTGGAGGCGATAAACTTCGAGCCGCCCGATAAAATCAACGAGAAGACCACGTTCGAGGAACTAACCCCCACGCATCCCGACAGGCGGATACGGTTGGAGACCACGCCACAGGAGCTGAATATGCGGGTGATGGACCTCCTTACGCCGGTGGGATTCGGCCAGCGAATGCTGATCGTCTCGCCGCCGAGGGCGGGCAAGACCATACTACTTCAGAAAATCGCCAATTCGATTGCGACCAATCATCCAGACGCGCACGTGATTATTCTGCTCATCGACGAGCGCCCCGAAGAGGTCACCGACACGCAGCGAAAGACCACTGCCGAAGTCGTTTCATCCACGTTCGACGAGCCGGGCGTGCGGCATCTGCAGATTGCCGAGATGATAAACGCCAAGGCAAGGCGAATGGTCGAGTACGGCAGGGACGTGGTCATCCTGCTGGACAGCATAACGCGTCTGGCAAGGGCGTATAACGTCGAGGCGCCGCGGTCGGGAAGGATTCTCACCGGCGGGGTGGACTCCTCGGCACTTCAGAAACCAAAGCGATTCTACGGCGCCGCAAGGACGGTGGAGGAGGGCGGTTCGCTTACGGTAATCGCAACCGCACTGATTGAGACCGGAAGCAGGATGGACGAGGTGATCTTCGAGGAGTTCAAGGGCACCGGGAACAGCGAACTGCACCTGAACCGACGACTCCAGGAGATGCGGATTTATCCGGCCATCGACGTCAGCAGGTCCGGCACGCGGAAGGAAGAACTCCTTCTGGATCCCCAGGAACTGAAACTTATCACGCGATTGCGCCAGGTGCTCTCGGAGATGCAGCCGGTCGACGCCATGGAACTGCTGCTGTCACGCCTGAAAAAAACCCAGTCCAACGCCGAGTTTCTGATGACCCTCAAGGCCGATTAGGCCCCGACATATATTGCATAACGGAGCGATAAATGAAGTATCAGGCCGTGGTGTTCGACCTTGACGGGACGCTTCTGGATACGCTGGAGGACCTGGCCGACTCGATGAACGCGGCACTGGCGCGGCGGGGACTGCCCACCCATCCGGTCGAGGCGTATAAGAAATTTGTCGGCGACGGGATGGATAATCTCGTGTATCGCACGGCCCCGGCCAGCCGGAAGGATGCGACACTCCACGCCGAACTGCTGCAAGACGCAAAAGATGAGTACTCCCGACGCTGGGCCTGCAAGACGTGCCCATACGACGGGGTGGACCGGATGCTCGACCGCCTGGAGGAACTGGGCGTCAAGCGGGCGGTTCTGTCCAACAAGCCGCACGACTTCACCGTGTTGTGCGTGGAGAAACTGCTTGGCCGGTGGCAGTTTGACGCGGTTCGCGGCGTGGGCGACGACATACCTGCCAAGCCGGACGTCAGGGGCGTGATGCAAATTTGCGATCGCCTGGGTGTGGAGGTCGACCAATGCCTCTACCTGGGCGACACCGACACTGACATGCAGACCGCCAACGCGGCAGTGATGTACGCAGTGGGGGCGCTGTGGGGCTTCCGCGATGCCAAGGAACTTCGCGCAAACGGGGCGAAAACACTGATTGAGCATCCTCTCGATTTAATCCGACTGCTGGTCGACTAACCGGCGTATCGCCTTTACGTGCGCGGGGGTCGTTCCGCAACAGCCGCCGATGAAATTGGCCCCGGTCGAGATTAATCCGGGCGCATACGAGGCGAATTCGTCAGGGCCAATCGGAAAAATCATTTTACCGTCCGGACCGGTCCGAGGCATGCCCGCATTGGGCCTTACCCATATCGGCAAATCCGACACATCTCGGAGAAGTTCGACCAGGCGGGGATAGTGGTCCGGTCCGCGTCCGCAATTTGTGCCTATAACCTCGGCGCCCTCGGTGTGAGCCATCTTTACGAAGTCGGCGGGGCTTTCGCCCATTAGTGTTCTGGTATAATCCGGCCCGGAGGCGAAGGTCATACAGGCCACAACGGGAAGGTTCGTCGCCTCTTTGACCGCGCGCAGAGCGATTTGTAATTCGGCTATTTCATTGAATGTCTCCAGGACGATGGCTTCGGCGCCGCCGGTCTGGAGCGCCCGGGCGGTTTCGCAAAAGGCGTCCATGATTTCCTGGTGCGACAACTCGCCCAGCATCACCATTTTGCCGGTAGGACCGACAGAGCCGAACACCTTCGCATTCGAGCGGGCGGCTTCGCGGCTGATCTCGGCGCCGAGGGTGGCCAACTCAGTGGACTTGTCGGACAGGCCGTGTCGGCCAAGAGTAATGCGATTGGCGCCGAAGGTGTTGGTCAGGATTATGTCGCTTCCTGCGGCGACGTACGCCCTGGCGAGTTCGCGCACGGCCTGGCGGTTGTCGGAATTCCATAGTTCGGGCGGATTGCCGGGGCGCAGCCCGAGGGACTGGAAGTGAGTGCCCCAGGCACCGTCAAGGACCAGTATGGAATCAGTGGTGTAAAACTCGTTGTTCATCGCGTGATAATCCTGTTTTTCAGGACGGTGAATCGCTGTAGGCGGCGACGGTTGTAAACAATCGCCACGGTAAAGATATTTAATAGCAGCATAAGCCCAAAGGGGTGGGGCGGTCAGTCAAGAATACTATCTGACGGTGGGTGGAAGAACAAGTTGCAGTAAATCAGGTTAAAAAAGCCCAAATCTGTGTGAAGAACGACAAAATATTGAAATTAAGCAAATACTTTAAATTGGGGTATCATATCGCGAATCCCTCGATATATAGTGTCCATGGCGGCAAGAGGATTGCTTAGATTCATTCTGTGGGGGAAGTTGCAAAAATATTTTAGAAAATTTCCAGGAATTTCTTTGACAGGGATTTCGTGGAAGTATTATATACTTTTTACAAAACGTTAAAAGTATATAATCATGGACACAGGTCCCAAAATGAGTGATATAGTTTTTGCAAATCGACATCAGGGTCGCAGCGGAAATTCAAACTCGAACAAGAACATATTCGATTGGTTCGCCTTTTCCGCCGGCAAAGCAGGCAACTCCAACGACGGTTCGACAGCGCGCGGGAACAACACAGGCCCGGGCGGAGCAGCGCGGAGAATCCCGCCGAAGTTCTACCGCATTGGAGAGGTGGTCGAATACTCGGGCCTAAGCAGGCAGACAATACACAACTACACCACGATGGGTCTGCTGAGCGAGAGCAAGTGGACTCGCGGCGGACATCGCCTGTACGACGAGTCTGTATTCGTTCGCCTGGACAAGATTGCGGAACTGAAAGCAAAAAACAAATCCATGCGCGAGATACGCCGCTACTTCTCGATGATCGAATCGCAGGATAAATAAGCAAAGCAGGCCGAGCGCCATGATCCCGGCCTTTGTACCAAAACAAAGCAATGCATAAAACAGTAAGCGAAAATTTGGCGAAGTTAATCCGCGGCTTGCGTGATTACGGGAAGAAAAAGCTGGCCGTTGTAATGCTAATTGCAGCCGCCGCCGTTTTGATGTTGGGATTAATCATAAACGGTATCACATCGCGCCGGATGGTTCCGCTGGAGATGAATGAAGCGACTGCCTACAGCCCGACCGAGGCGAACAGGTTGTTAAACGAAAGTGGTATTACAAGCGAATTGAACGGGGGCGTTTTGATGGTCCCGGGCGAACACGAGCATCGCGCCAGGGAAATTCTAAAAGTATCGCGACGGAAAGACGAATCTGTGCTGCCGGAGCTGCTCGAGTATGCCTCAGGCGAGCACATGTGGCACACCGAGGCCCAGAACGAGCGTCGCTGGCTGGCGGCGAAGATGGCCGCCCTTAGCAGACTGATAAGCAAATTCCCGCAGATAGAATCCGCAGAGGTGCTGCTGGAGCCCGGAAGGGCGCCCAAAATCGGGCGAAAGGAAATTTGTCCTTCCGCCGTGGTAAACGTATGTCCCAGTGATGAAGGGCCTTTAAGACCCGATAAGGTAGCGGCCATACGCGACCTGATAGCAGGCAGCGTGGCTGGGCTGGAGCCGCACGACATTCGAGTAATCGATTCGAACGGCAGGAGCTATCCGGGGGTGTCCGCGCATGCGGCCTGTATTGATGAGACAACAGAATACGCCAGGCGCGACGCGGAACAGTACTTTGAAAATAAAATCCGCGCCGCACTGCAATACATCCATGGCGTGACGGTCTCGGCTACTGTCGAAGCAGCAAGGGACGATAACGCGGGAGGGACGGATTATTCGCCTACGAGCGTGACGGTTTCCGTCCCGCGGGATTATTTCCAAAGGGCGATGAGTAACGAAGCCGGTGAAGCGCCTGGCGAGGGCACAGTAGAGTTAAACGAAGTAATATCGGCCGAGTCCGAGCGGATAAAACAACTGGTGGCCGCCACTGCCGGGATTGGAACACAGGACGTTCACGTGAGTAAGCATTACACGCGGCAAACGGGGATGGCCTCGGTCAGGAAAGAGACGGAACACAGGACGGGCGTCGTCGAAGCCACGTTCAACTGGTGGTATCTGTTTATGCTCCCGGCGGGCGCGGGACTGGTTTTCGTCATTGCGGCGCTTGCCCGACGAATGAAAAATAATCGCTCGGCTGATGAAAATGGAATAACCACGCAACACTATGGGCGGGTCAGATTAATAACTCATCAGGACGGGGAAATTCGATTCGAGGACATTATCTATCTGCCGGCAGAAAGACTCAAGCCGGTCCTTCAGTCCATGGCCGCCGAGCAGTTGGCCCTGGCGCTACGAACGGCGGAGGAGCATGTAATCCGTAGAATTTACGACGCGTTGCCGTCGAGAGACGCGCGTCGCCTCAAAAAACGAATCAAGCGGCTGGGCCCGGTCCGGCTGCGAGAAATCGAAACCGCCCAGCAACACGTGGCCCGCCGGCTGGTCGCGTGGGAATCTCGCGGAGAATACGTAAACAACGGGTCCGTGGACGTGGCGATGAAAGAATCAAAAGTCGGCCAAAATACGGCAGCCGAAAAACAAAAAGTTTAAAAATGCCCAACAGCACCAGGTACATTGCGATTGACACTCACCAAGCGGGCGAAACATTTGCCCCTAAGGCGGTAATCAAGCGTCATTCCGGGGCGTTAGCGATTGTGTTGGTGGCGTTAGTGTTGTTACCACAGGCGATTATCGCGGACCAGGCCCCCGGCACGCGCCCGCAGACAAGACCGTCGGAAACTCAGCCGATAAGGGACAAAACCGAGAAACGCCAAATCATATTCGGCACAAACGGCGATGGGATCGACGGATGGGTAAGGACGTTAATCGCGCTTGGCGTGGTAATCGCTCTGATTTTCCTGTTGCGGTTTTTGATTAAGCGTTTCTCCAGCGGCGCAGAAGCCGTCGGAAAGACCAAAAGGGCAGAATTGCTCGGCGGCACTGCGCTATCGAGCAAGCATCGCCTGTACGTGGTGAGGTTCGACGGGCAGGTGCTGCTTATCGGCGCCTGGCCCGGCGGACTTACGACACTTGCCGGGGGCAAAAACTACCGGGATAAAACCTGTAACGATACACAAGTTTCCACTCAGACCCACGAACGGACGGATTCGGATACCAATTACACGTCGAAACATGAGGAAAACACGGGTGAGGCAGGCACGTAAACAAATCCGCACATGCACCGACTCTCCTGGCCGCCGGATGACAGGCGCTGTGCTGAGCATGTGTGTTTTATCGTTAGTCGCCGCCGTGGTGGTTGTTTTGTTGTTTGCTACCGTCGCGCCCGCCGCCGACGACCAGGCGGGGCAAACCGGGCCGCTTCCGGACATCAAAAGCCGCTCGGGCGTTACTTCGATTATAAAGTGGGTCGCGCTGATAACCGTTCTGTCGCTGGCGCCGGCGATCGTGGTGCTGGTGACCAGTTTCACCAGGATAATCGTGGTGCTCGGTTTGCTTCGACAGGCGCTGACCACCCAGCAGGTGCCGCCCAACCAGGTTCTGTTCGGGCTGGCGCTTCTGCTGACGGCGCTGGTAATGGCGCCGGCGTACAAGGACGTGCACCGTGACGCCGTGGCGCCGTACTTCCAGGGTCGCGCCACGCAGGCACAGGCACTTCGCGCCGGAGAGAAGCATATCCGCAAGTTCATGATCCGGCAGCTGGAAAACACCGGCAACCAGGACGAGGTATACCCGTTTTTGGACGAAAAGGCAGCCACGCGCGAAGGGCTCACCTGGGGCGACGTGCCGACTATATCGCTTGTGCCGGCTTTTGTCGTCAGTGAACTGAAGACCGCGTTTTCCATCGGTTTTCGAATCTACCTGCCTTTCGTCGTAGTTGATTTGCTGGTGGCGTCGATCCTGGTTTCGATGGGAATGCTAATGGTGCCCCCGGCGCTTATATCGCTGCCGTTCAAGTTGCTGTTGTTCGTTCTGGCCGACGGGTGGGGGCTCGTGGTCGGCACGCTGATAAAGAGTTTCGGATAAAGGATTAAACATGGATGCCACACAGGCGATAGACCTTACGCGACGGGCGCTTATGCTGGCGCTGATACTGGGCCTGCCGGTGCTGCTGGCCGGTCTGGCGGTCGCGCTTGCGGTGAGCATCCTCCAGGCGATGACGCAGGTTCAGGATCTGACCATCAGTTTTGTGCCGCGGATTGCGGTGATGATTCTGGCGGTGGTGCTCGCCGGTCCGTGGATATTCGCACGACTGGTCGAATTCGCAAAAGAAATGTTCTCGTTGGGCCCGTAGCGCGACATGCGGCCAAATAAATCATGGATGTTGAATATTACATAACGGCGTGGGCGCCGACGATGGCGCTGATTGTCGCCAGGGTGTCCGGAATGGTCATGGTGGCGCCGGTTTTCTCATCGCGCGCGGTGCCGCTGCGTCTGCGTTACATGATAAGCGCCGTAATCGCCCTTGCTGCCGCAGGACGCATGGGCAGTCCGGTTGTGAGTACGATAGACCCGGGCGAGTTTGTCGCGGCGGTGGTGTGCGAGGCGTTTCTTGGCGTGGCGTTGGGGTACGCGGTGCGCCTTGTTTTCGTGGGCATCGAACTGGGCGCGGTTCACACGGTCTACCAGATGGGTCTGGGCCTGGGAGAGGTGTTCGAGCCGTTTGCCGAGGAGATTTCCGGACCGATGCGGCGCCTGTTTTACATTCTGGCGATAGTGCTGTTCCTGGCAGTGGGGGGGCACAGGGCGATGATGTCCGGATTGATGAAGACGTTCGCGGTCATACCGCCAACGGATTATGCCGGTGCCTCGGGCTTCCTGAAATTCCCCATTACGATTATGGGCGCCGCATTCGCCCTGGGACTGAAGGTGGCCGCACCGGTTGTGGTGGCGATGCTTCTTGCAACCGCGGCTATGGGATTCCTCAATAGGACAATGCCGCAGTGCAACGTTCTTTCGATCGGGCTGCCGATTCGCGCGGCGCTTGGGATGTTAGTGCTGGCCGCCGCGGTGGCGGCGATTTCGCCGTTGCTGGAATCGGCAGTGAACATGGTATTTGAAAATCTTGCCGGTATGACCGGACAGGCCGGAGTCCAATAGGTGCCATTAAGCGACGAAACAACCACAAGCAGCGACAGCACGCCCACGCCGCAGCGCCTGAGCGAGGCCCGGCGTCGCGGCGTGGTGCCAAAAAGTGCGGGATTGACCTCGGCGTTGATGATATTGGCCGGAATAATCGTCCTCGCCGCTGC
>CAYZPY010000019.1:0-26167 GCA_964480425.1 uncultured Planctomycetaceae bacterium
CGCGGGCGACGCTGGGCGCACCGGCTGGAGGCGACACTGGCGGTGATTGTCGCCCTGGCGTCGATTTCACTGATGCTCTCGATGATGATGAAAATAGCCACCGCAGGCGAGGAGTCAACGGACATGTTCCTGGCGCCGGTGCTGTCCGCGGCGGCGGTTGCGGCGGTTTTTGTCGCGTGGACGGTTCTGCTTTTTGCCGCCTCGGTGCCCGGGTCGCGCCTCCGTTACGGAACGCAGGCAATACTTTCGATTGCCCTGGCGGTGGCGCTTGCGGTTATTGTCAACATAATCGCACAGGCCGACTACTGGCGAAAAGACTTCCAGACGCTGGGGCGGTTCGGCCTCAGCGAGCGCACCCGGCGGATACTATCGCAGGTGGACCGGCCGCTTCGCCTGACCTGCGTGTACACCTCCGATGAGCCCGAATATAAAACCGACCAGCGCCGCTCACGAGTGCTCGACCTGCTGCGCGAGATGAGTGAGTACGGCCGCGACGTGAAGGTGGACAATATCACCACCGATGCGGGCAAATTCGAACTCATAAGCCGGCTCCGCAAAAGCATCAGGAACCGAGCGGGACAGCACGTGGAGTTTGTCGAAAACTTCCGCACGCAAATTAAAACAGTCGTGAAAAATCTACAGAACCGACTGCAGGAATGGGCGCAACTGCCCGCCGACTCGTATCTTAACAGGTGGGGACTAAGTGCGGAAATATCCGGAGCACTTAAGGACCGCCTGAGGGAGCTGCAAGGCGTGCTCGAAGATGTGAATGAACGGTCGGAAATGACGTCTCTGCCGGATTACGCGGACCTGGTGCGAAAAGCGGCCGATGAACTGACAGCCACCAAGCAGGAGTTGCAACAGAAATCCGAACTTCTTCAAAAAATCGCCAGCGTGCCGGAAAAGGTCAAAGCCAACCGCGACCGCGCCGTCGAAGCAATGGATGCCGCCGTGGCCGCCATGAATAAACTCGTGAAGGTTACGGGCTCGCCCGACAGCGCACCGCCCGAAAAGCCCGAAGCGCTGCTTAAAGAGATATCTCAGCAGATGGGTCAGGTGATCGAGACAATCAGCGATGCCGCCGAGGCGCTGCGAACAATCGCCGGACAGGACAGCGCCGCACTGCTGCGACAAAGCAGGGCATGGACCATGCAGGTCCGGGCCGCCGGCGGACTTATGAGCGTGCGAATCACCATCGACAAGTATTTTGCACAGTATGCCGAACTCATGCGAGGCCGCCGGTCCGACGTGGAGTCGCTGCTCGAGGTGGCACGAGCGGAATATCAAATTCAGGTCATCAAGGATATACGTAAATCTTTCGCCGAAAACAGCGACAGATTCGCGGATATACGCGATAAAGCCGCAAAGAGTATCGATCAACTGATTAACGTCGATAGTATGAGCAAAAAGATTCTCGCCCGCGCCGAAGGTGGGAATTATTTCGCTGCTCAACTGAAACCCATAGACGAACTGCTCGAACAGGCGGATGAACTGCCCGAACTCGAAGAGGGAACTCTTGCCGATGACATCACCGGCGATAATATCGTAGTGGTCGAAACAGAGGATGACATTAGAACGGTGGGCTTCGATGAGGTCTGGCCGGTAGAGGGCGGAGCGTTCGGCCGCAACGAAAACAGAACACAGAACAGGACATTCAACGGAAACGCCGCCATCGGTTCTGCGATTCTGTCCATGACTCAGGAACCCTTCGCCAAAGTCATGCTGACCTATTACTCCCCCACCGGCATGGAGGCCGGAAGGATGCCCCAGCCGGATATCAGCGTGTATGATTTATCCACGCTGCGCAGTCGCCTTGAACAGGCCAACTTCGAGGTCGTCGAATGGAATCTCAGTGAAGAAATGCCCGGCGCCGGCGACGAAGATGACAGCCAAGAGCCCCAAACCCAACCTTCCACAGCGCAGTCCGAGAAGAAAGATGCCCCGAGAGTAATGCTGATACTGCCGCCTCCACCGACGATGCCCGGCATGCCGCCTGGTGTTGGCTTCGGCAAAGAGCACGTAGAAAAGATTGATAAGGGTATAGATTCCGGCATTCCGGCGATATTCCTTGCCGGTTTTACGTGGCCTAGGCAAATGGGTTTCGGCTCGCCGCCGGTTCAGTTGCCTTACGGTCTTGACGGTTACCTCCGCAAAGAGTGGGGTATCGACGCCAGGACAAATTACCGTGTTGTCATGTCCTCGCCCGACGAGCAACGCCCCGGGCTGTACCGTCTGAACCTCGAATTGTTCTATTACATGCCGATAAGCGCCTTTACGGACCATCCGATAGGCAAACCGCTCCAGGCCAGACGCATGCTTTGGAATGATCTCTGCCCGGTGGTTCCCTCCGGCGAGGCGCCCGAAAACGTCAAGTTCGAGCCGCTGCTGGAGGTGCCCGCCACGTATTCCGGAAATACCTGGGCGACTAACGACATCCGGTCGCTTATCGAAAGCGTAATGGAGGGACAGGGCAGCACCTTCAGCCCGGATTACGAAGGCGGGGATATGCGCCCGCCGTTTTCGGTGGCGATGGCCGCCGTTCGCGAAGGCGACAATCCCGCCCGGATAGTCGTCTTGGGCTGCGGCGCCTCGCTTACCGACATGCACCTCGACCAGCCGGCCATACGGTTCGATTCCGGCGGAAACCTCGTCCGGACGGACCCGCCCAGCGGAAACGCCGAGGTGGTTATTAACGGCATTTACTGGCTGATAGGCCGACAGCGTTACATCGCATCCGGTCCGGTCCAGATAAGACCGATTGAAATGATCGACAGCGGCACGCAGAACGCCTTGCAGGTCGCATGCCTGGTGGGCCTGCCGCTGATAGTTCTGGCAGTCGGCGGTCTTGTGATGTTCTTCCGTCGCAAATAAAGAACATTCGTATCACAGCATGATAACAACATAGCAGTATTCGGAGTAAAAGAGCCATGAAGTCCAGAACGTTCATAGTTCTTATCGTTGCGTTTGTCGCCTGTGTGGCGTACGTGACCGTAAGGCACACCGGTTTTATCGAATGGCTGACCGGTTTCCCCGGCGGCGAACAAGACCGGGAGGACAAAAAGGTATTCGCCGAAAAACCACAGGGCGCCAAAAAACTGGTTATTACGCCCGCCGACGGCGAATCGGTAGTGCTTAAAAAAAGCGGCGAGGACAAATGGCGCCTGACCGAGCCCGATGCACAGGCGTCAAGGACCCGGATCGACGACGTGGTCGAGACAATAACGGAACTTAAGGCGCGTCGCTCGTTCGAACCCGGCTCCCAAGGCGAACCCGGCGACGATATCACCGGTCTGCACCGGCCGCGATGGACCATAGAATTAACAGATGAAAAAGATAAGAAATTCACACTTCGCATCGGGGCACAGGTTCCGCTATCCGGCGGCGACCGCACGTATGTCCGCACAGACGAGGCGGATAAGACCTGCGTGGTCGATGTCAACTTCGACGAACTGCTCAAGGATTCGCCCTGGGACTATATCGACAAGACGCTCCTCTGGCTGAAAACAGACCAAATCACGCGCGTGCGGGTGGACGGCGCTGAAAGTTACGAACTGAAAAAGGTCGAAGACCAGTGGGGCATTGTCGCGCCTGTAGACGCCGCCGCGGACGAAGGTAAAGTTTCCAATTTACTGGATGAATTGGCCGATATCACGGCCGAGGATTTCGTCAAAGAAGTCGAACCCGATCCGGCCCTTTACGGCCTCACGGAGGACGCCGCGCGCAAGATTGTAACCATCCGTGCCGAACCGCCGGCGCCGACTACCCAACCCCAAACCGCCCCACTCAGGCGGGAAGCCGAAGGCCGGACGTATGTTTTGCTAATGGGCAACAAGCGGGACGGGCAAGTCTATGCTCGGCTGAAGGGCAACCCGCTTATCTTTACCCTGGAGGCGGATTTGGCTGAAAATATTACGCCCGCCCTCGCCGATCTCCGCCGGCGGACCGTGCTGGAGTTCGAAACCGATGCGATAGTGAAAGTGGACGTAACAACGCCCGCCGGACAAACGGTTATTCAAAAAAAGGATGACCAGTGGAAGATGACCAAGCCATACGCAGGTCGGGCCTCCGACACCCAGGTTGAACAACTGCTTGACGA
Source organism: uncultured Planctomycetaceae bacterium (assembly GCA_964480425.1). Taxonomy (GTDB): domain Bacteria; phylum Planctomycetota; class Phycisphaerae; order SM23-33; family SM23-33; genus CAYYMD01. Next base: position 4,097 of record CAYZPY010000019.1, read on the forward strand.
CATTCTATCCCTCAAGGCCGAGGATTTTTTACGCCGCCGGTTGCCGCTTGGCGCCTACGGGCTGGACGAACCCCGCGGAAAAATCATACTGCACCGCCAGGGCGAATCGCGCACCAGAACGCTGCTGATAGGCCAGAAGAGCGCCTCGGGCAAGATGGCTTTCGTCAAGACCGCCACCGACACCTCCGTGGCGGTGGTCCCGGCGGAAAAGGTCGAATCGCTACTGGCGGGCCCGGCCAACTACTGGCATATGAAACTGCCGGATGTCCCGCAGGATCTGAACGCAACGCGACTGAAGTTAAACCGACCCGACGGGCGGTTCGTCGTCGAGAAATCCGACGGCGCCTGGAAACTTACAGCCCCCGTGTCCGCCGACGCCGAGACCGAACACGTCAAAAAGATAGTGGATAAACTCGGCTACCTCAAGGCCGACAAAATCGCGGCACTGGGCAAAACCGTTCCGGAAAAATATGTGAAACTAAAGGACAAGGTAACTGTATCGCTGGTATGCCAGACATCCGCGACCACCTCACCTGCGACCACCAGACCGGCCAGGTTCGGGACAAAAACTTATAAATTCATTGCCGCCGCATCCGAGACGCATACATACGTGTGGGTTCCCGATGCGGACCCCGTAACCGTGGGCGAGTTTCCCAGGGACCTGTTCAAGACGCTCCGGGCGGAGTTGCGAAACAGGCAGGTGTGGAAAATCAATCCCGACGATATACGCACCGTCAGCATCCGCGCCGGAGAAAAACCGCTCATCCTCAAACGCGGAGATGAGGGGTGGAGTTACACCGAAGACCCTTATGTGAAAATCGACGCGGACAAGGTCGAGGATTACCTCGAAGACGTAAAAGAAATCAAGGCCGAGCGGTTCGAAAACCATAAAACACCGGAAAATGCCGCTCGCTTCGCCCTGAACGACCCGTGGATAGTCCTGGAACTTGAAAGAAAAGACGGCGAGCCGGTGCAGATGACCGTTTCGCACAAGGGCGCAGATAAAACAAAAAACCGTTTCGCGGTCTCGAATAACGTCGAGGGCGTCTTCGTAATATCCGCCGACACGGCCGAGAAACTGGCCAAGTCGCTCGACGATTTAGCCGAGTAATCGACGTAATTAATAAAACCCGGATGCGCATAGTCGGCAGGTATCTGTTATCATATGCATGGCCGCAGTAACGGTAGCAGAACATGAGAAAAGCCCTTATAGTAATTTTAATCACGGTCTTGCCCGGCGTTGCCCTGTCAAATGTCCCAAACGAGACGCGGCCCGGGCCCTCTACGCAGGTCGCCGAAAAGTCGAAACTCCGGCGTCTCGCCGACAAACTCGAATCTCTGGCCGAAGAATGGAAGACCGGCCGCCTCGACCGGTCGCCGCATAAAGAAGAATTCTACCAGGTCATGCGCGACCTGAAGCGCATCGGGTTCGACGAAAAACGCATCGAGGAATTCAAACAAATTCTCGCCCAGCCCCGTCCGACGGATGTGAAACTTTTCGTGGTCAATAAACTCTGCACACCACTGCTGCTGGCCAAAACCGAGACAATACGGGAAATTTTTCCTTTGCTGCTGGAGATAGACCGGCACAGCGGGCAGTTTGAGCGTTTGCCGCAATACTCCGAAAAACAACTGAAGACTTTCCGGTACGAAAAGGGCGATTCCGCCGAACGCAGGGAACTCGTCAGAAAGCGGCAACGTGAAAAAATACAGACCGAACGCGACATAGAGCGCCATAACGAACTCGTCGGCGAATTCAAGAGTCAGTTGTTCGAACTGATGGTCTATGCCGACAGGCCTCGATACGATGATGATCTGCTGGATATCATAAGAACCGAACAGAAGAAACGTCACTGGACGTTTACATACGTGCTGGACGCAATTCGCGCCGAAATCCGGCACATGGAAAAGGACCGCGCCGAGCGGCTCTACGAGGACCTGCGCGTGATCTGGGTCGAAGTGCGTGATGATTCCAGAAAGAAATACGCCGACCTGTCGGGCGTGAAGGTGCATTCGGACAGGAACAGCGAATACGAAACGCACCACGAGGCGCCCGGTCCGTTGATTCTCAAGGTGATCAACCTGCTGGCCACGCAGGCGAAGATGCCCGCGCTGGTGAACCCGTCCGGCAGGAAAGACCGCCACGAGCGTCTTCCGGGACAGAAACATCGCCACAAAAGAAGATAGCGCCTCACAGATGCCACAATCGCCCCGCGACAAATCCGCGACCCGTCTGATCTGCCCCCTTGTGGCGCCCGATTGTGCGCAGATGCGCGTCGGGATGCTCGCCGCCGCTAAAGCCGGCGCCGACGCCGTGGAATGCCGCCTGGATTTCCTGGAAATACCGCCGAGCCGGGATAAACTGACCGAACTGTTAACCGATGCGCCCGTGGAAGTCATTGTTACAAACCGTCCCGTTCGCCATGGCGGTAATTTCAGTGATAGAGAGGACTTGCGTCTTAAGATTCTGCATGAGGCCGCGGCGTTTCAACCGACCTACATAGACATAGAGATGGATGTCCCGCCGAAGGACTGGCCACAGGCCGAGATAATCGTAAGCCATCACGACTGGCAAGGCCCGCCCGCCGATTTGGATAAGGTCATCCGCCGGATGGACTCGCTTCCGGCGGCGGTGAACAAAGTTGCTTTCGCCGCAGGCGGACCCGAAGATGCTGTTGCGGCGCTTGATGTGTTGCGCAACTGCAATCGCCCCACTCTCGCACTGGCCATGGGAGAGGCGGGCGTGGTCAGTCGGATCCTGGCGCGCAAATTCGGCGCGTTCGGCACGTTCGCCGCATTAGGCAGCGGCGACGAATCCGCCCCGGGACAGCCCACCATCGAGGAGATGAAGAATCTCTACCGTTGGGATTCCATAGGTCCCGATACGCGTGTGTTCGGCGTAATCGGCTGCCCGGTGGCGCATTCGATGAGTCCGGCCATTCACAACGCCGCCTTTGAGGCCGCCGGATACGACGGCGTATATCTGCCGCTGTTGATTCAGCCGGGCGCGGAAAACTTCAACCGCTCCGTGGATGCGCTGCTGCAAAGGCCATGGCTCGACTGGCGCGGGCTGAGCGTGACCATCCCGCACAAGGAGAACGCCCTTGCATACGTGGGTGACGGCGACTGCGACTCCCTTGCGGTGCAAATCGGCGCGGTGAACACGCTGACCATCGAACCGCACGGCGCCTTGAAGGGTGACAACACCGATTACGCCGCCGCTATCGACGCCCTGTGCGATGCGATGAAAATCAGCCCGTCGGATTTGCAAGGACGTCGCGTGGCCGTCATCGGCGCCGGGGGCGCGGCGCGGGCCATAGTCGCCGCACTCGCGTATTACGAGGCAAAAATTACAATTTACAACCGCACCGTAAGCCGCGCCAAGCGCCTGGGCGAAGAATTCGCGTGCGAGGCGGCCGGTCTTGACGAGGCCCACAATACCGATGCCGAAATTCTCATAAACTGCACCTCGGTAGGCATGCACCCGAATGTTAAAAGCAGCCCGCTGGATTCTATACCGAAATCTGTAATAGTCGTATTCGACACTATTTACAATCCTGTCCGCACGCGCCTGCTGGAACTGGCCGGCAGCGCCGGATGTACGTGCGTTACAGGTCTGGATATGTTCGTCAACCAGGGGGCCAGGCAATTCGAAATCTGGACCGACCGCCCCGCCCCGCTGGAGGTAATGCGCGGCGTCGTGATGGAAAACCTGCACCGGTAACAATAGATTTCACGGATTATTACTTCATAATCCGATAATACGTGCAATCCTGCTGTTCTTGTCCGGAACTTTCGCGACTGTGCGCGCCGGCGCCTCGCGCCGGACGAGCCGCGGGTGCAATTAAGCCCCCCCTTGGGAGTTATTCTTTTCGGGCGTGTACGCCTGTACTATCTGCTGGACCAGGCGGTGTCGGACGATGTCCCCGCGGTCCAGACGGACCAGCTTGATGCCCTTTATTTTGGCCAGGCGCTGCTGGGCGTCAAGCAGACCGCTGGTGACGTCCTCGGGCAGGTCGATCTGGCTGTCGTCTCCGGTGATGATCGCCTTTGAGCCGTGACCCATGCGCGTCAGGAACATCAGCATCTGTGCGGTCGTGGTGTTCTGCGCCTCGTCGAGTATGATGACAGAATCGTTCAGCGTCCTTCCCCTCATGAACGCCAGTGGGATGACCTCGATTACGTCGTTTACCATGAATCGCCGTATCTGGTCGTATTCCATCATGTCGTGCAGCCCGTCGAACAGCGGGCGCAGGTACGGATTGACCTTTGCCTGCATGTCGCCGGGAAGGAAGCCCAGCTTCTCGCCCGCCTCGACGGCGGGACGCACCAGTATCAGGCGCCGCGCCTTGTGATGCTTGAGCATGTGCACGGCGTACGCCACCGCCAGGTAAGTCTTTCCTGTCCCGGCGGGTCCGGCGCAGAACACCATGTCGCAGGCGTTCAAGGCCTGTATGTACCGTCGCTGGCCCGGCGTCTTGGGCATTATTCTCTGGCCTGCGACGTACACGTCCAGCGACTGTTGGGGTTTTTCCTCGTCGCCGGCGAATATTGCGATGGCCTGATCTATGTCCTGTGGGGATATCGTCCCGTCGTCTCGCGCCATTTGCTCAAGACGCCGGATGACACCCGCGGCGCGCTTGACGTTGCCCGAAGAACCGGTGATCTTCACCTGCTCCCCGCGGGCGAATATCTGAACGCCAAGCGAGTCGCGTATTATCTTGAGATTCCTGTCCGCCAGACCAAATATCGCACGCGCCCGCTCGGGCCTGTCCAGTTTTATGCTGTGCTCCAATGTCGCCTTCCTATGTGACCGTCGTCAACGTCCGATAAATAATCCATCACCTCTCAGTAACACGATATAAAAAATCGCCTTCCATTTAAATAATATGTTCCGCGCGGCGAATTTCCCCGTATTCCCCTGCTCAGTCGGTGCTCCCCGGTTCATCGTCGGTAAGCAAAATTAAAGGTCGGCCGATTTATTCCAGCCGCCCTTTGATTATTTACATATGCCCGCGTCTCGGCCGTCTGTTTGCGACGCTATTTACTACTGTCCGCCATAATTTGCGTCCGGGTGTTCGGTGTGATACAGGACTGAGTCGTATTTACTGTTCAAGGGCGTGTTGAAGTCTCCTGAGCCCTCGCCTTCCCATTTATCATCCTTATCCATGTCCTCCAGGTAAATGTTATTGCCGCCCCAGCCGCATAATATCGTCCCGTCGGACATGAAGGCATTACCGGCCATGGAAAGGTAATTCACGCCGTCGGTGCCGTGTGAATATCCCGTGCCGGTGTTGGTAACGTTCTGGCCCTCCTGGTTTTCGTATTCCTTGCCCAAGTCGTTTTGCACGTCGTTACCCGGCTTGTCGGCTATTATGGGCATTTGGCTGGAGAGGTTCTTTGTAAGGGGCGCGGGGTTTATGCCGTCAGTTGTATCGTCGTAACCTATTTGCAGGGCGTAATCAATGTGAACATTTCCGGTGTGGTCGCTGAAACCATACTTATAGTTCGTGTACTTGTTTCCCTGCTCGTCGGTAATTGATTCTCCTCGCTTGATGGGCTTGGTGTTTGTGGAGGGACACAGAAACACCTTTTCGTCGGGGATTAGGTCTTCGGCCGTCAGAAGGTTCAGGTTCTCCAGCATGTTTAGATCAGGCTTTTCTCCGCTGTCCTGGGTTTCTCCGCCGCTCTCGTCGAGCGTGAAGGGATTATCGGCGCCGCCATCCACCATATCGGCGTTGTAATCCATTCTATCTGTGTTGCTGATTAACGGGAAGCTCCCGTTTTCCTGACTGGTGTACTGTTGAATTGCCTTTCCGAGGTTGTTGAGGTTCGCCCGGCAGGCGACCTGCCTGGCGTATTCGCGAATGGCGCCGATGGCGGGCACAAGTATGGACAGCAATATCGAGATAATCGCTATGACAACCAGCAACTCCACCAATGTGAATCCTTTGCGTTTCATTGGTCCGAACTCCTTAAATTTACGCCGAATAGCGATAAGAGGATATTGATGAATTAATCCTGCTTGTTCGACTTGGCCGGTGTTTTACCGGCCTTGTAACAATAAAATTCTCCTGGTGCATTTGCGTTGTTTTACCCTTTTGCATACGTGCGTGCGATTACTCGATCCCGGGACCGCGACGGGAACACACCCATGCACGAGCACGAAAGATTATACAACGCAAAAACAAACCGTTAAGAGATTTGGCCGCCTCCGGTGTTGTTGAGGAAATCTGATTTATTATGAATCCTGGATACACTGTCCGGCAGCCATATCTCTATTGTAATTTTATCATTCACAATTATATCGGGTCAATAAAATATTTTATTAATTTGGTATATTTACCTCTACGAAAAATGAGTCCACATTTGTCCCGATGACTTGCCGACGCTCGATAATGATGGGATAATGTAATAAGGCGGGTATTAGCAATGGTTAACGAGCACGTTAAATCATCGCCGCGGGGAGAGATTATTGCCCTGCTGCGCTCCATGGGGCGGAAACTGCTTTTTTGCCGAAGCGCAGTCGCCGCGACAGGTCCGTCGATAGCGGGGGCGCTGGCGGTGGTCGTACTACAGGCGGCGTGGCGCATCTCTTATTATAACACGTTGTCAGCATTGGTGTTATGTATTGTCGCCGCCGCAGAGGTTGCGTGCGTAGTAGCGGTGGCCACGCTGAGCGGGAAGGTTAAGTTCCCCCCTTACGCCCAGTGGCGTCTGTCTGTGGCGCTGTTCGTTACGGCGTGCACATCGGCGGCTGCGGTGATTGCCTACGATTTATGGCGGGACGTACACAGCGCGCACCTTCTTGGGCTGATCCCGCTTTGCGGACTGATCGGGATCGCATGGCGAGCGGTGAGGGGATTGTCAATTAAACAGGCGGCGGGGATGATCGACAGTAGATTCGATTTATCGCAGCGCCTCTCCACGGCTGTTGAAGTTATGCAAGGACCGGAAACGTCGGCGATTGATGAATTCATTTATCGCGATGCGTTGAGGGCATTGCGCCGCATGCGGCTGAGCGAATCCGGCATTTTCAGGCCCGACAGGACCGTCGCGGGAATAGTTGTGCTGACAACGGCGCTGTCGCTTGCGGTGGCTATTTTACCCGAGCCGTCGAGGAGGAGGGAATTCATATCGCGCCTGGATGAGATGTCGCAACGGGATCTTTCGGAATTGTCAGATACCCTCGTGCTTGCTTTGCGGACGAATCCTGAGGTTTCGAGGCAACTGAAAAAGGTGGCCGAGTTATCCCGCGCCGGCGACAGGCGCCGACTGGCCGAGGAACTTGAGAAACTCAAACGCGCGGGTGTGGACGTGAATAAACTGCTTGAGGATAAAGAGCCCGGCGACGACGAAATTGCATCGGGAAAAACCGAAGGACCGTCCGATGGTAATTTATCGGACTCAGGACGGACCTCGAAAGGACTGCACGACGAAAACGCCAATGACCGGGACGGGGAATTCGTGAGCGTTTATAATCCTCGCGAATATAAAGACATACAAGATGTGCGGACGGGTTCCGATGACGTAAAACGACCTGATAAAGGGCAATTATCCACAACGCCGATGAAATCGGCATGGTCGAGGGCTTCGAAGAGATCGGACGAATTGATGCGATCGGGAAGGATTCCCGCCCGATATCGCCAACTGATCAGGCGGTATTTTCGCCTGCAGTAAAAAAGTCAAAATCCGGCGGTATTGAGGGGTAGGACGGATGCGTCTGTTACGTTTCGATTTCCGGTTCCAGGCCTAGCGTCTCGGCTATGCGATCGAAGTCTTCCAGGCAGTTGTAGTGGATTATTATCCTGCCTTTGTTCCTGTCCCTTCCCTGGACGATGTAGACCTTAGCGCCGATGGAGGAACTTAACCTTGTCTCGATGTCTTTTATGTAAGGCGGCTTTGTGGATTTTTTTTGTGCGTCGGGGCGTATGCTTTTTTGTGAGGCGCCGGATGAAATCATTTCTTCCAGTTGTCGCACGGTAAGCCCCACTGCCGCGGCCCGGGTGGCGAGTCTAATCTGCTTATCGTGGTTGTCGTTAAGCGAAGCCAGGACCTTACCGTGCCCGAAAGTCAGTTGCTCACTTTTGAGCATGTTTTTGATTTTATCGTGCAAGCCAAGTAGTCGCAGATGGTTAGCGACGGTAGCACGCGGCTGGCCAAGACGCTCCGCCGCCTGGGCCTGTGTGAGATTGAACCTGTCTATATATTGTTCGTAGGCCTGGGCGCGCTCGATGGGGTTCAGGTCCGTACGCTGGATGTTCTCGATTAACGCCCACTCAAGCATCTGACGACGGGTGGCGCTACGTATAATACAGGGGACCGTTTCCATGGACAGTTGCCTGGCTGCCCGCAATCGGCGCTCGCCCGCTATGATAAGGTAATCATGTTCATTTCCAGTTGGCGCCGGTGCGATAACAAGCGGCTGGAGCATCCCCTGCTGGGATATGCTCTGGGCAAGTTCACTAAGAGCGGACTGGCTGAATTCCGCCCTTGGCTGGTACGGATTGGGTCCTATCTTGTCAGTAGGTATGTGATCGACGGCGAGCGAAGATTCCACTGAGTTGGCCAACTGCTTGTCGGACTGTAAGGGTGTCGGCTGGGATAATTGCCGGTAGCGACCCTGATCATCATCATCTTGATCGTGCGCGGTGCCTGAAATCAAACTCGAAAGCCCCCTGCCAAGACGTTTACGTTCTGATCTGCGGTTTGCTGACATAGCATAATCCTCAACGGATGTTTATAAACTGTTCCACGTGGAACAGCCAGATATCTTGATACGGTTATACAATTACCATCTGGCGTTTCTTATGCAAGTTTAATCGGACAAATTGCATAATTTATATCAGTGATTGTTCCACATGGAACAATAACGAGGCCGGTATTACGCTGTATGTAAATATCGCAATTCATACCACCTTATGAACGCTATGGCTTAGTATTGTGTTACTGTTTGCATCGCTTGGATTTACGCCATTTTTGTAATTATTGTCAAGTATATTTTAGATTTACTCATGCACCTTTCGGCACACTTAATTTTTCAAGTTGCGCTGTAAATCATACGTGCTTTTGCGTGCGGCGAGTGGCCGATGTATGTTTGGCATTCTGTTTTTCGGTCCGCTTGCGATTACAACGGAGTGTTGTTTTACATTCGCGTTAAGTTAGAATGGTTGCGTTACGGTAATTTTTTATACTGGAGAAAAACGCATGAGCAACCTGGAAATTAGATCGCTGGAGGACATCTGGCCGTTACAGGGCGCACTGAACGCGCGCACCGGGTTCGACACGCTGGAGATGGGCAGGGCCATCCGGGCCGCCGTGCAGGACGGAACGCTCCAGGAGTCGGACGAACTTCGCACCAGGGTTGGAAGGGCGGTCAAGAATTACCTCGACGCCCTTTTCGACGAATGCCACGAATTGCATCACTGCCTTTCGTGGAAGCACTGGTACGCCGAGGCAAAGGAAGGCAAGCAGTATCAGTTGCAGGACCTTCAGAACGCCCGCGTCGAGGTTACAGACATGCTGTTTTTCTGGGTATCGTTGTGCCAGTTGCTTGGTCTGGAGGTACAGGACATTTACCGCCTGTACGAAAAGAAACTGGACATCAATCATCGCAGGCAGGACCAGGGGCGCTCGCAGGCCCAGCATGCCCGGCACGAGGCCGAGAACAGGGAAGTAATCTGACTATAATGTCCGGGCGCAGGTAAATGGGAAAAGAGGACCAAATCAATCGAAGAGACGTGTTGGCGGCGTCGGCAGCGGCGGGGATAACGATAGTGTCGCCCAAGGTGCTGGGCAAAAAGGGAGTGCCCGCTTTCAGCGACAAGATGAACATTGCGGGGATAGGCGTTGGCGGCATGGGAGCGCACGTGCTGGAGAACATGACGGATGAAAACATCGTAGCCCTGAGCGACGTAGACGAAAAGATGGCGGCGGAATCGTATAAGCGGTTTCCCCGGGCCAGTAGGTACAGCGATTTTCGGGTAATGCTTGAAAAGGAAAAGGGCATTGATGCGGTGGTGGTGGCCACGCCGGACCACACCCACGCGGTCGCGTCGGTAGCGGCGATGCAACTGGGCAAGCACGTGTTCTGCGAGAAACCGCTGGCGCACAACGTGTACGAGATTAGGCGCATGCAGGCGGAGGCGAAAAAGGCCCGCGTCGCCACGCAGATGGGCAACCAGGGTCACGCCGGGCAGGAAATACGCACGGTGTGCCAGTGGATATGGGACGGCGCAATTGGCGACGTTACAGACGTTTACGCCTGGACGAACCGCCCGAAGGGCTGGTCTTACGTAGCCGTTGAGGCCCCGAAGCAAAAGCCGCCCGTACCCGACACGCTGGCGTGGGACCTTTGGCTTGGACCGGCGCCGAAGCGTCCGTATCACCCGGCCTACGCGCCTCACACGTGGCGGTGCTGGTGGGATTTCGGCTCCGGGGCCATTGGCGACATGGGCTGCCACATTCTGGATCCCGTCTACTGGGCGCTGAAACTCGGCGCTCCGCGGAGCGTAGAGGCGAGTTCCACACCGGTGAATTCACAGACGGTCCCGCACGCCGCTGTTATTCACTGGGACTTTCCGGCGCGTGGCGACATGCCGCCGGTGAAGTTGCACTGGTACGACGGAGGTCTGATGCCGCCCAGGCCCGAGGAACTCGAACCCGACCGGAACATGCGACGACAGGGCGTCATATTCGCAGGAACAAAGGGCAAACTGGTCTGTGGCAACCGCGCCTCGAGCCCCCGGCTGATACCTGAGAAAGCGATGCGCGATTACGAACTGCCGGAATTGACGATTCCACGCTCGCCGGGTCATTACGCCGAATGGATAAATGCGTGCAAGACCGGCGGTGACGGGGAATCGAACTTCGCATACGCCGGTGGGCTTACCGAAATAGTTATGCTGGGCAATATCGCCGTTCGAACGGGCGAAAAATTATACTGGGATTCCGATGCGATGAAGTTTGCCGACAACGCAAAGGCAGAAGAATACCTGCAAAGGGATTACCGTAGCGGCTGGACTTTTTAGGACATGCAAAAAGGATTAATGGAGATACTGAGACAACTGAGAAAGTCGCTGACGTTCGGGGCGCTTAGGGTGGGGATGGAAATATCCCAGAACGCCGCGGGTCCGCTTACAGTCGAGGCGCTGAGGGGCGTGCTGCGGGGACTGGCCAAAACGACAATCCCGCTGCGGGCGCGCCTGGCGACGAACATGAAACTTGCAGGTGTGTATCGCGAGGGTCTGGTGGACGAGCATTTCGAGAGGGCGATAGACCAGCTGATCATGCTGGCGCACGTGTTCCGCGCGGGTTTCCCCGACAGCGGATGCCCCGAGAAGTTCGCCTTCGACGAGACCTTCGAGATACTAAAGCAGGCGCACGACGCCGGCAGGGGGGTCATCAACATCGCGCCGCACCTGTGCAACTATCCGATATATCCGCCGGTGCTCTCCCAGCGAATCCCTTGCAGCATCTACCTGCGTCGCAACAAGGACCCGCGGAAGATGAAGATAAACGAGGCGATAGGACTGGCCGGGCGGGGTCATCTTGTATATCCCCCCAGGGGCGCCGGCAAGGCGCAGCGCCTGCACGTGGCGCTTGAGATTCTGCGTCAGAAGCGCCTGTTGTATCTCACTGCCGATACGCCCCGCAAACAGCACCAGGGCGTGCCGGTAAAGATTTACGGTAAAACGACTTATTTTCCAACAGGGGTATTCGTGATGTCGCTGCGGACCGGCGCGCCGGTGGTGCCGGTGGTGTGGTGGTGGGACGGTGAGGTTTACCGCATTCGTTACGGCGAGCCGATATCACTGCCCCGACGAAGGGGCGTCAAGAAGCTCGCCGCCCAGGCAACGCAGAAATGGGCACGCAGCGTGGACGAGTTCCTCCACGAGCATCCGGACATGTGGTGGAACTGGCTGGACAAACGATGGACGAAAATTATCCGCAACGGGGAATGACTGGAGCAGTTTGCAGAAAGATTGTCGTCGTGTTCGTCGCTGAGGACTGGCCCGGCGAGGACGGCGAAGCAGGCAATGCCGCAGCATTGTCGATGCAGCCCTCTAAGCCGTCTTGATCGACCAATATCTTTAACTGGTGGTACAATACCAGCAACAGGATAATTATGAAGTTGTAGGTCATTGTTCACCAGGCCGAGTAAGGCGTACCGCCCCGGGGTTCCCGCCATTCCCGGCTGCGCCACTGGGGGCGAAACGTTCAAAAAACTTTCGGGAAAACTTTATGAAGCAATCGAGGGTTGCTTCGTGTACGGGCAAGTCGTCACATCCATGGAAAGACAGGCGGCAAAGTTCGCGTTTCAGTTACCCGTACACGGAGATAAGACACTTGGAGTTTCTTAAAAGAAGACCGGCGCTTCATCCGGTAAAAATGGATGGTCTTTCGATAGGATGCCGTATAATTTCGCTTGAGGTGGAATATTCGCGATTTTTCCGGTTCAGCGCGGCGATTCTGGTGTAAACTGTCAGTCCTTCACTGTTTTGGAATACCTGTTTCAGGAGAAAAGCATGGCTGATTACTCGATAAGTCCCGAAGGCGAAAAGTTCAAGATACCCGCCCGGAGCGAATACGCCGCCGAGTACAAGCGGGTGGAGAAACTCGTCAAACAGGCCCGCAAGGAAGGAAAGGAAATAGTCGTGGTCATGGGCGTGGGTTTCGTGGGCGCGGTGATGGCAGGCATCGTGGCCGACTCAACCGACAGGAAGGGCGGGTCGAACAAGTTCGTCGTCGGCTGCCAGAGGCCCAGTACGCGAAGTTACTGGAAGATCCCACTTTTGAATCGGGGCGTTGCGCCGGTCAAGGCCGAAGACCCCGAGGTGGATCCCATGATCCGACGCTGCGTAAAGGAAAAAAAGACCCTCACCGCCACGTACAACAACGACTGCCTCAAACTCGCCGACGTGGTGGTGGTTGACGTACAGTGCGATTACTCCAAGCAGGACCTGGGCAATATGAAGACCGGACAGGCCGAAATGTCCGCCCTTGAGGCCACCATGAGGACCATAGGCGGGAAGATTCCCCCCAAGTGCCTGGTGCTCATCGAGACCACCGTGGCGCCGGGCACGACGGAGTACGTGGCCTGGCCGATTATGAAAAAGGCGTTCCAGCGTCGGGGGATAAAGTCCACGCCGCTACTGTCGCACAGTTTCGAGCGCGTTATGCCGGGCCGGAATTACGTGGCCAGCATCCGCGATTTCTGGCGGGTCTGCGCCGGTTGCACGCCCCAGGCGCGGCGACGGGTGGTGAAGTTCCTAAAGGACATCCTGAACACCAGGGACTACCCCCTTACGGTGATGGACCGTCCCATCGAATCGGAGACCACCAAGATAGTCGAGAATTCGTACCGCGCCACGATATTGGCGTTTCTCAACGAGTGGTCGCTGTTCGCCGAGCGCAACGGGGTCGATTTGATAAAGGTCATCAACGCCATCAAGATGCGTCCCACGCACAGCAACATCATCTTCCCCGGACCGGGCATCGGCGGGTACTGCCTGCCCAAGGACGGTGGGCTGGGCTACTGGGCTTACAAGCACATCCTGGGCTTCAACGACGGCGAGGAGGTCTTCCAGATAACGCCCACCGCAATCGACATAAACGACACGCGCGGGCTGCACGTGGCCGAACTCGTCCGCGACGCGCTGCGCAACATTGGCAAGTACATCGCCGCCGCCGACGTGCTCATCGCGGGCGCCTCGTACCGGCAGGACGTGGGCGACACGCGATACAGCGGCTCGGAACTGGTCGCGCGGAAATTAAAGGAAATGGGCGCCGAAATCCGCGTGCACGACCCGTACGTGGAGCACTGGTACGAACTGGAAAAGCAGGAAGTCTATCCCTCCCCGGGCCAATCCTGGAAGCGATTCTTCCGCAACCAGGAGGAACTGTCCGACGTGCGCGTCTGCGACAACCTGCAAAAGGCGCTGAGGGGCGCAGAGGCCCTCGTGCTGGCGGTGCCGCACGAGCCGTACCTGGACCTGGCGCCCGAGGACGTCGTCAAGTGGGCCGGCGGCCCGCTGGCGGTGGTGGACTGCTTCGGCATACTCGACGACGAGCGCATAAGGCGATATTTCGAACTGGGTTGCGAGGTCAAAGCCCTCGGACGGGGACACATACAGCGAATCAAGGAAGAAGTGCGGAAGAAAAAATAACGGATAAACGCGCGCAGCAAGGCCAAGGCGGCGCTTAAATATCCGCCGGTAAGGTTCGAGACGCGCCGGATAGATTCCGTCTCCTGCGGGTTCGCCCTGGCGGTCGGCACGTTCATCTTTGCACCGGACGGGACGTTGATCGCGCAATCGAATATGCGCACAAGAATTTCAAACGCGAGAACACGACGCCCCGGAGGTGGGATTTCATCACGCCGGTTTAATGCCTGCTCGCCGCGTTATTTACCACACGAACACGTTATCGGCATCGAACCGCGCCAAGAGCAACCACGCGATGTTCAGCGCGGTGACGAAATCGTAGGGGACGGTCATCCGCTTCCATCGCCACATGCGGACCTTGTCGAGTAATGTGCCCCGCCTTGGGTCGGTGACGGGGCTCTTGCCTGCCAGCACAGCGCGGGTGTGGGTCATTCTTCGATAGACCGTAAAGGCGGGCAGGATCGCCTGCTGGAGCACCAGGGCGGGGATGTTGTGCGCGAAGGTGGCGATGAGGATGGCCGCCGACCGCTCGCCGCGCTGCCAGTATCCAACCGAGCAGGATTCGATGAGGTCCTCTGCCCGGGCGCGGGTGTATGAGATCATGAACGCGTTGAAAGACGCCACCATGGAAAGGACCACGAACGTCACGTTGGCCGGTTCTCGCCGTGCGTAGAATGCGGCGATCCCCGCGTAGACGGCGAAGTCGCCGATGCGGTCGATACTGCTGTCCAGAAAGGCGCCGAACAACGTTTTCTTGCCGCCGATTCGCGCCACCGCCCCGTCGAGCATGTCGCAGGCACAGGCCAGCAGCAACAGTCCGCCGGCCAGCAGCAGGAACCCGTTGGCAGGGGCGGTGGGGTCCAGGTTCGGCGCGAATTTGCCCTTCGTGGGCGCCAGCGCGTAACATATTCCTGCGCCGAGTGTTATGATTATGCCCATGAAGGTCAGCAAGTTCGGCCCAACGCCAAGCCGCACCAGCCCGCGCGCCATGGCGTCTCTTGCCTCGGCGATGCTCGTTCCTATGGCTCGTCCGATCATTTATGTAATCAGCCCGTTTGTTTTTCGGATATCATCGAGGCCAGCGCCCCTGCAACGGTCCTCAATGCCGACAGCCCGTACAGCAGCAGCACCAGCGCCAGCACTCCCGCCGAGGCGAAGCAGACCACCTTCAGCAGCGGGCGGACGATAAACAGCACGGCAAAGGCGCGCCAGTAGGGCGGGTCGTAGTTGGCCAATTGGTGCATCGTCGCCGCCGGCGGGGGCGGCAGGTCGTTCACAGTGCGGGGCGTCACCTTGCCGAAGAAAAACGGCGCGCCCAGCGAGTGGCAGTCCTGGCAGTCGTTCCCCAGGGCGTCGCCGGCAGGGCGAACGTCGTGCGCGATCGCCCACCCGTAGGGTTCGCGGTGGGGGCTTTTGTTCGACTCCATCTGCCCGCGATTGCCGATGTAGTAGACCATCCCGCCCGAGACGTACACCGGCTCGGCGGCGTCCTTATCCTCGCCCAGGGCGGCGAGCACCTTCGCCACCGCCTCGGCGTCGAGCCGGGGGTGGTCGTCCCGGTCGGGCGGCAATATTTTTTCAATCGTCGCCCTGACCTGTCGCGGATTGAGTGGTTTTAGCCCCTCTCGTGTCCGTCGTGCCCAGTAGGACGGATAGACCAGTCGGTAGGGACCCACGACGCCGTCTTTTTCCATGAATACCGGTTCGATTATGTAAGGGGGCGTCTGGTCCGAACGCGTCTGCGATGACAGTCCAAGCCCGTTCGCCCTTGACGTCTGCACGCCGCGGACCTGGTCGCCCGGTCGCGGGCCGCTGTGGCACGCCGTGCAGGACAACTTCTCGAAGTGCACGGTGGGAAAGCCGAGCCGCCCGGGCGGTCCGATACTCTCGCCGTCGGTGTTCTCGCCGAGGTGGCATCCGCGGCAGGTAAGCCCCGCCGCCTCGGGTCGGTCTCGCCGGTCGGCGTAGCCCTCGTATCCGCGGGTGATTCTGTGCTCAAGTTCGTTGCGGTGGCAGTCGGTGCAGTTCATTCCGGCCTCGAGGTGCACGTCGGTGTCGCCGCCGAGGTGATCCCCACCCGTTCCGCTCAGCGGGCGATTGGTGTGGCAGTAGTAGCAACGCTGGGGCGAGGGGGCGGCGGTGATGGCCAGAAACACCCTGTCGTCGGCGTCGAACCGTCTCTTGTCGTATTTTATTTCCACCGGCGCCTTGGCGGCGCTGTCGCCGTCGTCCTCTGCGGCCGGGTCGAACTGCGAAAGGTCGAACTCCTCGCCCCCCGGCTGTTCGGGCGCCTGGGAAACCTTTCCACGCACCACGGCCAGTCCCGTCGCCGCCGCTGGCGCCCAGGCGAAGTTCTGATACCCGATCTGCCTGGCGCGCTCGGCGGGGTCGTATCGCCCGTCCGCGGCGTGGCAGAGCATGCAGTCAATCTCCAGTTCGCCGGACAGGTCCCACCGCGCCTCGGTGTCGGGCTCATCGGCGAGTTCCTTTGTTATCCCCCCGGGCAGGTGCCGCCCGAATGTCATTATGAAGTCCCACGGGGAGAGTCCCACGTCCGTTGGATTATAAGCGCCCCCCCAGGGGCGGTATGACAGGGGAATCTGCGTTCCGGTGGCGGCGTCGGTGAGTATCCACGCCTGTGCGGCTCGACCGGGCGGGGCCTGGCCGTGGGCGGCGTTGAAGTGCCACCCGCCGGCGACAGTGGCGTAATCATGACACTTTCCGCACGTCTGTGCGGGCGAATAGACGCCGGGCGACGAATCGTGGGGTGATATCAGCGTATCTTCGGCGTCGTAGAGATTGATGTTGTGTACGTACCTGGCCCGACTGTCGGTTGCAGGCGGGTGCTCGTCGTCGCCCAACGCCGACGTCGAAAACAGAACCATCGCGCACGCCGGTATCAAACACGCTGCTTGTCTCATCCGCTCTCCCGTTTGGCGGTATTATACGCGGAAATCTTCCGGTTTGAATTTCAGTATTTTGCCCTCGGTCAGGGCCCGGTTGGTCGTCAGGACGGTAACGGCGGTTTCGTATCCGATCTCGCCGGGGCAGTTCAGTTTGTCCCGCCCGAGTATGGCGTCGAAGAAGTTTTCCAGGTGGGGCTGGTGGACGGGCTTGTTGAGGTTGGCGATCATTTTTTCGACCTTGGCGTCCTTGTTGGTGGTCTCGCCGACCTTCAGTGCTATCGCATCCCGGTCGCCTTTTTCGACTTTTTCGGCCTCGTCTTCCCACTGGCGTTTTTTGGCGGTGGGTTCGCGGAAGATGCGGCTCTGGAATGAGGGATGCTCGGAGATGTCCAGCGAGCCCTCGTCGCCCATGATGGTCTCGTAGTATCCGTCGTGGCTGGTGGTATTGAGTTGCTGGTAGAAGCCGCGGACCGTCCCGTCCCGGGTGTTCCATTCGTAGATGGCCATGATGTTGTCGTACCATTCGATCTTGTCGTAGTGGTCCGTCCCGCCGGACGCCTGCACCGCATTCGGGGGCGCGCCGACGTACCAGTTGAAAACGTCAATCTGGTGCGAGCCAAGGTCCGCAATCGAGCCCCCGGAGTATTTGCGGTATCGCCGCCAGTTGCGGAAGCGGAACATCGAGCCGTACCCGTATTTCTCCAGTTTCGTCTCGTCCATCGTGTATTTATCGGGCCAGCCGCGCTCCATCAGCCGGGTGCGGTTCCACTGTCCGAACGTGTGGGTGAGCCGACCGAGTATCTTGTCCTTCTCGATCATCTTCAGGGCATGCAGGTAGCGGGGGTTGCTGCGGCGCTGGTGCCCGATCTGTAGAAGTTTTTTCGCCTTGCGTGCGGCGAGGACCATGTCGGCGGCGTCCCGGAGCGAGTTTGACATTTCCTTCTCGCAGTAGACGTGCAGTCCCGCCTCCAGGCAGGCGACGGTCTGTTCGGCGTGGACCCAGTCGGGCGTGGCGATGATGACGGCGTCGAGGTCATTCTCATTGGCCAGCAGTTCGCGGTAATCCTCGTAGACGTTGACCGGATGCTTGTACTTCTTGAGGATGTTGGAGGCGTATTTCTGATGATATTTCCAGATGTCGCACACCGCGCGAAAGCGCAGGTTTGGGATTTTCAGACAGGGAATCATAAGTCGCCCCCTGCCCTGGTCGCCTGCGCCGATAAGGGCGATGTTCAGGGTGTTCGAGCCCGAAGAGGCGGCCTGTGCGGATAATACCCGCGGTGCCATCGCCGCCGCCGCCGCGCCCGCCGCCGACGCGAGAAAATCACGCCTGGTGAATCCGTCCGGTTTGTCGCCGTCGCCGGGTGTGTTAGCCATTTGCTTCTCCGAATCGTTTAAGATTAATCTTCCAGTTCAACCAGCCAGATGTTCCTGAACCTCACGGGATGCCCGTGGTCCTGGAGCATCAGGGGCCCGTCCGGTCCTGCCTTCTTGAATTTCGCCGCTCCGGTGGGGGAGGGAATATTGACGTCCTTGTGAATCGTTATTCCGTTGTGTTGCACGGTGATTGTCGCGGGCTTGACGACCTTTGAGTCGTCCGTAACTGGGGCGTGGAACTCGATGTCGTAACTCTGCCACCTTCCCGGCGGCAGGGATGCGTTAACGTCGGGGACCTTCACGCCGTATATCGCCCCGCAGTCGCCTTTTTTCGGCGCCAGGCCGAATGAGTCCAGCACCTGCACCTCGTAGCGTCCCTGGACGTACACTCCGCTGTTTCCGCGCTTCTGTCCGCGGCGTTTCGGCTCGTAGGGGATGCGGAACTCCACGTGCAGTTTGGCGCTGCCGAAATTCTCATTCGTGAAGTTGCTCCCGCCGTTGACCTCGACCGAACCGTCGGACAGGATTTTCCATTTCCTGTTCTTCCACGCGTCCAGCGAGGTCTTCCTGCCCGGCTCGTAGGGCAGCAGGACGGTGGCGCCCTTTGGCGGCTTGGCCCGGAGCGCGGAACTTTTTCTGACCGTGTAGTTCAACTCGAATTTTCCATCGTCGCCCTCGGCCGATATCGCCTCGGAACTGAGCGTTCCGCGGAAGCCCCCTCCGGTGATTTCGACCTCCTCGGCGCCCTTTTCCGCATGCCCGGTCAGTTCGATTACCCGGCTTTTCTTGCCCAGTTTCACGCCGTCCCCGACGTTCTGTCCCGGCAGAAGCAGCACCTTATATTTATCGTCGCCCTGTGCGAAGACCTGCCCCGCCGCGTCGGTCTCCTTTCCCTCGGCGGTCCTGAACGTGCCCTGGTACTCGCCCACGAACGGGTCCACGCGATATGGTTCTGCCGCGCTCGAGGCGCTTGGCGCGGCGTCGGCGGCCAGGTCGCCCATGGCGTACTGTATGCCCGCAAGGTAGAACTTCAGAACCTTGGGATTCCAGAACACATCGTGCCGGTGGCCCAGCGAGCAGTAGAACACCCGCCCCTTTCCGTAAGTGCGTATCCACGACACGGCGAAGTCATCGTCATCGCGCTTGATTTTCCCGCCCTTGTCCATGTCGGTCTTCTCGGTGTCGATCGACAACAGCACGCGCAGGCGCTTGCGGGAGTAGGGGTCCTTGAACTGGTAAATCTCGTCGGTCAGCGTCAGCGAATCGGTCCCCAGCACCCTGCAGATCGGGTGGTCGGGCTCTTCGACCTTGATGGTCACCTCTTCGTTCCATGGGTGCCCGTGGAACAGGCCGCCCATAATTTCCGCCAGTTCGGGCAACTTGTAGAAGTTGTCGGTCGCGGCGTGTATCCCCACCAGCCCCCCGCCGCCGGATATGAAATCCTTCAGCGCCCCGGCCTGGGCTTTTGTCATTTTCTCCCCGAGTTTCGTAGTCTTGTTCAGGCAGACGGCGTCGTATTTTTTGAGATTCTCCGCCGTCAGGGCGTCCGGGTCGCTGCTCTCGGCGGTCTCCCAGGCGCCGGTCTTTGCCCCGAGAATTTCCATCGCTTTTGCGCCGGTTGGTATGGAGGCGTGCTTAAAACCGCAGCAGAGGTTGAACACCAGCATCTTCCTGGATTTTTCAGGTTTGGCGACGGGTTTTTCGGGCGCCGCGGCGAGGATTTTTGCGACCATTTCTTTTGCCGTCATGCCCTTTTTAGCGGCTTCGGCGTGACCGGATGACCACGCCAGAACGAACGCCGCCAAAAGACCAAAGTAAATGTACTTGCCCATTTTGCGTCTCCTTGGTAAAGGCCGCCTTGTATTGTGTTAAAGTTAAACGATTCCCATGGCTGCACGCGCCGCTGAAATCATGTAGTATATACGCAAGGCGCATTCGAACTCAAATAGTTCGCCCCGGCTCGGGCAAGCCGCCCGGCGGGCGCCGAACGTACGGAACATCGAGGAATTATACATGGAAGCGGAAAAATACATTCGCACACTCGCATCCGGCACGCGTGCCGCGGCCCGGGCGCTGTCCTCGACGACGGGGCAGGTCCGCGACGCGGCGCTGACCGCCGCCGCCACGGCGCTGCGCGACGCAAAGGCGCAACTCCGGAACGCAAACCAGAAGGACCTCGCCCAAAGCGAAAAGTTCAATCTCAGCGAGGCGATGGTCGACCGCCTTCGCCTCACCGACTCGCGGATTGAGAAGATGGCCCGGGCTCTGGAGCAGATCGCAGCACAGACCGACCCGGTGGGGCGGGCGATAGCCGCATATAACCGCCCCAACGGGTTGAGGATCGAAAAACGCCGCGTACCCATCGGGGTTATCGGCATTATTTACGAGTCTCGGCCTAACGTAACCTCAGACGCCGCAGGACTATGCATCAAGAGCGGAAACGCCGTCATTCTCCGCGGGGGAAAAGAGGCCATTAACTCCAACCTCGCCATCGCCGAGGCCTTCACCGCCGGTGTGACCTCTGCCGGACTGCCCGCCGACGCCGTTACCGTCATCGAATCGCCCGACCGCGCGATAGTAACCGCCATGTGCCGCGCAGAGGGCATGATAGACCTCATCATCCCCCGCGGCGGGTCCGGGCTGATACGCGCCGTGGCGGAGGCGGCCGTCGTCCCCGTTATCAAGCACTACGCCGGAAACTGCCACGTTTACGTCCACGCCGACGCGGACCCGGACATGGCGGAGGAAATTGTAATGAACGCCAAGTGCCAGCGCCCGGGCGTGTGCAACGCCGCTGAGACACTGCTCCTCGACGCTGCTATAGCGGATGAATTCCTGCCCCGAATCGCCGAAAAGTTGACCGACGCGGGAGTGGAGATGCGCGGCTGCGAAAAATCGCGCAAACTTTGCCCGCAGATGAAGCCTGCCGGCGAGGACGACTGGAGCGAGGAGTTCCTGGATCTGATCCTGGCGGTGAAGGTGGTGGAGGGTCTGGTCGAGGCGATAGAGCACATAAACGCCTATGGCTCGAACCACACCGACGCGATAGTTACCGAGTCTGTCGAGGCGGCCCGGCGGTTCACCGACGGCGTGGATTCGTCCAGCGTGATGGTCAACGCCTCGACCCGCTTCAGCGACGGGGGAGAGTACGGCCTGGGGGCCGAAATCGGCATCTCCACCGACAAACTCCACGCCCGCGGACCCATGGGTGCCGAAGACCTTACCACATACAAGTGGATCGTTACCGGCAGAGGACATGTAAGAACGTAACATCAATAAACGTCAATACACGATATAGAAGTTGTAAGGTTAGTATATTCGCTGGGGGGAGTTTTTGGGATTGGCAAAGGTAATCTTACGCAGAAGATTTATCCCAGTCCTTCACTCTTTTTTTAAGTTTTACCACAACATCTTTATCTTCGCACACAACGTAAAGACGGATAGCTTGGAAAAAAATATTCGCGCATAATGGAATTAGTCCCTTGTCTTCGATATCCACGAGAGAAACCGGCTCTTTATCACTACCGTTGAATACTTTTATTAATTCATCTTTTTCTTCAGAAGGCATTTTGAGCTTGTCCCCAAAAACTGAGCGCTGGTGTAAGGTGTAATCGTCTCCGGGT
>CAYZPY010000020.1:0-23249 GCA_964480425.1 uncultured Planctomycetaceae bacterium
CGCAGGGAGGGCCTTGTTATGAATGAACTTGTGAAAAAACCCCACAGTTTGAAAATTAGGCACAAATCGTCGTAATTTAACAATGTCAAGGGTAAAAATGTTGATCTTCCGCACGATGTCGGCACGCTTGCATTGCATTAGTTACCGAAAAATGCTTCAATACCGCCGGTTGATTCGTGTCCGGCAACGGTTTGGATGAAAGGTGACAAAAATGGCGTATTATATAGGCATTGACGTAGGCACATCCGGCACAAAGGCGCTTTTGACCGACGCAAACGCCAAGGTCCTGTCGGTAGCGAACGCCGAGCACCCCATATATGCCCCGAAGCCAGGCTGGAGCCAGCAGAAGCCCGACGAGTGGTGGTCTTCGTCGAAAAAGGCCATCCGCGCCGCTATAAAAAAAGCCGGGATTAATCCCAAACAGGTCGCCGGGATAGGCCTTTCGGGGCAGATGCACGGGCTGGTGCTCACCGACGGCGCGGGCAGGGCGTTGCGGCCTGCGCTTATATGGAACGACCAGCGCACAGCCGACGAGGTCCGGGAAATCCACCGCAAGGTCGGCGGACCGAAAAATCTCATCTCGCTGGTGGGAAACGTGGCGATGACCTCGTTCACGCTGACGAAACTGCTGTGGGTCCGCAGGCACGAGCCGAAAATATATGAAAAGGCACGCCACCTGCTGCTGCCGAAGGACTACATCCGCCTGCGCCTGACCGGTCAGTACGTCGGGGAGGTCTCGGACATGTCCGGCACACTCATGCTCAACCAAAAGACCCGCAATTGGTCGCCGAAGATTATCTCCACATTCCAACTGGACGCCGATTACCTTCCTCCGGTGGTCGAGTCGCACGAGGTGACCGGCAGGGTGACTGCCTCGACGGCGAAGACGCTTGGCATACCGGCGGGCGTGCCGGTGGTCGGCGGCGGGGGCGACAACCAGGCCGCCGCCGTGGGAAACGGCATCGTCCGCAGCGGGCTGTGCAGCGCCAGCGTCGGGACATCCGGCGTGGTGTACGTCCACAGCAAAGATTACGTAACCGACCCCCAGGGGCGCGTGCAGACGTTCTGTGCGTCGGTGGCAGGAGAGTATTGCCTGTTCGGGTGCATACTCTCTGCGGGGGGGAGTTTCCAGTGGTTCCGCAACACGCTGGGCGGCGCGGAGGTCGCCGCGGCCTCCAAAAAGGGCCTGGACCCCTACGAACTGCTCACCGATGCCGCCGCCGAGGCGCCGCCCGGATGCGAGGGCGTTTTTTTTCTGCCTTACCTCACCGGCGAGCGGACGCCCCACGCCGACCCTGACGCACGGGCATGCTGGGTGGGAATCCATTCGCGAACGGGGCGCAACGAACTTATCCGCGCGGTGATGGAGGGCGCCACGTTCGCGATGAACGACGCGGTAACGATTATGCGGGATCGGGGCCTGCGTCCGCGGAGCATACGCCTGACCGGCGGGGGGGCGCGGAGCGAATTCTGGCGGCAACTCCAGGCCGACGTGTACGGCTCGACGTGCGTGACGATAAACGCCGAGGAAGGCCCGGCCTACGGGGCGGCGATACTGGCGGCCATCGGGACCGGAAGGTTCAAGAACGCAAAGCAGGCCTGCGAGGCGGCAGTGAAGGTCACGCGCAAGATTAGACCCAATCCCAAGGCCAAACGCCTCTACAAGAAAATATACGACCAGTACCGCCGCCTCTACCCGGCCCTGAAGGATGAATTCGCCCGAATAAACAAACTGCCGCTGTAGCGTTTTAGGGGGCATTAGTGGGCCAGATTGCTGTACCCGTTCCCATGCGCCGGACAGATTCCGGGGTAAAATAAGGTGGAAATTCAGGGTCCGACCAGGATAGACGTGTGTCCGCGGCACGGAATCTGTCTGGACAACGGCGATGTGCCCGCGATTCTCGACAACGTGCGCCACAGGCGCGACGCCCTGACAAGGCGAAAAATCGCAAGCGACAGGCGCGCGGCGGAAAGGCAAGCGGGAGTCTATTCAGTTTTTAGTCGCTCCTGTTCAAGTAGCGGACGGGCGCTGACGAGTAGGAAATGGAGCATAAATTACCTCGTCGGCGGGGCTTATTCCGCCGTCTCGGCGAAGGGTTTCAGGCCGAGTTTAAGCAGTCCGGGGTCCAGGTCCTGTGCGATTTTGTGCAGTTCGCTCAGCTCCTGGTCGGTAAGGTCGTCTCGCCAGTCCACGTTGGTGCGGATTTCGATAGGCCCGTCGTAGCGGACGGTATTTCCGCCGATGAGGTGATAATTTCGCGTGTCGATGTCGATTTGGTCGCCGGGATCTTCCAGGTTCAGGAATTGTGCAATTCGCCTCCTTGCGGCGGCGGGGTCGGCCGAGGCGCGCTCGTACTGGACCGGTAGTATCCTGTCGGTGTTCATTCGACGCAGCACGCGCCAGGTGCGGTTGTAATGCCGCACCCACGCCCTGGCCGAGGCATACATGTCTCGGCCCCGCATTTTCGAGGAATACGCCTTTCCGCGCAGCCCGCGCATGAGGCACAGAACCGTCACGTCGTCGGGCCGCTGCCAGTAGAGCATTTTCAGCCGCTGCAGGACCTTGGAGGAATCGACGACGTAGCGCACGCCGAGCGTCCGGCCGATCTCGTCGAAAAGGTTCCAGTTGCTGCGGATTTTTGACCTGTAGAGGCGCATTACGAGTTCTTCCAGCGGGGCGTATTTCGAATGTTGAATGATGTGCCCGAAGGTTCCCCGCGGCTTGAATTTGCTCTTGAAGCGCCCCCATTTGCTGTATCTCTCGTTGTGCAGCAGTTGCAGGCGGAGTCGCTTTGGCTTGTCGAAAACGTCGAACCCCAGACGCCGCCCGACCCGGCGGAGGATTTTGCCCCAGGCAGGACAATCGCGCAGCCCCCGCCTGCAGCTGCACACGGTGTGCGTATCGTCCGAGGGATTCTGCTGGTGGCGCAACAGCCATGTCAGATGCGCCAGTTCGCCGGTCGAAAATACGCCGTTAATAGAGCCGACCAGCAGGTCCAGCACCGTCGAGCCGGAGTGCGAGGACGAGGTTATATAAACAATCTGCGCCATTTTGCACCGAAACGTTAGCGTGGCGCGATCAGCATAAATAAATGCGTTCGAAATCGCCACCATTTCCGCCGTCGGGTGTTGTCATCGAAATCTGCGTAGATGCGAAAATCCTCAGGTAGTGTTCAATATTTTTCACAAGCACCAGTAACGGGCAAGAAGTAGCGGATGAAAGTCCCGCCAGGTACAAGCAGTAACAACCCACACCGTATCCGAGTTATTAATCTGTAGGGCACTTTCCACCATTGGTGCGGATTGGGACTGGACGTTTACTTTGCACGTCCGTATCATTTGCGGGAGCGTGGATTGAATGAGAACACCAACGGATTGCTTCGGCGGTTTTTCCCAAAGGGCTTCGATATTCGCGGCGCCACGTATCCGTATGTTCGTTACGTTGAGCACTTGCTCAATACCAGGCCGCGACGATGCCCTGGCTATCAAACGCCGGCTGAGGTGATGCGGGAATGATTCCGTTCGTGTTGCGTCTCAGAGTTGAAACTGCGCTTTTAATTTTTCCTCGTATGAAAGAATGATTTCTTCATGGAAAAGATAAATGAAGCACTGCAAACCCCGGCGGGGGACGGCGAGCAAAGCCATCCGCTGAAAAACTTCCTGGTAAAGGTCGGCCTGCTTCACTTTCGCACCATGATACCTATACAGGTCTTTATCGTATCCATGCTGGCGATAAGCATCCATCGGTTGCTGATATTGCTCACCACGCCCGCATATTTCAGCGAGGTCTCGGCGGGCACAATCGCCATGTCTTTCCTTGTGGGTCTTCGTTTTGACGCCTGCATCGCATGTTCGCTCGTCGTGCCGCTGATGATTGTGCTGTTTCCCGCGCCCCCGCAGTTTCTGCGCCGGCGGTGGTTTCGCTTACTCGTTTCGTCGCTGGCGGCCGCTATCGTTACCGTTCTCGTTATCGTTCTTGCGGTCGATTTCTTTTTCTTCCACGAGTTCGGGCGGCACCTGAATTATTACGTCATCGAATACTTCGAATACGACTATGTCTGGAAGATTATATGGGACCAGTTCCCGGTGATTCCCGCGGCGGCAGGCGGTGTAATTGTGCTGGCTGCGGCCATGTTGACGCTTATGAAATTCGGCTTCAAAGCACCTTACCAGGGCGCGCCCGCCTGGCGGATAATCGCCTGGTACGTGGTAATGATAGCCCTTGTGGTGTTGGGTATTCGCGGTTCGCTGGGGCCCAAGGCGATCAACACAGGTCCGGCTTATTTTGCCGACTACCCCGAAATCGCCCAGCTTACTCTCAACGGTCCGTTTACGCTGCGCGAGGCGGTTTACGACCATGTCGCGCGAAAACAATCGCTCGATGAACTTTATGACACCATCGACCGGGACGAGGCGTTCTCCACCGCTCGCCAGATGCTCGGCCGGAAAAACGACCGCTTCGTGGAGGCATCCGAAAATCCGCTGCGGCGCATCACAGACACCGGCAAACCGCAGAAGGACTACAACGTTGTACTGGTCATACTGGAGTCCATGGGCTGGAATTATTTCGAGTTGTTGGGCGGGCGCGAAGGCCTTATGCCCAACCTAACTCGCATTACCAAACACGGCATATTGTTCGATAACTGCTACGCCGTCGGCTCGCGAACCACGCGCGGGGTCATTGGCATTTTGGGCGGGTTTCCCGACCTTCCGGGCCAGTCCGTCATCACCCGTTCACGCAGCGAGGGCAACTTCCTGACAATCGCAAGCGTCCTGCGTCGGCGCGGTTACAGAACGACATTTATTCACAGCGGCCAGCCCCATTACGACCACCGCCAGTCGTTCATGTCGTCCAACGGCTTCAGCGATTTCGTCTGGCCGGACGATTTCACCTACCAGACTTTCCGCACACACCTGGGCTGGTGCGACGGCGACATGTTCAACACCGCGCACGAATACCTGACCAAACACACCGCCGAAGGCCCCGTCTTCGCCGCATTGCTGACGCTGAGTCTGCACCGCCCATATTTAATTCCGGACGTCGGCGTCGAATCACCCTATCCCGACTCGCCACACGCCGAGCATTTCCGTGCGGTTAGCTACGTCAACTGGGCGATAGGTCAGTTTATTGAAAAGGCCCGTAAGAGCGACTATTTCGACAACACCATATTTCTGTTCACGGCTGATTCCTGCGGCGGCATCCTCAGCGAGTCGCAGCGCCACACCATTTACCGCATACCGCTGGTTATCTACGCCCCCGCCATCCTCAAAGACCAGGGCAGGCGAATCTCGACGGTGTGCAGCCAGACGGACATCGCGCCGACGATTATGGACATTCTCGGCGGCCGGTATCGCCACAGTTTCTTCGGCTCCAGCGCCCTGGACCGACCCGAGGACAAAAGTTGGGCGCTTATACAGGACGACCGAATACTTATGCTTATAGACGGCAAGCGGCGGATTCTGATGCAGCCGCCTCACGGACAAGAACCCATTCTGGGGCGACTATACCCGCCGGACCAGATGCGGCCCGTGGACGACCCCAACGGCAAACTGAAGCAAAAGATGCGTCGCTTCGCGATATCACTGCTGCAATCGGCGCACTGGCTCTACACCCACGACGCCTATAGATGAGAGAAAAACCGAAGCGCAAGCAAAAATCCGTACAGGCCTGTTTGGTAAATATAACCAATATTTTGACATTACCCCTATAACCGCACAAGATATCGCCATGGAAACACAAGAAAAAATACAACAACCCGACACCGAACCGAAGGCGCGGTGGCACTACCTGGTAGTGGGCGCGATTGCGGCTGTGATAGTTTTCCTGAACCTCGGCGGGAAGGTGATGAACGATCACGAAGCCCGCCTTGCGCTGACCGCCAAGGGGATGCGGGGCGAGGCACCCTGGCTCATCGAGACCGACCTGGACTACGACGTGCCGCCGGAAACAAGGTTGAACCGCCTGATGGTTCCGGTTCACAACGGCCGGCCCCGCCTGGACAAAACCCCCCTGGCGTACTGGTGCGCTGCGGCGACGGCGGGCCTGTGGGGCGGAGAAGTTACGAATTTCACGGCGCGCGCATATGCGGCGATCGCGTCCGTGCTGTGTGCGGTTATTCTTCTGGCGCTGGGAAGGCGGATGTTCTCCAGACGCGCGGCGATTTTCGGCGCGCTGGTGTTCGTCACCTGTATTCCTTTTCAGCGAGAAGGACGCTCGGGCCGACCGGAAATGTTCCTGTGCATGCTCATGACGGCGGCGATGGCGAGTTTCTATTTCGGCATTCATGCCTCCACCTCCCGCAGGCGCAACGCCTGGATGATATTCTTCTGGGTGCTGATGGGGCTGGCAAACCTCTCAAAGCAGTTCGTGCCGATGATGCTGTTCTGGCCGCTGCTGGTGTACCTGTTCTGGCGCCAGTCGAGAGAAAGATTCGACGACGCAAAGGGGATTGGCTCGCTGAGGGCATTCCTGATAGCCACGGGCGTCGCCCTGGCCGCGGTGCTGTGCGTGCTGCACATACATGCGGTGAACTCAGCAATGATAAAATTGTTTTCGCATGGCAGTGGCATATATATCGTCACTGCTGCCGCGTTCGGACTGCCGATGATATGGTACTTTTTCCGCAGCCGGGGCTGGCGACCGATATTTAAACTGCTGCCCACTGCCGTGCCGGGCGTGGTAATCATGCTCGCACTTTTTATTCCGTGGTTTATGTATATGGTCCACCTGTTCCCCGAGATGACCAAGCAGGTCATGTCCGAGGAGATTACCGAGCGGGCCGCGGGCCTGCGCAGCATAAGGCCGCCCCATTATTACGTTTACATACTCCTGAAGTACATATTGCCCTGGCTGGCGTTCGTCCCCGGGGCCCTTGCGGTGACCCTTATGAACAGGTTCCACCGGCGCCGCGACGGGCTGGTGTTCCTGTTCGCGTGGTTTGTGGGAATTTTCGTGCTGTTCACCGCCTCGGCGGGCAAACGCCAGCACTATATCCTTCCCGCCATGCCGGCGCTGTGCATGCTTATCGGCTTCATTGCCGAGGACGTGTTCTATCACCACAAGTGGATAAAGAACGGCCTGTCGCGCTTCGTGGGCGGAACGTACCTTCCGGTGGCGCCGGTGGGAATAATAGGGCTGGCGATTTTATGGTGGCTGTATCCGCAGCACGAGATATACGCTCGGATGTGGCCTCACATGATAGTGGTCCTGTGCATAGCGGGCGTGCCGCTGGTGGCGGCCGGTATCTGTGCCCGCCTGAACCGCTTAAGGGCGGTCATGCCGCTGGTAGTGACCGGACTGGCGGTTATATACCTCGGATACTTCATGGGAGAGACAAAATGGGACGAGCGAGCCCCTATCGCCCGATTCGCGCGGGAGGCGCGTGAAATAATCGATAAGGAAAACTACCAGGGCACGGTCTATCACTGGGGCTCGCCGCAGTCGAAAACACTTTTCTACTACGGCGGCGACCGCCTGATACCCGCCCTGCAATGGCGAGTGGGCGATAGGGGAATCGACGAAATGGAAGAGAAACTCGGCAGGGAAAAAGCCCACGAAAAATGGGAAAATTGGATTAGCGACCCTCAAACCGCCCCGTGGCTCATGGGGTACATGAAAGACTTCGAGAAATTTCAAAAACTGGGTTACGCCCCTTATCACACGATCCAGAGCATACAGGAAAAACACCTGAAGTTTACGCTTTTTCACCGGAGACGGGCGCCTTAAACACGCCACGCAAAGCAAAAATCCGAAGAATAAACAATTTGGGTACTCATCCAGTTCTCCTGGTGATTCCAACGGCCTTATTGAAATATAACCTGATTGCATTTAATGCTTTACAGCCAGGGCATATCATGATATATTTTTAACATCGTCGCGGAGGAAAGGGCAACGCCGGCGAGCGACCCGGGCGCCGTGTCCACGTATCGTCCGGACTTCTTTGTTGTTTGCAACGCCCATACCCGATGCATACCGCGCATGGGACAGTGCGCAAGTCTGAACTCTCGGAAATTTCAAATATTTTCTCGCCCCTTAATTGCAAATGGGTGAAGTGTTACATTTTCTCAAACATCTGCGTCATAAAGAAGGCATCCTTCGATACGACATGTTTGAAGATAATAGGATGTTGAGCATAGGGTCCGGCGAAAACAAGTATTTGCTCGTTTATTCTCCGCTTTGCTGTGAGAGTCGTCGGTAGAACTGCTCCAGTGCGGGACGATAGTCTTCGGGCAGTTTGCCCTTCCTTGCGTCGGCGACGTCGTCGCGGATGTGCTTCGGCATGGGCGAGGACGTATCGGCAGTGACGTCCACGCCCTCTGCGAGCATGGTTCGGGTGTCCTTAAGGGCGCCGATGACCTCATCGCGCGCCCGCAGGGCGTTGTAGTAGCGGTTGTTCTCCAGGTCTCGCCGCACGCGGTCCATCAGCGTGATGGCCTCCAGGAAGCGGAAATTGGAATAATCGCCAGCGCGGAACCCGGCCTGGATTCGCTCGGCGCGGTTGTGCAGTGCGGCCTGCTTCTGTGCCAGTCGGGGCATTTCCTGCTCAAGCGGGGCCGGGACCGGTCCTTCCAGCCCCTCGGCGCCTGCGCCGGATACTTTTCCGCCCCCGCTGGCGCCGCCGGGCGGTTGGGTTGACTTGTCGTCCACCTGCCCCTGCTGGAACGGTTCGGGCGACAGGCGCGACGGCGTTCGCCGCCCGCCTTTACCGACCGCCTCCTCGCCTACGAATTCGCCGGTACTCTTTCCGCTCCTGCCTTCGCCGCTTCGGCCGCCGATTTCGGAGTTGTTGGGTAGTTGGTTTCCGGTGACGCCCTGTGCGCCCATTGAGGAGATGGGTCCGTCTTTTGCGTCCCAGCCCATATTGTCCCCGGCCATGCCGGCCTTGCTCGAAACGTCCTGCATCTCGTCGAAAAGGTCCTCCTCATCTTCGAGCAGGTCGCCGACCATATCGACCAGTTCCGAGGACAACTCTGGCATCTCGATATTGTCCTGCCCGCCGGTGGGCGACTCCATGGACCACTTTTCGCGGTCGGGTTCGTCCGGCAGCCACTTCTCCAGGTTGGTGGTGAGTTCCTCGGCCTTGTCGATGGCGGATTCGGCGGCGGAAACTGCTATTTCGGCGGCCTGCTTGCTCAGGGCGTCCTTGGCCATGGTTATGTCCGACTTGATGGACTGGAGTTCCTTGAGTATCGTCGGGTTGGAGAAATCCTGCTTGAGCAGCTTGGAGAAGTCCGCCAGCGCCTCGTTGAAGAATTTTTCCCACTTGTCCTCCATGGCCTGGAGCTCGCGGAGCAACTGGTAATCGGCGGGGGTGAATTCGTCCAGCGGCTTTTTAGACAGGCGTTCGGCGGCCTCGATTACCTTGCGCTGCTGGTCGATGAATTTCTTAAGTTCTTCGGACAGTTCGTCGGTCTTTTCCTTAACCTGCGAGGGCATGTCACTTGCGGGCATGTCGCTCTTTTCGCCGGCGCCGGTCTGTTCCAGCGACGGCAGCAGGGCCAGCAACAACTGGAGGGCGTCGATGATTTCGTCCTGCGTTTCGGCCAGGGGTCGGCAGACGGTGTTTCGCCCGTTCAGCGACTCCAGCGCCGCCACCGCGCGCGCCTGCTCGACGGCCAGGACCGCCTCGTTATTGCCCAGGCGCGCCAGGGTCTTTTGAACGCCTGCGGTGTCGGCGTTGAACGGAAAGTTCTCGACGGCGTCGACCATTTCGGCGCGGATGTTCCGCTGGGCGTCGTGGATTTTCGCCCCGACGTGGGCGATCTTGTCGGCGGTGTTGTAGTATTTAAGGCAGTACTCGGTGCTGCGCCTCTGCGCCTCCTGCATTTGCAGTAGTTTTGTCAGCAGTCGTCGCAGCCGCTTGTGCATTCTGTCGATTTCGGCGGCGAGTCTCCCGGCGTCGCGGACGGTAATTTTGAATCGCGGGGTGGCGGAGGTCTGCGGGCCTCCCACGCCGGGAAGGTTCCTGTTATCCGTGGCGGCGGCGTAATAGACCAGCACGTCGCCGTCGGCGTATTGGTCCATGTCGAATTTATAATCGAATTGTCCGCCCTGCGAGCCGCCGACGTCGTAATCGTGCAGGGGCAACAACTGTCCGCCCTCCGGACCGGCGTACAACTTTGCTTCTTTCAGTGCGTACTGGTCGTGAATTTTTATCCTGGTGTCCGGTTCATCGCCGGGCGCCGCGGCGACGTCGCGGTTTGGCGAGGTGAACTGCACGACCGGGGGTTCGTCCCTGACGGCGGTTATTGAGTAATACCCGCCGTCGGTTTTGGTCGAGGAGGCCGGTATCCGCCGGATGATGCCGCCCGAGGCGTCTTTGAGGATAATCCGATACGCCCCGTCGGCGTTTACCGGCACCAGCGACTCGAAACTCACGTGGTCGGGCGCCGCTTTCATGGGAGCGGGCTCGTCGCCCTTGATTTGCAACACGGCAGATGCTACCGGCGCGGCCAGGCGGACGGTGACCTCGGCGCGGGTGCCCTGGGGTGCGCGTATTTTCCCCCCGAAGTTCTTTATCGTCCGGGGGCTTTTACCAATGTATCTCGGGTACTCGTAGCGCACGTCCAGCCCCTCGACCTCGACGTTTTCCATTACGGTTACCTTGTAGTAGGGCCTGTCCGCGGGCCAGCGCGAATCGCCCACCTGCACGGCGTAGTGGATGGTCTGGTTGACCGCATCGAATCGCCGTCGGAACGTTCGCGCGCCGTAATCGGCGGACATCGGATACGAATTTTCCCTGCCTTTTACCACGACGGCTCCCGCCAGCCGCTCGCCGCCGGGGTTGCGGACCTTTGCGGTAATCTCGAGCGGCTCGCCTGCGAAGCAGGTGGTGTCGCCCGGGGATATGCTCACCAGCTCGACGCTTCCGGTGGTGGGCACGTATCGCCAGGGAACAATTGCCGTCAGCCCGCGCCGGAACGGTCCGGGCTGAAGGAAGACGAACGCGGTCAGCAGCAGCAAGGCCGCGACCACCGCGGCGCCCCATCGCCGAAGCGCCGTTAACGGAATGCTCTTGTAGAAGTCCACGCCGCGCGTTCGGCGAAGGGATTCGTCGATGGCCCGTCGGACCAGTTCCGGGCTCGCCTGTTGAGGGTCGCCGGCCAGCAGAACCGAGTTTATCAGGTCGTTTCTGACCTGTGGTATGCCCTGCTCGACGGACCTGGCGACCTGTGCGGGATTTTCGCGCTTCGCCAAAGGCCTGGCGACGAACCACACAAGCGATACAAGTGCAGCCGTCGAGAGCAACGCCAGTATGGTCCACCGCAGTGCTGTGGGGGGCTGGGCAGTCCGGTAGCCCAGGGATGCCACCGACGCCAGGAACAATACCGCGATTATGGTCCCTGCGGCGGCCAGTCCTGTCAACACACCCAGCGTCCAGCGCCTGGAGCGAACCTCGTCCAGACGATGCAATATCAGATCAAAACCCTGATATCGAGGCAACGTGGTCATGTGTTGCACCCTGTTTGCTCGCAGATTTCAACGGCTGGCTTTCTCTATACAATTCTACCGTATATAACGTCACAAAAAGAGGGATGGATTCGATATTTTTGTTTTGCTCCGCGCGAGGGCGCAAAAACGGCGAACCGCCCGGGGGACCGGTTCCGGGCGGTTCGGTTGCCTGCGGTCTGAATCGTGTTGTGTTTATCTGTACCGCGGGGCACGGGGGCGATGACGTCCGCGCGGCGCGGTAAAGCTGCGCCGGGTCGGGCGTTGGTCGAATCCCTCGGCGCCTTTGAACCGGAATGTCCGGCCGCCGTGATGGAATTTCATGCGGGTTTTTGGTCCATACCGGTCTTTTCGGCCGTGACTGCGGAAGTCCGTTCGTCCTTTGTCGCCTCGACGGTCGAATCGGCGCCGGGGTTCGTCATCGTGGCGACGGGCGCGTACGTCGTGACGGGATTTCTCCATCTGGCGCACCTTGTCCTTTATGCGCTGCACCTGGGACTTCAGTTCGTGCACCTGAACGCGGATCTGCGCCAATTCGCGCCTTATGTCGGTTTCATGGCGCTCGCGCCGCTGGGGGACGATGCCAAAGCGCCCTTTTTCGAATGGTTTGTGGATTTCGCGGCGTTGCTTGTGAACGTCGCGCCCCCGGCGGGAGTGGTGTTTGCGGGCGTCGAATTTTTCGTCGCGCTCGTCGCGGCGCCCGTCGCGGCGCCTGTCGCGCAATTCCTTGAGGCGTTCTTCGCGCAATTCTTCACGGTCGTCCTTATCCCGTCTTTTGCTCATTTTCTCGATGCGTTCTTCCCGTCTTTTGCGCGTTTTATCGGTCCATTTCTTGCGTTCGTCCCGATCACGGTCTTTGCGTTTGTCGCGCATTTCCTCGCGGTCGCCCCGGTCGCGTCGGTCCTTGAAAGGCCTTCTGATTGCCCGTCGAAAGCCCTCGCGCCTGAACGACCTTTCATCGTCGTCGTCCGCCATGGCGACACCGGCCAGGAACGACACCGCAACCGCGACTATCAGGATTTTGGTTTTCATGGCTTTTCTCCTTATGCTTGTATTGCCAACCAATGCCGGTTTGCGTCCATATTGCATAACGAAAGGGCGCACGACGATATTGCGGGATTTTAAAAAATACCGAACAATCCCGTTTGGGGCGCCGGGGCGGCGTGGCGGCTTACTGCTCCCCGAACGCCTCTTTGCACCAGGCGTGCATTTCTTCGTCGCTGATGGCGGTTGTCCTGCCGCCTTCGTAGGCCTGTTCGACCATCTTTTTGACAGCCAGCAGGCGCGGGTCGTCCTTTGTCACGTCGGTGCCGTAGTGGTCGTCTATCCAGTGCTTGAGCCCGGCGGCGCCGGACTTGTCGGTGATGGCGACTTTTATGGGGCGGTTCAGCAGCACGCCGGTGTCGAAGCAGTTGTAGACCTCTTCGTTTTTGAGCAGCCCGTCGACGTGAATACCCGCGCGGGTGGTGTTAAAGTCCTTGCCCACCAGCGGATAGTTGGTGGGCACGTCGAACCCGATTTCGTTGCGGAAGTAATCGGCTATCTCGGTTATGACGGGATAGTTGACCTTGTCGTTCTGTCCCATGATTTCTGCCGCCTGGATGACCATTCCCTCCAGCGGGGGGTTTCCGGTCCGCTCGCCGATTCCGAGCAACGAGCAGTTTGCGGCGCAGCAGCCGTACAGCCAGGCCGTGGCGGCGTTGATCAGCACCTTGTGGAAGTCGTTGTGCCCGTGCCATTCGAGCATTTCGCTTGGCACTCCCGCCTCGTGGCGGAGGGTGTGTATCAGTTTGGGCACCGATCGCGGAAGGGCGGCGTTGGCCCATGGCACGCCGAAACCGAGCGTATCGCACGCGCGGATTCGCACGTCCAGGCCGTATTTCTCCCGAAGCTTCATCAGCTCGACGGCGAACGGAACCGCCATGCCGTATATGTCCGCGCGGGTGATGTCCTCGAAGTGGCAGCGCACGCGGATGCCCGAATCCAGCGCCGCCTCGACCACATCCATGTACATGTCCATCGCCTGGGAGCGGGTCTTTTTGAGTTTCAGGAAAATGTGGTAATCGCTGCAACTGGTCAGGATGCCCGTTTCCTTCAGGCCCAGGTCTTTGACTATCTTGAGGTTGTCTTTTCTCGGCAGTATCCAGCTGGTGACCTCGGGGAACTCGGCGCCCATTTCGAGGCATTTTTCCAGTGCCTGGCGGTCCTTCTTTGAGTAGATGAAGAATTCGCTGGTGCGGATAAGCCCCGCGCCGCCGTCGAGTTTGACAATCAGTCCGTAAAGGTCCGCGATCTGCTGTGCGGTGTAGGGCGGGCGCGCCTGCTGACCGTCGCGGAAAGTCGTGTCGGTTATCCAGACTTTATCCGGCAGGTCCTGGGGGACCGATTCCTGCTCGAACACTGTTTTGGGCAACTCTTTGTAGGGAAACACCTCCCGCATCAGCACGGGTTCCGCTACATCCTTCAATTTATATTTTTCGTTTATCTGTGTCATAGTAATCCTCTGTCGGGTCGGTGAGCATTTGTTTCGACAATGGGCTCGATTGTCCACCCTTGCGAGTCCGGTGGTTGCCGGATAATTGTACATCAAAGGCCTCGCGGATTCAATTACCTTCGCCGGCGCTTTATTTAACAAGCGGAATATACCCGAGACGCATGTTGCGATTAATATATGTAAAATCATGATTTACGATTGCCCCCAGGAGGACGGTTCCGGTTTCAAGGCAATGGCGTGGTATTGCCGAAAGGTATATAAGTACGATGCTTTTTCGACGGATATTCATCCCGGTGTCGGCGGTTATTCTCCTTGCCGTTCCGTTTGTTGCGCGACGGGCCTATGAATGGGCGTACGGCGGGGATTTCGCATTCAAGAAATATCCATGGCTTTCGGACGTGGGGCGGCATCTTACTTTAATCGCGATTATTGGATTTTGCGGCTGGTTAGGGTGTTATGCGTTACTCGTGCGCATGGTAAGGCGGTCAAAAGGCGGCGAATCGCCGCGGGCGTAGCGGCCCCGACGTACATTCACGACAGAGCGACATTCCGGATGGCAAAGCGGAGTATTGTAATTTACTTCTGGTTTTTAATTGCGGCGGCGGTGGCGGCGGCGGTTTTGTATCCGTTTGCGCCATACGCCGAGGTGGCCTGGCGGCGCGTAACCGGCGGGGTGAGCGTCGAACAGCGCCTGGAGCGGTACGGCCCGTCGGCGCGGCGTCGCCTGGCGCCGTATTTTCGCAAGGCCGGGGCGGACTACCCGCCCGATGAACTGGCGATTATCGGCATCAAGGACCAAAAGGTGCTGCAGGTCTGGGCCCGCCGGGTCGAAAACGAGTTCGTGCATATTCGGGATTATCACATCGAGGCCGCAAGCGGGCGCCTGGGCCCGAAACTGCGCGAGGGCGACCGCCAGGTGCCCGAGGGGCTGTACCGCATAGAATCGCTTCACCCAAACAGCATGTTTCACCTGGCCCTGCGGGTGAATTACCCCAACGAGTTCGACCGTCACCAAGGTCGGGGCGACGGAAGGGAGAACCTCGGCGGCGACATCATGATTCACGGAAGCGACGACTCTGTGGGTTGCCTGGCGATGGGCGACGAGGCGGCGGAGGACCTCTTTGTCCTTGCGGCCGATACGGGTGTGGAAAACGTCCGACTGATACTGACGCCGGTGGATTTTCGAACGTCCGAGATGCCCGCCGACGTCCCCGAACTGCCGACGTGGACAGAGGAACTGTATTTGCAGATCCGCAAAGCGCTCGAGCAGTTTTCCAAAGAGTAGATTTGGCGTATGAAATATATTTTCTCTGAATATAGGTCGGCGGCGTTCCTGCGCCACCGACTGTTTAACGCGGCGACGTAGGAACGCCGCCGCGCATATAACACATTATTTTTTTATGCGCACCACGTTGCCTTCGATTTTAAGGCGGCCTTGGGCGAATAGTCTGATGGCGTGTGGATATGCGATGCATTCCTGCCGGAATACGCGTGCGGCCAGTGCGTCGGCGTCGTCGCCTTCCTCGACCGGCACGCACCTCTGGACGATAATTGGCCCGGCGTCGTATTCGTTGGTAACGAAGTGCACCGTGCACCCGGAGACCTTGCACCCTGCCGCCAGCACCGCTTGGTGGACGTGATGCCCGTACATGCCGGACCCGCCGAAACTCGGCAGCAGCGCCGGGTGGATGTTCATCACGCGCCCTTCGTATTGCGGGGGAATTCTCCACAGCGACAGGAACCCCGCCTGAACGACCAGGTCCGCGCCGGCGGCGTCGAGTTTTTCGGTGATGGCGGCCGAATAGCCCTCGATGTCGACGGGCCCGTGCGGCGGCCTGAACGACTTGTAAGGCACGACGCGCACGTCGAGTCCGGCGTGGCGCGACCGCTCGGCGCCCTTGCAGCGGCGGCTGGCGATTACCACCGCCACCTCGGCGTCAAGACGACCGGCGCGTATTTCGGCCAGGATGTTCATCAGCGTCCGCCCCCCGCCCGAAAGCAAAACGCCCAGACGAATCGGTTTGTCCGCGGGAGTCATGGTTTTAGGATTGTAACCCGGGTGGGGAAATTGTAAAGGCGCCTCGGAAGCGATTATCCGCCAACGCAGGGGCGGGTTAAGAAGTTGAGTGCGGCACGATGTGTGGTGTCAGGAAGAAGTACAGGTCGTTTGTCTGCTTCTGTGAGCGGTGGTTTTTGAACAGCCATTCGATTATTTCTATGTCGCCCAGTCCCGGGATCTTGTTTTCGCGTGTGACGGTACGGACCATTTTCATTCCGCCGATCACCAGCGTGCTTCCGTCGCCGACGGTGACGTAAGTTTCCGCCTCGCGGGTGTCTATGATGGGATTGATGATGGCCTCGTCCGGGGAGAATCCGCTCTCCAGCGTTGGCAGCGGGGAGAAGCCGGATATGGCCGAGACTATTGTCACCACGTGCATTTTGACCGTGTCGGTTCCCACGGTTCGCGGTGTGATGTGCAACTGTACGCCGATGGGCTTGTAGGTCAGGTTCTGTGTGATGAACTGGTCGTTTGATATTTTTGCCGACTGGACGGGAAGTTCCTGCCCGGCCAGTATGGATGCGGTCTGCCCCGATGCCACTGTCAGGCGCGGCGAGGCAACGACCTTGACCAGCCCTTCCTTGTCCAGCGCCTCAAAGGTTGCGTCGAGGGTGATGCCGGCGTCGGAGAATATCTGCATCAGGCGCAGCGCGCCGCCCGGGTCGGTCACTGTGCCCTCCAGCGGGTCGATAACCGAACCGATGAAGTCCTTGGCGCTGAACGCGGTGGCCAGTCCCTGCTTGTTGTCCCCGGAGATGTGCTTCAGCAGCGCCTTTGCGCCGTACTGGAAGTCGAAGTCGTGGCTGACCTCGAAGATTCGAGCGGTAATCTCCACCTGCGTCTTTGGCTGGTCTATGTTGTTCAGCAGCGCCAGGACGGAGTCCTTTACTTCTTTGGTGCAGGTTACCACAAGGGCGTTCTCGCTGGGCAGCCCGACTACGTTTCCGTTTTTACCCAGGTGCTTTGTGATGAGGGTCTCAAGGGGCTTGAGGTCTGCGGGTATGACGGTGATCTTCTTTCGCTCCGTGCCGCTGTCGTGCGATGCCCTGATGTCCGAGCCGCCGTAGTGGTGCAGTTTATAGTACATCTGCACACTGCCGTTGCCCAGGTCGGTGGTGGGCACGTAGCGTGTCGGGGGCGGATTATTCTGCGCCAGTTTGCTCGGTGCGGTTGCTTCCTCGTCGGGGCGCGTGGCGGGTATTGGTCGGCCGAACTGCTTCTGCATTTCGGCGATGCGCTCCCATATGGGTCGCGGCGCGATCTGCTCGAGCACTTTCCAGTCCGCCTCGTCCAGTTCGTCGAAACTGCCGGCGTATGCCTGGGAGTCGGATTCGGAACTTCCGGAAATCATCATCGGATTTTTTGGCGAGCGGTTCCAACCGCCGAGTTTGACGTATCTGCGGATGCTCTCGTTGCAGCCGGTAAACAGCGCGCAGGCGAGCACGCAGATCGGCCAAAGCCGTCCGAGAGATTGCATAGTTCCGACAATGCTGTGATTACGCGCAGTCATTACATAGTCCGGTCGAATCTTGCCGGGGATTACTTATTTAACACACAAATATTTCGAGAGTTTCTTGTGGCTTGGTAATTTTATCGGTTCGGCCGCTTTATTTATATCGGCGGCAGACGGTCATAGTTTGAATCTAAACGGAAAATTTGCATCACCTCCATGCGCAAAAATCCCGACCACCGCGCCTAATAATAGGTTCATCATGGCGAAAATGTCAATATTTGTCAATTTCCATTCTTTTCCTGGAGCCAGGGACGGGTTTGTGCCTCCCATGAAGTATCCAAGGTTATAACCACCAGTCCGGTCACCACCAGCGGCATGACCGCCCTGAAGCGGTTCAGGCGGGCACAGATACCGGCCGCCACCAGCGGCACGCCCGCTATGCACAGGACCACTATCATGTGAGGCCACATCCGAGCGTATATCTCGTGCTGCGGATACAGCCACCATAAAATCGCCAGCCCTATTATTCCCACCGGCGCCACCGGAAGGTACGTTCCGCCCACGAAGCGCGACAGGCCGTTCTTTATCCACTTGTGGTGATAGAACACGTCCTCGGCTATGAAGCCGATAAGCATGCACGGCGCCGGTGTCGCGGGAAGGATATAGTGCCGGCGTTTGCCCGCCGAGGTCTCGCTGAAATATGCGGGCGTGGTGAGCAACATCAGCAACCGATGGATGCTTATCGCCAGCATGGATACGATAAAGACCTGTACAGGTATCATGGTGCGAAGGTGAAGCAGGCCGGACTTCACCAGGAAGTTTTCAGGCGGGATTGTTCGTCTGCGGGGCTTCTACTTGTACTCGATTTCGTGTTTTGTCAGCAGGTCCGTCAGTGCCTCGACGGCTGTGCCGAACAGTTCCGGGCCGGTGAATCCCTCGAACTGTCCCGCCGACGCCAGGTGCGGCTCGAGGGTGGCATATCCCGACCAGTTGCGTTTTTTCAGGTCGGCGAAGATTTCATCGTACTGCCCCTTGCCCATTCCCGCCGGGACGCACTTGTCGTCGCCGGGGACCTTATCCTTTACGTGCAGATACTCGGTGACGTCGCCCAGGCCTTTGGCCCAGGCGTCGTTATAAGGGCGGACGCCCTCCTCGACGAAGTTGGCGGCGTCGAAAATGCTCTTGAGGTGGGGCGACTTGACGGTGTTGACTATGTCCAGGACTCCCTGCGGTCGGGCGCCGTAGATGCTCTTTTCGTTTTCGTGCAGCAGCACAATGCCGCGCCGATGCGCCAGTTCGACCATGGTCGAGATGCGCCGCATGATCTCGTCGCGCCGCTCGGCGATGTCGCCGCCCGCGGGCGGGTAAAAACTGAAAATGCGCACCATGTTCGTTGCCAGGCCCTCGGCCACGTCGCAGCAGCGCGACAGAACCTCCATGTGGGCGTCGAAGTCCTCGTCCACGGCGATCTTTCCCACCGGCGAGCCGATGCACGGCACGGTAAAGCCCGCGGCGTCGAGTTTTTTCCTGTGAGCGGCCACCTGCCGGGGCGTCATTTCCGAGACGTTCACGCCGTCTATGTTGCGCACGTCGATGCAGTTTATCCCGAAGCGTCCGCAGACGTCTATCTGCGTCTCGAGGTCGGGCGCTATCTCGTCGGCGAATGCGCTTATGGTTATCATGCCGGTTCGTTCCCGGGCGGCGTATCGAAAATAATCAGTTGCGGCGAATATCGCAGTGAAACTATCACACACGCCCGGCGGTTTCAATGACGTGGGAGATGACGATGACGTCGGGATTCGGGAGTTGGCACTTTATGGTTTGCGAAACTTTAGAGCAGTTTGTAGAAATCCCGTCGCCATCTTCCGGTTGCGGCTTCGTCAGGTGGCGTCCGGCTACATCGCCTGGACTTCTTTTACCTGCGGTATTCTGGATTTGAGATGCTTCTCGACGCCCTGTTTGAGCGTCATGGCGGCCATGGGGCATCCTGCGCATGCGCCGGTGAGTTTGACCGACACCACGCCGGTCGATTCGTCGGCGCCTATGAGTTCGACGTCGCCGCCGTGCGCCTGAAGGGCCGGGCGTATCTCCTCGACCGTTTCCTTGACCTGCCCCTCGAATCCGCCGGCGGGGCGTTCGGTATTGTCTTTTGCGGTTTCATGTGTCATATCATTACCTCGTTTTGCATTTCATTTTAGCGCCCGGTCAGTGAGATTCATACTTTTGCGCGGTTTTTTGCCGGTTGATAGGTCTTCGGACCTGCGGGTCTGGTTTTCGCCCGGGGCGTGTGTTCGGCGATGAACTGCTCGAGCATTTCGTACGCCTCGGCGTCGCTGTGCTGTTTTGGCGGATGCTTCATGGTCCAGGCGCAGACGGCTTCGAGCGGTCCGGACAGTCCGTTGTCGCGCG
This sequence comes from uncultured Planctomycetaceae bacterium, assembly GCA_964480425.1. GTDB lineage: Bacteria > Planctomycetota > Phycisphaerae > SM23-33 > SM23-33 > CAYYMD01. The sequence continues at coordinate 19,865 of CAYZPY010000020.1, forward strand.
CCAGTTTGCAGCAGCGGATGGCGTCTATGGTCTCCCCGGCCGAGTTGGGCGAATCCTCCACGCTCAGGCGCGCCTCGACGTTCAGCGGCACGCCGCCGAACCCGCGCGCCTCGATTCGGAGGAAACACACCTTGTTGTCGTTCTGCCACGGGACGTAATCGGACGGTCCGATGTGAATCTGCTCGACCGGCAGCGGCTTTTTGAGTTGCGACTGGACCGCCTCGGTCTTGGAGACCCTTTTTGAGCCCAGGCGCGCCTCGTTGAGCATGTTCAAAAAGTCGGTGTTGCCCCCGGTGTTCAGTTGGTAGGTGGCGTCGATCCTGGCGCCGCGCTGCTCGATTATACGGGCCAGAATTCTGTGCAGGATGGTGGCGCCGACCTGGGCCTTGATGTCGTCGCCCACGCAGGGGATTTGCGCATCGGCGAATCGCCGGGCCCACTGCGGGCGGGATACTATGAAAACCGGTATGCAGTTTATCAGACTCACGCCGGTGTTCAGGCAGCACTCGGCGTAGAACTCGGTGGCCTTTTGCGAGCCGACCGGCAGGTAGTTCATCAGTATCTCGGCGCCGCTGTCGGACAGGAGTTTTTCCATGTCGGCGGCGGTAGCGTCCGGCGCCTCGGCAGGTACGAACCTGCGGTGTTCGGGATAGTTCTTCATGTGGTCGGCCAGACCGTCCATCACCGCGCCCATGCGGACTACGACGTCGTCGGCGGTGAATTTGTCGTAGAAGACCTTCGTGTTGTTGGGCGGGGCGAAGACGGCCTGGTGCAGCGGGCGTCCTACTTTGCGCGCGTCTATGTCGATGGCGGCGACGATTTTTATGTCGCCGGCGCCGTATCCGCCCAGCACGGGGTGCATCAGCCCCACATCGCCGTTGTCGGCGTCGGCGGACTGGGCGTAATAATGCATTCCCTGGACCAGGGACGAGGCGCAGTTGCCAACGCCCGCTATCGCCACTCGGATTTCGTTCATCGAAGAAGTCCTTTTTATCGCATTGGCGGGTGCGGGGGCAAATCGCCCCAACGGCCCCCGTCATGTTAAGATTTTATTTCGTCGTTACGCCCCGGTCAACAGACCCTTAGGCATTTTACCGGGGTGTTCGTTTAAGTTTACGCCGCACGCGTCTACATTTTCGAGCGGTGGATGATGGAAATCAGCAGCACGAAACCCATCAGCCCCGCCGCCACGAAGCCCACTATGCCGATAATCGGCAGCCCGTTCCACCTGGGCGGAATGTCCGCATGCACGACAAGGGCCGAACCTATGATAAGCGCAGCCAGCACCAGCCCGAACACGATCCTGTTGCTGATGCGGTCGTGTGTCCTGAGCATCGGCTCCAGTCCCCTGTGGTCGAACTGCACGCGAAGGCGCCCCTGCCTGGTTCTGGAGAGTATTTCCGACACTTCGGCGGGCATGTTTTTCAGCAGTCGTCGCCAGTCGGCGGCGGCGACGGAGATTTCCTCGGCCAGTCGTCGGGGATTGTATCGCCGGCGGAGCATCTGCCGCACGAACGGCTGGAGGTGACAAACAAGGTTGAATCTGCCCCACAGGCGCCTTCCGTTGCCTTCCGCCGCCGCCAGCGCCTTGCCAAGCAGGTAAAACACGGGCGGCAGGCGCAGTCTGCGCCGAACGAGCAGCGCTATCACCTCGCCAAAGACCTTGTCCATGCGGATTTCCTCAAGGGGCTTGTACAGGTGCTGCTCGACGAAGTCCTCCAGGTCGCCCTCCAGGGCGGACAGCGAATCCGGATCGGTGCTCGCCCGGGCGGTTTGGGCAAGCGCCCTGGCCATCCGTTTGACGTCGCGTCGCGCCAGCCCGACGGTGAACTCGCCCAGCGATTCTCTGTTTCTCTGCGAGAGCGTGCCGGTCTGCCCGTAATCCAGCAGGCAGATGACGTTTTTCGGCATTACCAGTATGTTTCCGGCGTGCGGGTCGGAGTGGAAGAAGCCGTATTTGAAAATCTGCCTGGTTATGTAATCGGCGCCTCGCTTTGCGACCGTTTCGGGGTCGGCGCCGGATTTTCGCAGTGCCTCGACGTCCGAGACCTTTACACCGTTGACGAATTCCATGGTCAGCACCTTCGAGGTGGTCAGTTTCCTGTAGACCTTCGGCACGTGGACGGTGGGGTCGTCGCCGAAGTTCCGCGCGAACCGCTCGATGTTGCCCGCCTCGCATTCGAAGTCCAGTTCCCTTTTTATCGTGCGTGAGAATTCCTCGGTCAGCAGCACCGGCTGGAGTACTTCCATGTCGTGGGAATGTTTCTCGAAGTGCCTTGCCAGCGAAAACATTATTTCCAGGTCCACGGCGATTTTCCGCCTGATGCCCGGTCGCTGGACCTTAACGGCCACCTCATTTCCATCCAGCGTGACGGCCTTGTGAACCTGGGCTATCGACGCCGATGCGATGGGTCTGATTTCAAATTTGTCGAATGCCTTCTCGATGGGTTCGCCCAGCTCCAGGCGGATGGTCCTTCGGATCTCCTTGGGTTCGAAGGGCGGCACTTCGTCCTGAAGTTTCGCCAGTTCGTCGCACGCCGCCTGGGGTATGAGGTCCGGGCGGGTCGAGGCCATCTGACCAAGTTTGATAAACGACGGACCCAACTCCTCCAGGATGACCCTCAGTCTGGACCAGCCGGATGCGTGCGGATGAGACGGGGGTTTGGACGCCTCTGGTCGCCGGCGCGGAACGTGCCTGTCCAGCCCGACCCTGCCGGCGAGGTCCTCCAGACCGTGACGGACCAGCACGGCGGCAATCTGCTTGTAACGCACGGCATGGCGATAACTTCGCCCCAGCCACATTATCCGATCAAACAAGGCCGTTCACCCCGTTACTTTTTCGATTTCTTGCGGGTCTTTCTTTTGGCGGACTTTTTCTCGCCGGCGGATTCGAGTTTCTCGATGCGCTTTTCCAGTTTCGCCAGGTCGTTCTTGGTGACGAGTTTTATCCTGTCGGCGGTCTGGCGGGTCCACTGGTCGACCTGCTTGCGCATCCGTTCCTGCGCCCGTCGGGAGCGGTCCAAGGCCTTTTCGAAAAGTTCCCGCCCTTCTTTCTCGCTCAACTTGCCTTTGACGATAAGTTCGTCAACCTGTTTTCTGAGTCTGTCTTTGGTTTCCGAGGCCAGTCCCACTCCCAGCAGAAACGCTCTGTTAACCAAATCAAACATGATTGTCTCCTTTTTCGGAAATTCAAATCGACTCTTAATTTTCCATTGCCTATACGGAATGGGCGTTTGTCTTAATTATACAGGTAAACAGGGATTAATGTTGATATGTTTTGCGCCGCGGCGATCGCGGCGAAGTGGGTCAAAGTCCGGATTTTTCATGCCGACGCCGCCCTGACTGTCTTTTGGCGAGGTGCGGCGTTGGCGTTCTGGAGCGCCTT
>CAYZPY010000020.1:23259-25346 GCA_964480425.1 uncultured Planctomycetaceae bacterium
CTCCTGGAAGCGGAGGAGCAGTTCGACCACGCCTGGGCGATCGGGCCCGTCGTGATGATGAAAGCCGTCTGCGACGCCACACGCGCAGCCGGCATCCCCACGACGGTCAGCCTCAACCCCATCATGGTGGACGGGACGGGGATGTGCGGCGGCTGCCGGGTGCTCGTCGGCGGCAAGGTGAAGTTCGCGTGTGTCGAATACGGGTTTGATAAGCAGTTCGTCGCCGCACCGTTGCCACGTTCGCCATGCGGCGTCGCATCGGTCCAGCCACGCGGTCAGCAGCACTGCCGGGCGGGGGCGCATCGCGTTGAGCGTCTCGGTAAGCCCGTCGTCAGCGGCGTCGGATGCGAGTATGACCACGTCCGGTCGCCATTTTTCGGCCCGTTCGGCGGCGGGAAGGGGCGCAGATTCCCGCACGGTAAGGTGTGCGTGGGTCTGGAAGAAATTAGCGGCCTGTTGCGAGAACCGGCGATCGGGGTCGACAATAAGTACTTTCATTACATGTCTCCGCAAGGGCGTACTGACGTATCGATGAAGTCGCTGTAGATTGATATCGGCAGGTCGGGCGGACAGTATAAGTAAGAATTGCTTCGTGCGCCTCGGCGGCTCACCAGCGACCGGCAAGGAGTCTTGCCGAGAACGCCTCGTTGGGGAACGCCACTCCGGGCGAGCCGGCCTCGGCATTGAGGTCGCTGTAGAGGTACACGCGATCGGCGGGGACGGAGAGGTTTTCCTGCAGCGTGCGGACCAGGCCCACAAGGGCGGTGAATTGCTCCCTGCTCGGCGGGCTCTGGGAGAAGTCGCCCACCAGGCAGATGCCGACGCTGTCGACGTTGAAGTTTCGCCCGGGGATCTCGGTGTGCCTTCCGCTGAGTTGTTCATTCCAGAGTTTAGTGGCGCGGACCGTTTCCCCCGTTTGCCCCCCGGGCGATACGACAAAATGATACCTTCTGCCGTTTTGCCGGGAGATGTCGCCCGAGTGCACGATAATGTTGCGCCATTTTATCTGTTGGATCGGCACGTCGGTGTCGAATACGGCGGGTTCGCTCCTGTCGCCGGACTGGTTCGTCAGGGCGAGTGTTGTCTGGGGGGGGCTGATGGGCGCAGTTTCCATCACGATTAGGGCGATGGCACCGAAGGTCATTGCTGCAAGCAGGGCGGTCAGTATTTTAATCGTCCTTGATTCCACTAAATGAACCTGCCTAACGCTTGTCGAGATTTTAAGCGAGCAAACGGACCGGCGCCTCGGCCGACAATAACCGCTGGATGTCCAACATAATGATGCTATCGACAAAGGGCAAGAAATTTAGCCAGAAAAACGGGAAAAATTTTATCTTCGTCTTAGCCGGCAGAAAATCGCCACCTCCTCGCCGAAGTCTCGCATTTGCAGTGGCTTGGGCGTTTGCGGAGGTGAGGTCGGATAACTCTATGGCGACTTGTTCCGCTCAAATGATGTATCTATATTCCTTAAACTTAAGGATTTGGCGTATCCCTACCGGCGCTGTGAACATGGACGGCGGGCGCCTCTGGTTCCACCTTCAAATGGAATCCATAGGAAGTTTTCGGTACGTCGAAGCATATCAAGTTGTCGTATATTTCATCTTGTTCGGCCTGACCTTCGAGAGAATACACTCCGGGCAGGAGCACGAAGGCGGCTTTCCCTTGTTTTGTTCCCGAAAGCGCAAACCCTTCTGCGGGAAATTCGTTTCCGTCGCCGTCAATTATGAGTGAGGAATCCTTTCCCAGAATCAGGTTCTCTTTTGGTGGCTGGTTGCCTGCCATGCTGTAACTGACTTTCACCAATAAGAAAACGCCTCTTTTGGGTTTTAAAATTTCGTTAATGGTAGTTACTTCGGCTACCCGACCGATTACTTCGGCCAATCGAATTTTCCAGCCCTTACACGTATCGGGAGAATTTGCGTTTTCGTCGTTGTTTCCACATCCGGGCAGTAATGACAAAATAGCCACGCCAACTAATATAAGAAACTTATACGACTTCACCGTTTTCTTCTCCCGTGTTATTTTGAAGCTCACACTTCACCCATCTGCAACGGACCTGCCTGCCGGACAGGCAGGTTCTACCGGCA
>CAYZPY010000021.1:0-24940 GCA_964480425.1 uncultured Planctomycetaceae bacterium
AGTTTTTTCACGTCTACTTACGACAATCATTTACAGACAAAGCAATTGGCTCGTCAATGAGTATATAATAATTGATGCCATGGGCGGTAAATGCAAAACGTTCGATCATCACGCCGACGTTGGGCTCGATGCCTGCGCCGATACGCTGGCGGAGCTGATTGAGGTACTGGGCGCCGCCGCCGCGGGCATAATTGTCTCGCCCGGGTCGGTAAGGGCCGGTCATAAGCGCCGCCTGCACGTGGAAGGCGACAATCCTGAGGACCTGGCCGTGGACTTCCTCAACGAGATAATCGGATTAATCCAAGGCGAACATTTTGCCGTAAAGGAGGTGAACGTAACACAGGCCGGAAATGACGGTGTAAAGGCCGAGGTTGCCGGCGAGCCGCTCGATACCGAAAGGCACGATATCCTCACGGAGGTCAAGGCGGCCACCTATCATGAATTAGAGGTTAGTCAGTCACCCGACGGCAAGTGGTCGGCCAGGATTATTTTGGATATTTGAGCAGAAAGAGCAGGATCCGCCTTCGTCCCGTACCGCCAAAGCCCGGTGCAAACTACGGCGGGTCCTGATCCTATAGCCCAACATGCGAAGAAAGGTTTGCAATGGTCAAAGAGTTCCAGGGCAAAATCGAGCAGATAGACGCCAATCGCTGGCGGATACCGGCCGATTCCGTGCCTTACATGCGTGTTGACGGAATAATCTATTCCAACGAGAAATTGATCCGGGAAGTGATATCCGGCGGCGGTCCTAAGCAGGTCGCCAACGTAGCGTCGCTTCCGGGCATAGTGAGCGCCTCGCTGGCAATGCCGGATATTCACTGGGGATACGGATTCTGCATCGGAGGGGTCGCGGGGATGGACGTGTCGCGCGGGGGCGTGGTCTCGCCCGGAGGGGTGGGATACGACATAAACTGCGGCGTGCGCCTTCTTCGCAGCGACATACCCGCCGCCGACGCCAGGGGTCGAATGAAACAACTGGTAGCGCAACTGCTGCGCGACCTTCCGGCAGGCGTGGGCGTGGGCGGGGCGGTCAAGTTCTCCAAAAAGGAACTTGCCCGCATCATGACCGACGGGGCGGGTTATCTTGTGAGCCGCGGACTGGCCGATGAGGCGGACCTTCCGGCCACGGAATCATACGGCTGCCTTCCGGACGCCGAGGCGGACGCCGTCTCGGACCACGCCTTGCAGAGAGGCGCCGAGCAGTGCGGCACGCTGGGTTCGGGCAACCACTTCGGCGAGGTGCAGTACGTCGAGGAGATTTACGACCCGCACGCCGCCGAGGCGCTGGGCTTGGTGGAGGGAAACGTTACGATTATGCTGCACACCGGCTCGCGCGGACTGGGACACCATGTGTGCCAGGACTACATCAAGTTCCTGCGCTCGGCGCCGGAGAGGTTCGGCATATCCCTTCCGGACCGCCAACTGGTCTGCGCGCCGCTGGACAGCGCCGAAGGGCGGCAGTACCTGGGGGCAATGCGTGCGGCGGCGAACTTCGCCTTCTGCAACCGCCAACTGCTGGCCATGCAGGTCCGAAAGACGCTGGAGAGATTTTTCGCTCACTCGTATGAAAACCTGGGCCTGCGGCAGGTTTACGACGTCGCACACAACATCGCCAAGATGGAGACGCACACGGTCAACGACCGCCTGGTCGAACTGTGCGTTCACCGCAAAGGCGCCACGCGCGCATTCCCACCGGGTCATCCGGAACTGCCTGAGATTTACAAGGACATAGGCCAGCCGGTGCTCATCCCCGGCAACATGGGCACTGCCAGTTACGTACTCCTCGGCGCGCCGGGCGCCATGGAGCAGACTTTCGGAAGCACTTGCCACGGCGCCGGGAGGGTCTGGTCGCGCAAACAGGCGGTTCGCCAGGCCGAAGGACGAAATATCGCCGGCGAACTCGCCGACGGCGGCGTCATCGCAAAGGCCAGGAGCAAAAGAGGCCTGGCCGAGGAGCAGCCCGCCGCATACAAGGACGTCGACGCAGTGGTCGAGTGCGTCGCCTCGGCGGGACTGTCAAAAAAGGTCGCACGACTGCGCCCCATGGGCGTGGTTAAAGGATGAGTATTCAAAGCCGGCGAATCGGACGACTATTTCAAGTTCTAAGTTTTATGAAATTATTTTTTCCCACGGCGCCTGGCTGACGGCAAACTGGGTATCTGCCCCGAGACGCGCCTGACAGACGGAGGTTTCGTCGTCCTGGGGAATGACGGTAAGTATGTCAACGCCGCCGAGTTCTGCTATTCCGCCCGCCGCCGTCTGAACGGCGATGTCCTCAGTTTCCGGGTCGTATCGGTTGATCACCACGCCGGCGATTTTTAAACCCGCACGTCGTGCGGCGTGCAGCGTCAGCAGGGTGTGATTAACGGCTCCGGGGATAGGCCGAACGACCACCACCACGGGCAAAGCCATCAAGGCCGCCAGGTGGATCATCCAGAAATCGTCGGTTATCGGACACATCAACCCTCCGGCGCCTTTTACGATTATCACCGTATCGCTCGTGGGGTCGCCCTCCTGCGCGCGCCGGCACAGGAAGCGGTATCCCTCGAATATCTCCTCCAGGTCGATCTTTACGCCTTCGTTTTCAGCGGCGATGCGGGGATTGGCCTGTGTGGTGAACCTCATGGGGGCGATTTGGTCAATGGTCAGGTCCGAATCGACGCAGGCGCCGAGGAAGGCGGCCTGATCGCTGACGAGGTCGCCGCGACGCCGCCGACAGCCCAGGGCGATCGGAAGGAACGGATCGACATTTAGGCCTTTTGACGCAAGGTAATGTCCCGTCGCCCCGGACACAACCGTCTTGCCCGCGCCGGCGTCGGTAGCGGTGAAAAATATGCCCTTGTGTTCGGGCAAAGTCTCGTAGCCGGATACGTCGAAGTCCTTTGCAGTCACGGCTGATTTTCCTTCTCGCCCGCGGCGCGTTTTTTGCTTAGCCGCACGGCGTCGCCCACGCGACCTCCAAGCAACTGGCGGGCACTACCCTGGTTGACGGCGATCTCCAGAAGGCCCATCGAGTTAATAAGAGAAAGGGGGCGATTGATTTCGACTCGGCCGTACGTTTCAACAGGGGCGCCTATTTCGTGGTCCCCGCAGGATACCGTAATGTCCGCGGAGCGGCCGAGATTGTCCCGTATCAGTTTTTCGGGAATATTGCTTATGAGGTTTCCGAAGTTGTCGACGTAAATAATATGTCCACGAATTCCATCGTCGACCAAAGCCGGCCGGGGTATGTCCAGCAGTTTGTAAGTGCCCGGCTTCGGTCCCAGTGATCGCACCGCCGCTCCGTCGAGTATTCTCGCCGCGGCGGGTGCGAATATGTCCCGCCCGTGAAACGTCGTGCTCGATGCGCCGCCCGTCGCCCGCACGTTGGAGACTGTTGCAATTTCCTCCAGCAGCATTCTTTCTGCGATCATCGAGATCACGCCGTTGTCTGGAAACACGAAGGACTGCCCGCTGAATCTGGCGGCCAATATTCTCCTGCTGGTCCCCACGCCCGGATCGACCACCACCACGTGCACGGTCTGGTGGGGAAAATACGGTGCCGCCTGCGCAAGGATGTATGCCCCTGTCATTACGTCGCCGGGGGAAATACTGTGAGTCACGTCGACTATGCGGCAGTTGGGGCATCTTTGCAGGATGACGCCTTTCATGGCCGCGACGTATCCGTCGCGTTCGCCGAAGTCTGTCAACAGCGTCATCAGCGGCATTGTGCTTTTGGCCATCACTCCGTTTCCGTCATCGTCGAAACCGGCGCCGGCGGACTGAAAAGGATTTTGAACCCGCCGGGGGGGCGCTGAAGTTATTCTAATATCCGCGGCGATTACGTATAATAAATCCGCGATGGTGCATCACGAAGAAAATCTTCAGGCCCGGAAGGACAAAATGCTCAACAGGCACCTTCGCGGCAGGGGGATAACAAATCAGCGCCTGCTGGATGCCTTCGAGACGGTACCTCGCGAAAAATTCGTGCCCGAACAGCATCGCGGCGAGGCCTATGCGGACCGCCCGGCGCCCATTGGCGGCGGACAGACAATATCCCAGCCCTATATCGTGGCACTGATGATTCAGGAACTGGACCCCCGCCCCCGGCACAGGGTGCTCGATGTCGGCTCGGGCAGCGGATACCAGGCGGCTATACTCGCGAAACTCTCGGGACACGTGTATGCCGCCGAACGCATAAACGAACTTGCCCAAAGGTCAATGGACGTGTTGGGCTCGCTGAATATCGACAATGTTACCGTCTCGGCTCACGACGGAACACTGGGCTGGCCCGACGAGGCGCCGTTCGACAGGATAATCTGCGGCGCCGCCGCCCCGGACGTGCCGCGTGCGTGGATCGAGCAGCTCGAAGACCCCGGGCGAATCGTGCTTCCCGTCGGCGGGCGGTTCTTCCAGACACTTATCGCCGTGGACAAACGCAACGGGAAAATCTCCAGACGCAGCATCTGCGACGTGCGTTTCGTCAAACTGATAGGACAGAACGGATGGAAATGAAAAATCGGAATTTATCCTTTGATGTATATGTGGTAACGTTCCCAAAGCGCGGGCAATTTGACCCGTCGGATATTATTCAACTTTGAAGGCGGGCAGAATGGAATTGCAAAGCGGATAAGTTCAAAATTTTACAACTTGCATTTTGTTCATAATAAACGGATTAGGGGTAACAGCCATGTGTAAAAAAATCGCTGTCCTGATTATGATTTGTCTTTTGTCGGCGGTAGTACAGTGGGGCATTGCCGGGTCTGACTCGCCTACCAAGGCGGAGAATTCCTCCAAACAGCCATCCAAAAAGAGCAAAGAGGGTTCAGCAAAGCAACCTTCAAAAGAGGGCGAAGAAGATTCCGCCGAGAAGACGAGTGAAGAAAGCAAAGAAGAAAAACAGCCCGCCGGTCCCGAGGCAAAGGCCAAGGAGATATACAAAAAAGTGGTCGATGCTTACATGGACGCCGACTGGACCACGATGCAAAAAGAGGCGATCAAAAGCGGCAGGTATATAAGGTATTTGACTCCCCGGCAGCGAAGGAACCTGATTTACGTCCGCGCCAGCGCCAAGGCGCATCGTCCCGGCTGGTGGAAACACACCAAGAGTTCCTCTAACAGTAGTTTCAAGGCGGAGATATGGGGCAGGTCATTTATGGCCAACTACATGCCCAGCGAGGCGGTCGGTTTCGCCGCTCCCGTGGACGTCCACAAGGGCAAGGTGCGCGTTATCGTTTCCTGGCAGCCGAGCGTCGTTGACAATCCCAAACCATTAGACGGCAAACTTGCAAAAAAACACGGGCTCAGCAAAGGCGACATAGGCGAGGCGATTATCTGGCACGAACTGGGACATAATTACCTGACGAATTTCCTGCCCGCCAGGCACGTGATAATCCTGTATCAGAAATACTCCATGCTGTACATGCATCTCCAGGAGTTCTATGCAGACTTGACGGCGTTGTATCACGCCTGCCCACCGGCGAGACTTGCAATGTTGTTCATGCGCATCGACGCAATGGAACCCCGCTGGTACCGGGAATCCGAACCGCACGTCAGGGCGTCACACGCGGCGGGGGCGTATATCATCGCTGAGTTTCTAATCCACCCGGACAAATGGCCCAATATACATTTCCCACCTGAGGTGCCGAAACAGAACGTAGAACTCAACACCATTCTTTACGTTTACAAAAACATCGACCCGAAATGGTCGCTCGAGGAAGACAGGGCGTTTCGCGACGTGATTAAGACCTTTATCAGGACCAAGGGCGATAAGGTGTTCCGCAACAAGGGCATTATCCCGCTGCCCAGCGGGCTGGAGTTCGGACTGATGGCCACAGACGACCGCGACCGCCTGCCCAAAAGGGAAAAGTGGATCACGCAGCGCCTCAAAGAGATAATCAAGTCGGGCCGGGCCGATGAAAAGAAACAAGACGACGAAAACAAGAAACGGGGAACGCTCATCATAATGGAGAATGAAAGCGAGACGATAGAAGTGCCGTAACCGGCGGATTTGGGTAAAACCATACGCGGGGGCATAAGTCGGGAAGGGCATCTGCGCGCAGGTGGACGCTTGTTTTGACCCGTCCGCAATCCTCTGTTAGCATGAACCAGGCGAACCTGCCCGCTTGAGGCAGTCGGGCGGGCTTTTTTCGGCGTGCAGAGCAGACGGACGAATACATGGCCAATATCCGGGTACTTTCTCAAAATCTCGTTAACATGATCGCCGCCGGTGAGGTGATAGAGAGGCCGGCCAGCGTGGTCAAGGAACTGATGGAAAACTCGCTGGACGCCGCCGCCTCGCGGATAGACGTCTCGCTGGAGGACGGTGGCAGGCGCATGGTCCGGGTGACCGACGACGGCAGGGGCATGTCCGGGGAGGATCTGTCGCTGGCGTTCGCGCCCCACGCCACAAGCAAGATTTCCTCCGCAGACGACCTCTACGGGATAGCGACGCTCGGCTTCCGCGGCGAGGCGCTGGCGTCGGTGGCGTCGGTGTCCAGGGTACGGGGGCGCACCGGGACCCGCGGCGCGCCGGGCGGGTGGGAAATAAGCGCAGCCGGCGGAAAAATCGAACCGGTCAAACCAGCGCCCGCATCGGCGGGAACGACGATAACAATAAGGGATCTATTCTTCAATACACCAGCGCGTCGAAAGTTCATGCGAACGGCGAACACGGAATTCGCCCATTGCAGCGAAGTATTCGCGCGTCTGGCGATGGCGCATCCGCAGGTAGCGTTCACCCTGACGCATAACGATCGGAAGGTGCACAATCTCCCTGTCGCCAACACCACGCGACGCAGGGTGGCGGACCTTTACGGAAACGAACTCGGCGAGCAACTCATCGCATTCCGGCGCGCCTCGGGGGGCATGCAGGTAGCCGGTCTTATCGGCAGGCCCGACTCTGCGAAGGCCTCGTCGAAATGGCAGTACTTCTTCCTCAACGCCAGGTACGTCCGCGACAGGATGCTCTCGCACGCGCTGCGGGAGGCGTACCGTGGGCTTATAGACCCCCAGCGCTGGCCTGTGGCGTTCATCTTCATCGAGATCGAACCCCGGGAAGTTGACGTCAACGTGCACCCCACCAAGACCGAGGTGCGTTTCGAAAACGGACAAAAGGTTCACGGAGAACTCCTGTCCGCCCTCAGGGAGGCGCTTAACAAGGCCAGTCTGACTCCCAACGTGTCGATTCAGGACCACCCGGCGGAACGCGCCGGACCTTCCGATGCGACCTATGTTTCCGATGAGCCCACCGACGATGTCCGGGAGCCGCAGGCCTCGCCCCGGCCTGGAAGTGTGGGCATCAGGCAGGCACTTGCGGATTTCCTCAAATCCGTGCCACCGCACCAGCCCCGCCTCGATTTCGCCCGCGGCAGGCCCTCCGACCAGGCCGACGCGGCGCACTTCGTCCACAGGCCTGGCAAAACGCACGCGCCGGCGCAGGGTCCCCAGGTCCGCGCGCCAAAAGAGCAATACGAGCCACTCGAAGGCGGAGAGATCATGCAGATTCACAACAGTTACATCGTCGCCGCCAGCGAGGAAGGTCTTCTAATCATCGACCAGCACGCGCTGCACGAACGCCTTATCTATAATGATTTGCAGCGGCGTCTGGCCGACGAACAGTCCAAAGGCCTGCCCGGACAGCATCTTTTAATACCCGTTCGAATAGAGGCATCTCCCGGACAAATCGCCGCGGCCCAGTCGGGGCGCCAACTGCTGGACAAACTCGGCATCGAAGTGCGAAGTTTCGGACCGAATGCTCTGGCTGTGCAGAGATTTCCCGTAATGCTCGCCGAAAGGGGAATCGAACCGGGCGAGTTCGTTTCCGATTTATTGGATATAATATCGCAGGAACAGTCCACCAGCAGGGAGAATATCCTGGAAGACATCATAGAGATGATGGCGTGCAAGGCGGCCGTCAAGGCGGGACAGAGACTAACCCGGGAAGAAATGCGGGAACTGCTGGACAGGTGCCCAGAGGCGCAGAAGGGTTCATCCTGTCCGCACGGCCGACCCACGGTGTTGAAACTCACACTGGATGACCTGCGGAAACAGTTCAAACGCACATAAACGCCATTGGCGATGTCCCAAACGCCCCGGTGGAAAATTGTAACAATTTTAGAGTGTGTAATTGGATTATCTTTGATATATATTCAATAATACGTATAATGTTAGAGTCGTAAAACAATTTATTATTCGTCTGTTACGAAATAAGTTACACAAGTTCGCTCCTGAATCGCCAAGGGACAACTGATGAGCAAAACTGTTCGCAAACGTTTGAGCCCATCGCTGGAAGATTATCTGGAAGCGATTTTGCTGCTTATCAGGCGGGGCAGGGTTGCTCGCGTACGCGACATAGCCCATCTGTCCGGCGTGGGCATGTCGTCGGTGACGGCGGCGCTTAAGACCCTGTCCAGCAGGGAACTTGTGAATTACGACCCGTACCAGGTGGTTACCCTTACAGACGGCGGAAGAGTGATAGCAGAACGAATCTATCACCGCCACGAGGTGCTGCGCCGGTTCATGACGGACGTTCTTGGCATGGACGGCCGGACCGCCGAGGCAAACGCGTGCAGGATGGAGCACGCCGTGGACGACGCAGCCCTGGAGCGACTGACGAAGTTCGCCGAATTTATACGCCACTGCCCGCGGGCGGGAAAAGACTGGATTGAAAATTTCCTCAAATACTGTTCGGGCCTGGAAGACCCGGAAAAATGCAGCCAGTGCATAAACAATATCCGCCCGCCGCAACATGCCGGGAAACTGCGCGACGAGGCCGTTAAAGGCGACCAGGATGGATGACGAGGTAAAAATCCCGCCGAATGAAATTCCGCTGGGAGAGGCGCCGGTGGGCAAGGATTTGTATCTCTCGGCCTTGCACGGCGGAAGGGGGTTCAGGCATCGTCTTGCAGAGATGGGACTGGCGCCCGGCGCGCAGTTCCGCATACTCAAGAAACACCGTCCCGGACCGTTCATAATATCGGTCCGAGGCTCGCGTCTGATGCTCGGCAGGGGGATGGCGCAACGTGTGAAGGTCAGGCTCGTTTGAGGACGGTATCATTGAAAGATTCCCGGTTAAACATAGCGCTGGCCGGTAATCCCAACTCCGGCAAGAGCACCATATTCAACGCCATTACCGGTTCGCGCCAGCACGTAGCCAATTACCCGGGCGTTACGGTGGAGACAAAAGAAGGTCTGGGGCGAAGCGACGGCGACGAATTTCACGTAATCGACCTTCCCGGCACTTACAGTCTCACCGCGCATTCGGCCGAGGAGATAATCGCCCGAAATTACATAATAGAGCGGACCCCCGACGTGGTGATCGACATAGTTGATTGCTCGAACCTGGAGAGGAATCTGTACCTCGCGGTGCAGTTGCTGGAGCTTTCGGTCCCGCTGGTGCTGGCGTTCAACAAGTCCGACCTGGCGCGGCGTCGCGGGTTTCAAATCGACGCCGACATGCTATCAGAGATGCTCGGTGTGCCGGTTGTACCTACGGTGGCCCACAGGTCCCGGGGCGTCGACGATTTGATAAAGGTCGCCTGTGACCTCGCCGGGCGCGGCGACGAGGCGCTGAACAGGCAGAGACGATGCAGATACGGACCGGAGGTCGAACCACACGTCGAGGCACTTGAACGGAAGATACAGTCAAAGACCGCCCACGTGCGCAGGGCGCGCTGGTACGCCGTAAAACTCCTGGAGGACGACCCCGAGACAAAGCGCAGACTGGCAGATATCTGCGAAGACGGGCTGGACGAAATTCTCGCCGAGGCCGCTCGTCTCCGAAAACACATTGGGAGCGTCTGCGGCGACGCGGCGGAGATAGTACTGGCCGACAGGCGATACGGCTTTATTACCGGCGCGTGCGCCGAGGCGGTCAAAAAGACTGCCCGAACCCGCCGGGAAATAAGCGATAAAATCGACACCGTCCTGACCAACCGGTTCCTGGGGCTGCCGATTTTCGCGGTCCTTATGTACCTTGTGTTCCAGTTGATATTCGCGCTGGGCAACCCGGCCGTGGACTTCCTCGACGCCAGGTTAAGCCGACTGCGGGCATTTGTCGCGGCGTCCTGGCCGGGGCAGGGCGTGCTGGAGTCGATGGTGGTCGACGGGGTTATCGGAGGGGTGGGCGCGGTGATTGTGTTTGTGCCGTTGATCGCGCTGCTGTTTTTGGCGATATCGATACTGGAGGATTCGGGATACATGGCCAGGGCGGCGTTCGTGCTGGACCACCTGATGCACAGGATAGGCCTGCACGGAAAGAGTTTCATTCCCATGATAGTGGGTTTCGGATGCACGGTTCCGGCGATCATGGCCACGCGAACGCTGGAATCGCGTCGGGACCGCCTGACAACCATACTGGTGCTTCCGCTTATGAGTTGCGGGGCGCGCCTTCCGGTTTACGTGCTGATGCTGGGTGCGTTTTTCCCCTCGCGTGAACTTTGGTCCATAGGGGGTGTAACCAACCAGGCGCTGATGCTGTGGGGGATATACCTGGTGGGCATAGTTCTGGCGATAGTGTCGGCCAAGGTATTGCGCAGCACGGTCTTCCGGGGCGACGTTACCCCGGTCGTTATGGAATTGCCGCCGTACCGCATGCCCGCCGTGCGGGGGCTGGTCGTACACATCTGGGAGCGGACGTGGATGTACCTTCGCAAGGCGGGCACCATCATACTGGCGATTGTGGTCGTCCTGTGGGCGCTGACGACCTGGCCAAAACTGGATGACCGGAGCAGCGCACGGTTCCAAACGCGCCGCCAGGAAATTGAAACCAGCAGGTCTTTGAGCGGCGAACAAAAACGACAGGCCCTGGAGAAGATCCGCGACATGCGCGCCACGGCGGAACTTAAACATGCCGCCATCGGGCGAATCGGAAGAACCATCGAGCCGGTGCTGAGGCCATGCGGTTTCGACTGGCGGATATCCACGGCGCTTCTGGGGGCGTTCGCCGCAAAGGAGGCATTCATCGGGCAGATGGGAGTGGTAATGGCGGTGGGCGAGGCGGACGAGGCCTCGGGCACGCTGCGCGACAAACTCAGGGCGCATTACACGCCGTTGCAGGGTTTCTGCATCATGCTGTTTATACTCATCGCTTCCCCGTGCGTGGCCACCATCGCGGTCACCGTCCAGGAGACCGGTTCGTGGAAGTGGGCACTGTTCCAGTGGGGATATTTGACCGCGGGCGCGTGGATAATCACCACGGCGGTTTACCAGGTTGGCTCGGCGCTGGGCCTATAATGATGTGGAGACGACATGGAATACGTATTTGCAGGCATACTTGTGGGATTATCTGTATTGTGGCTGACGCGGCGGATGTGGAAAACGCTCAAAGGCAAGCCCACGGGAAGTTGTTGCAGTTCCTGCGACAGTTGCCCGCTGGGACCCGCCAACGACGAGGGGAACCAAACGAAAGATTCATCCCGGTAAAAGTCTGACTTTGCATCTATTGATATTTTAGTGGGTCTTTTATACCCGCTTTTTCAAAGCCAGCCAGGCGGATTCGGCAGGAGTCGCATCGCCCGCAGGGGCGACCGGACGAGTCCGGGTCGTAGCAACTGTGAGTCAGCGAGTAATCCACGCTGAGCGACAGTCCGGTGGTGATAATTTCCGCCTTGGACATCTCAAGCAGGGGGGTGTGGATTTTGTATCGGCCTTTGCCCTGCCAGGCCGCGGCGGTGGCGAGATTGGCCGTCTCTTCGAAGGCGCGGATGAACTCTCCCCGGCAGTCCGGGTAGCCGCTGTAGTCCACAGCGTTTACGCCGATGAATATGTCGAACGCGCCGATGACCTCGGCATAGCCAAGCGCGATGCTCAGGAAAATCGTATTCCGCGCCGGGACGTAAGTAACCGGAATTTCAGAACTTATTTCCCTGTTTTTCGGCACGTTGATTTTGTCCGTCAGGGCGCTTTTGCCGAAACCGCCCGCTGGTGAAAGGTAGAGTTTGACCATGCGGTGCCTGACCGCACCAAGCGATTCGGCCACGCGTCGCGCCGCGTCAAGTTCGAGCCGATGCCGCTGGCCGTAATCAAAACTCAGCGCGTGGCAGGCGAATCCCTCGTCCCGCGCCGCCGCCAGTGTCGTGGCCGAGTCCAGCCCGCCCGACAGCAACACCACCGCCTTTTTTGCGTTCTCATCCTTCATCTGGTCCTTGTTATTTCTACCGCAATCGGGATAATCATACAATGTCGCTTTTGTCGAGCATTAAGGAACCGTAACGTGTCGGAAATAGAAACTTTTCCGAATCCTCACCCCGGGCGCGATTACGAAATACGTCACGTCGCCCCGGAGTTCACCTCGGTGTGCCCCAAAACGGGCCAGCCGGACTTCGGAACCGTGGAAATACAATACGTCGCCGACGAACTGTGCATCGAGCTCAAGAGTCTGAAGTTCTATCTCCAGGGCTACCGCAACGAGGGAATCTTTTACGAAAGCGCGGTTAACCGCATCCTCGACGACCTCGTGGCGGCGTGCCGCCCGCGACGGATGACGGTGACAGGCAGGTTCACGCCCCGCGGCGGAATACACTCGACGGTAACGGCCGAATATGAAAGACCAGAATAAGCAGGCATCCCGCCTCGATGAGGCCAGGTCCCGCAGGGGTCTTCGCCTGGTTGTCATGCTTATAATCGCGGCCCTTGCCGCGTTGGGTTTCTGGCTGGATCGGGACAGCGACCAGTGCGTATTCAAGTCTGTACCGGGGGGAATCATGGGGACCGAGACGACCCTGGTGGTCATTGCCGACGCGGATAACCGCTCCCTTGCCGTCCACGCACTGGAGATGGGCGAGCAACGGCTGCGCAAGGTCGAGTCGATGATGAGCAGGTACCTGGAGGATTCGGAAATTTCCAATCTTAACGCCGCCTCGGACGGGGAGTGGATGCCGCTCGCCGCCGAGACACTCGAACTGTTGCAAACCGCAAGGCGTCTGGCGGTCCGAACCGACGGGGCGATGGACGTAACGTACCACCCGGCCTTTGAACTGTGGAGAAGATGCGCAAAGCAACGGCGCCTGCCGCGCCGGGACGAACTTCGGTCCGCAAAGGACGCATGCGGGTGGGGCAATTGGCGACTCCTGGAGGACGGGGCGAAAAAGTCTCAACCCCAAGCGGGTATCGACCTTGGCGGCATAGCCAAGGGATACGCCATCGACCGCGCCGTCGTTGCGATGAAAGAGGCCGGCGCCCGCGCCGGAATGGTCAACGTCGGCGGCGACCTGCGGTGCTTCGGGGCGGGACCCGAGGACGGAAAGTGGCCGGTACGCATCCGCGACCCGTTTAGACCAAGCGGCGATAAATATCTGCTGACCATTGCGGTAAGGGACGCGGCCGTGTGCACAAGCGGAAACTATTACAGATATCATGAAATAGACGACAGGCGCTACAGCCACATTATCGACCCGCGTACGCTGAGGCCTGCCGACGCCATACCCTCGGTTACGGTCGTCGCACGCGACGCAACTACCGCCGACGCCTGGTCGACCGCACTGAGCGTGCTGGGGAAAGATGGACTCGGCATGCTGAAGCCCGCCGACAAGATCGAGGCAATGCTCGTGGTCGGTGGACCGGATGATTACAAAATCGTATGCACAGAGGGCATGAAGAATATCATCGCGCCGAGCACTCGACGCGCCGATACCGCGGAAATTGAAGTATGGAAGACGCGACAGGACCGGCCGACGACGGCGGCGGCGGGGAAAAATCAGAAAAGTTGAAACTTTTTCGCCCGGTGTGCGTCAAACGCTTCAAAGAGTCGGATATTTATATTTATAACAGCCGTCAAAACGAAAGGTATGCGAGATGAACAGATCGGCAATATGCGCGTTACTTGCGGCGACCCTGGTGTGCGCGGCGGTGGTTGCGCCCGCGCCGGGGCGGATAAAACTGGCCTCGCTGCCCGTGCGTCAGCGGGTGGAAATCCAGTTGGACAATCCCTCCTACACGCTCGTCGAGGAGGAGCGGATTGTCCCGCTGCTGAAGTCCACCGCCCAGCGCGGAAACAACAAGATAGACTTCTCCTGGTCGAACACGCACATCGACAAGAACTCCATCCTCTTTCGCCCGCTTGCGGTCCGCGAGAAAGGCAAGTTCCGCCCGATAAAGGAAGTGGACGGGCAGAAGGAGGTCAGCGTAATCAACGTCGCCTACCCGCCCAACGAGAACGCCCTGGTGTGGGAGGTTTACGCCGCCGAGGCATGCGCGGTGAAGGTGAGGGTGAGTTACCTGATTTCCAACCTGTCGCGGCTGTTCAGTTACCGTGCACTGGCCAACAAGGACGAAACGCACCTTGTGCTGCGCAAGTACATCACTCTCCAGAACTACTCCGGCGAGGAATACGGACAGGCCGGCGTGTGGGCGGGCTTCGGCGAGAGGTTCCTCAAGCCCATAGGCCGGCAGGAGCGCATCAAGATACTCATGCACAAGTTCGACAAGGTTCCCATCGCCAAAACGTTTACCTTCGACTGGTACACCCACGGCAAACTCAACGACGAGAAGCCGCTGTGCTCCAAGGTGCTGATGCATTACCAACTGGTCAACGACGAGAAGAACAACATGGGCCTGTTCCCCCTCCAGCCGGGCAAGGTCCGCATTTTCATAGACGACGGTCGCGGCGGGGAGGCGTTCCTCGGCGAGGACTGGGCCAAACTCACCCCCCTGGACGACAAGATGCGACTCTACCTCGGCGAGGCCAGGGACATCATCTGCAAGCGAATCATCGAGTCCAACCACCGCCATCAAGTACGGGGCAATCTCTATAACCAGGAAATCGTCATCAAGTACGAGATAGAGAATTTCAAGGACAAGCCCGCAACGCTGCGAATCATCGAGCAACTCAACCGCGTCGGCGGGGAGTACTTCGGAAACACCCACGGCGACGTCGAGTGGGAGCGCGGCAAAAGGACCAGCGACGAAATCACCTTCAAGTACCCCTTCGGCGGGACAAGCCCGGTGCTGCACGTGGACCTGCCGCCACGCCCCAAGGACAAGGACGAAAAGGTCGAGAAGAAGACCGTCCGCTTCCACTTTACGCTGAAGAACCTCTGGCAATAACGCCCGCGAAAGGAATATATCATGATGCGCAAATTATGCATAATCGGGATTGTAACGGCACTGGTCGTCGCCTCGGCTCCGGCGAAAAACGTGGACCTGGTGACGCTGCCGAAGCGCGACACGGTCCAGTTGACCATCTACAACTCCGAAGACCTCACGCTGGTCAGGGAGACGCGCCACGTAACCCTCAAAAAAGGCGCAAACAAGTTGCAGTTCTCCTGGGCGAACACGCTTATAGACCCCACGTCGGTTCGCTTCCGCCCGCTGGAGCACGCCGACCAGATAGAAGTGGCCGACACGGTCTTCCCCGGACAGAAGCCACAGCACCTCTACTGGAACATCGAATCGGAATTCGAAGGCCAGGTGCCGGTGGAGGTCTGCTATTTCACGTCGGGATTAACGTGGCAGATGGACTACGTGGCCGTTACCGACCCGGCCGAGGAGCGGATGCTCTTTCGCGGGTACGTGCGCGTGTATAACAGGTCGGGCGAGGAATACGACAACGCCGAGATCCGCCTCATCGTCGGAAAGATTAACCTCGTCGAGAAGATAGCCGAACTTGCCCGGCGCTACGGCGTTCAGCCGCCCACGGCGACAGGGGCGCCCGTCGAGTACCGACGGATGAGGCGGGCGGCGCTTGGTAAGGCCATGGATCAGGCAGAAACCGCGAAAAGCTCCTCGCGCGAAGGCCTAGAAGAGCCCAAGAAGATCGTCAAGGAAGGCGTCAGCGAGTATTTCATGTTCTCTATTGAGGGCACCGAGACCGTGCCCGACGGCTGGAGCAAGCGGATGCGTGCGGTCAGGGCCGAGGGCGTGGAGTTCGACATCGTCTATCGCATGCGGTCATATCAATACGGACCGCGGCCTGTGCGGTTCTTCATCTGGACCAACGACCGGGAGCACGAACTGGGCGACAGCCCGCTGCCGGACGGGCTGGTCCGCATCTTCCGCGACAACGGCAAGGACGGCCTGGCGTTCGTGTCCCAGCAGAAAATCAATTACGTTCCCATCAAGGCAAAGATTGAGATAAACTGCGGAACGGATGACCTGGTGGTTTACGAGACCCGCAAGATGTCCACCGAGCGGTTCAACTTTCATTTCCACTGGGTGGTCGGAAACAACAGGCGGGAGGTCGTCGACGGCTGGGACGAGCGGCAGGGCTGGCAGGACACCATCCGCAATTACCGTCGAAAGCCGATAACATTCGAACTGCGCAGGATATGGGACGGCGACGTGGATTACGAATCCGAGGTCGAATCCACGCTGTTCGATTACCGCACTGTCGAGACGAAGTTCACCATAGACGCCCGCGACGAGAAAATCTACCCCTGCACCGTCGTTCGCCATCACGGCACGAACGCCAAACAGAACAGGGTGAAGTTGAAGTAAGTTTACCGCGAGATTCTCGCGCCGCCGCCGCCCATGACCTTCTCCGCCTCGGCGCGGGTGGCCCAGTTGAAATCTCCCGGGAAGGTGTGCGCCAGAGCCGAGTAGGCGGCCGCGAACTCGCACGCCTCGGCGGGGGGCCTGTCATTCAGCAGCGAGTATATCAAACCGGCCGCGAAACTGTCCCCGCCGCCGACCCGGTCCACTATCTCCAGGTTTTCGAACACCCGGCTGAGGTGGAAATCCTTCCCGTCGAACAGCAGCGTCCGCCAGTCGTTCAGCAGTCCGGTCTTGGCGTCGCGGAGAGTCGTGCCGACCATCTCGACGTTGTGGTACTGCTTCACGGCCTGGCGGACCACGTCCTTGTACGATTCGGGGTCGAGTTTGGAGTAGGACTGGTCGGTCCCGGGCGCCTTTATGCCCAGGCACTTCTCGAAGTCCTCCTCGTTGCCGATGAGCACCTTTACGTGCGGGACGATTTGGGCGTTTACCTTCTGCGCCTCCTCGGCGGTCCACAGTTTGCCGCGAAAGTTCAAATCGTAACTGGTGGTGACGCCGCGATCGCCGGCGATTTTGAATATCTCGATGACGGTTTTGGCCAGCGTCCCTGACAAAGCGGGCGTTATGCCGCTTACATGCAACCAGCGGGTCTGTTTCATCAGCGACTCGAAGTCGGCCATGTCGGCCGTCATCCGGCTTATGGCCGTGTGCCCGCGGTCGTACGTTACCGAACTGGGGCGCGGACCCGCGCCAACTTCGAGATGGTAGAAACCGTTGCGCACACGACCAACGCCATCGAACTTCTCCCACATCACGTTGGTCACGTCAACGCCCTGCTCGCGCGCCTTGTTGGTGATGAACCTGCCCGACCACGTATCGACCAGGCGAGAAACCCAGGCGCTTTTTAGCCCCAGGCGTGCGGCGTTGACGGCTACGTTCCACTCCGCGCCGCCGGCAGAGACGTTCAGATTGTCGCACTGCTCCAGACGCCGATGTCCCCCGGACGTTAACCGGATCATCGCCTCTCCGAAACTAATCAGATCGTATTTCATTGCTCCATCCTTCTGTCTTTGTTTACAAAGCGGGCATTATAACTCTCCCGACGTTGCTTGACCAGACAACGCCGGGGGACTTATGCTTTGGGTCGAATTAATGTCCCAGCGCCCAGATATTTCGATAATCGGACCCGGAAAGGTGGGCACCGCCCTTGGCATACTTGCCAGGCGCGCTGGGTATAACGTTGCGGCAGTGGGGGGGCGAAACGCAGAATCCGCAGCCCAAGCCGCAAAGACGATAGGCGCCGGCGCCGAGCCCATGAGTATCGTCGAAGCGGCGCGAGCGGGCGACTTGGTCGTCATTGCCGTCCCGGACAACGCCATCGCTGCCGTCGCGGGGCAACTGGCGTCCGCCTCGGCGGTGAAAAAAGACGCCGTCGTGGTCCATTGCAGCGGCGCCCTGGAAAGCTCAATCCTTGCGCCGCTGAAGGAATCCTTCGGCTGCGCAGCGGCCTCCATGCACCCGCTTCAGACATTCCCGAGTGTAGAATCGGCCGTGGAAAAACTGCCCGGTGCGTACTTTTTCTGCGAGGGCGACGAGGGCGCACTTGAGTCGGTCCGTCTGTTCGTAGAAGCGGTAGGGGGGCATTACGTTCAAATCCATCCGCAGGCAAAGGGGCTCTATCATGCAGCGGCGGTGACGGCGTGTAATTACCTCGTAACGCTGATGGACGCCTCGGTGTCGTTGGCGCAGGCGGGGGGCGTGGACAGGGACGTGTTTCTAAAGGCACTGGGTCCTATAGTAAGGGCGACCGTGGACAACGTTATTTCGCAAGGCCCACAGAAGGTCCTCACCGGACCCGTCGCACGCGGCGACGTCGAAATCCTTACACGCCACCTTGAGGCGATAAAAAAACTCAAGGAAGAATACAGAATTGTCTATACGGTTCTTGGAATGCAGACGGTTTACCTCGCCTTGCAGAACGGATACATTGATTCTAAAACGGCGACAAAAATGATGGATAAATTATCTGATTAATTGAGTTAAATTAAATGTGCAAACTGGTTGCACACCTTACTTTCCAATGAACTAATCGATTAACTAACGAGCTTGCTTGCCTCAGGCGAGTCAACGAACCAGGGAGTAACCAATGTCAGCCAAGATAATCGACGGACAGGAAGTAGCCGAGGAAATCACCCGACAGGCGACCAACGACACGGCCGAACTGGCCAGGGCGGGTCGTCCGCCCCACCTTGTTGCGGCAATGGCGGGCGACAACCCCGCCAGCAGGATGTACGCCAGGATGCAGGCCAAGAGTTGCGAGGCGGTCGGGATCGAGTACGAACTGCTGGAACTGCCCGCCGACATCTCCCAGGACGACCTGCTGGGGCGGATCGACCAGTTGAACCGGGACCAGAAGGTGACCGGTATAATCCTCCAGATGCCGCTTCCGCGCCACATCAACGCACGAAAGGTGCAGGTCGCCATATTGCCCCAAAAGGACGTTGAGGGCGTCCATCCCCAGAACATGGGTCGGCTGTTTTACGGCGGGGGCGCGGTCGCGCCCTGCACACCGATGGCCGCTGTGGAACTGCTGAGGCGAACCTGCCGGGATTTGGCGGGCAAGGAAACCGTCATCGTCGGGCACAGCGAGATAGTAGGCAAGCCCATCGCCGCCATTCTGCTGCAAAGTCTCGACGCGGCGCCGACCGTTACGGTGTGTCACGTGGCCACGAAGGACCTGGCCGCACACACCAGGAACGCCGAGGTGCTCATCGTGGGCACCGGCGTGCCACAGGCGCGATGGCAGCAATACAACCGGCGCAAAAAGGCAGGGGAGAATCCACCGTTGCCGGACCTCTCGCCGCTTATAAAGGCCGACATGATCGCCGAAGGGGCGATAGTGATAGACGTGGCCATCAACAGAATCCCCAAGGGCTTCGACGACAACGGCCAGCCGCTCAAGAACGAAAAGGGCAAGGTGTCCAAGAAGACCGTCGGCGACGTGGATTTCGAAGGCGCAAAAGAAAAGGCCGCCGCCATCACGCCCGTGCCCGGCGGCGTGGGACCGGTGACCGTGGCCATGCTGTTGCGAAACACAGTGGCCTGTGCGAAGGAAGTGCCCAGATAAAGCCCCCGAGGCAGCGGAGGCGGCAGAGGAAAATGGAAATTATTTCTCTCGCTTCTTCTGTTTTCCCCGCCTGATATCCGTGAAGTCGGGCGGGCGTGTGGCTATAACCGTTATTCATAATGAAAAACGAACAAATCGTGAAAGACAGAAGAACCCGCCCCGTCGGTGTCACTCGAAGGCAGTTTGCAAAATTAATCGCGGCCGGTGCTGCGCTTACCATAGTCCCCCGTCGCGTACTTGGAGGACCAAAGCACGTCCCGCCCAGCGACACGGTAAACGTGGCAATAATCGGCTGCGGCGGGCAGGGCAAACAAAACGCCCATTCGCTGATGCGACATAAGGACGTGAAAATCGTCGCCCTGGCCGACCCGAGGGAAAGATGCGATTACCATAAGTTTTATTACAACTTCATCTCCGGGCGACTTCCGCTGAAGGAGGATGTCGAAAAGCACTACCGCAGGCACAACGAGTCCTTCAAGTGCGCCGACTATGTGGACTTTCGCAAAATGCTCGAGAAGGAAAAGGGCATCGACGCCGTCCTGTGCGCCACGCCGGACCACTGGCACGCGTTCGTGACGATGGCGGCAATCGGCGCCGGAAAGCACGTCTACTGCGAAAAGCCTCTGACTCACAACATCTACGAAGCCCGCACCGTCGCCGCAGCCGCACGCGAGGCGGGCGTGGCCACACAGATGGGCAACCAGGGGCGCAGCAGGTCACACCACCGCCTCGCCTGCCAGTGGATATGGGACGGCGCCATCGGAAAGGTCACCGAAGTCCACGCCTGGTCCAACACCCGCGCGATATGGATAGACGGTCGGGGCCGGCCCGGGGAAAAACCTCCCGTCCCCGACGGCTTCGACTGGAAACTGTGGCTTGGTCCTCGCCCGTTCCGCCCGTACCATCCCAGTTACGCCCCGTTCATGTGGCGGGGATGGTGGTCGTTCGGTAACGGTGCGGTGGCCGACATGATGGTCCACAACGTGGACCCGGCGTTCGCCGCATTGGAGCTGGACAAGCGCCACCCCCGCGAGGTCGAATGTCTCAGGACCGGTTTTGTCGATTCGGAGGTAATCTCGCCGGGCAACCACATCGTGTGGCGGTTCGCCGCCGGGGGCGACGAGCCGCCCCTTGCGGTCCACTGGTACGACGGGAATTTAAAGCCGAAGCGCCCCGAGTGCCTGGAAAAAGGGCGGAGGATGGGAGGGCAGGATAACGGCATCCTCATCGTCGGGCAAAAGGGCGCCATAATGGGCGGCGGGTGGTCCAAGGCGATGAGGATAATCCCCGAAAAAAAGATGAGGGAATATATCCGGTCCACCAGAGGCAAAGAGCCCAGGCGCACGCTGCCCAAATCCCGCGGGCATCACCGCGACTGGCTGGATGCCTGCAAAGGCGGACCGGCGCCGCTGAGCCGATTCGAGTACGGCGCGGCGCTGACCGAGTTCGTCCTGCTGGGCAACGTGGCCGTGAGGGCGAAACAGAAAATTCGCTGGGACGCCGAAAATATGAAAGTCACCAACGTGCCGGAAGCACAGAAGTTCGTCCGCAGACCTTATCCCGACGGATGGGAGTTGAACAGTTGATTAGTTGACTTGTTAACTCGTTAACGAATCAAAGAGTCAACGAATTAATGATAATGTCGGATATCAGCAATATATTATATTTGTCTCGCGGGGTATCGCTTGGCGGCAGCCAGAGGCAGATTCATTACGTGCTCAGGGATCTGGACAGGCGTCGTTTCAGGCCTGTTGTCGTTTGCAGGGAGCCCGGCGCGTTCGCCGGTCGGCTGAGGGACGAAGGCATAGAAATGCACGTAATGCGTCTTCGTCCGTGGCGAGGGCTGCCCGGGGCGTGGCTAAGGGGCCTTGACGTCAGGCGTCTGGCAACCCTGGCGAAAAAACACAACGTCAGTCTCATTCACTGCTCGGACCTTTGGCTTGGCGGATACAGCGCCGCCGCCGCCGTCCGACTGGGCGTGCCTTCCGTTCTGCACGTCCGCACGCCGATAACGCCCGACAAGGTCAGGAAGCTGTGGTGCAACAAGGCATCCGTTCTGGTGGCCATCTCCCATCGCATCAGGGAGGACCTGATAACGTCCGGTATCCCGTCCGAAAAGATAACTACCATCTACGACGGCGTTGACCTGGATGAGTTCCGTTCACCGGCGGCGGGCCCGAATGGTGCGGCGCCCGGTCGACCTGCCTGCCTGCGGCAGGCAGACAGGAAGGCGACGATGGTGGGCATCGTCGGGCGGATTACGCCACACAAGAAACAGCTGGAATTCGTTCGGGTGGCCGGGGAGGTCCTTTCCGCCTGCGGCGGGGGGGCGTCCGGGGCGGTGAGATTCTTTATTATCGGGGACGTCCACGACCGGTCCTATTATCGCACCATCAGGCGGACGATTAAAAGTTGCGAACATGCCAGCCCGGCAGGCGGGCTCCAGGGGGCGGTGGTTTTCACGGGACCCCGCCACGACATGCCCCGGGTGCTTGCATCGCTGGACATACTGGTGACGCTGTCGGGCGGGTCCGTGATGATAGAGGCGATGGCTTGCGGAAAACCCGTAATATCGGCCGGCTTCTCCAGGCCCGGACGCCTGGAAATCGTAAAGGACGGGCAGACCGGATTCGTTATAACCTCGCACACCCGCAGAGAACTCGTGGAGGCGTTGGTCAAACTGATACGCAATCCCGAACTGGCGCAAAGAATGGGCGAACAGGGACGAAAACGCGCCCAGGATCTTTTCTGCCACAGAGAAATGGTCCGTAAAACCCAGGAGGTCTACAATCGGATTCTACACACTTGCGGTGGGTAATAACAACGCCTGCCTGCTTATCCCGGCGCGCCGGGGTAGGCAGGGATTAGCCAATTAACCAATCAACTAATCAACTAACCTGATAATATCCGGCACGCAGTGGTCCCATCCGAGCGTCATCAGGTGCGCGCCTCGGCAGATGTTTTTCATGCGTCTTATCAGGTCCGCCGAAATTTCCACCGAGACCTTCTGTCGATCTTCCTTGGGCGCCTCGGATAGTTTCCTGATAATATCATCGGGCACCTGCACGCCGGGCACGGAGCGGTTCATGTATTTTGCCATGCCGGCCGACTTAAGCATCACAATGCCCACCAGTATGGGCATGTCGATTCCCCGCGAGGTGACCTTATCCATGAACTGCTCGAAGGTAGGCGGGTCGTAGACCGCCTGGGTCTGGACGAACTGGGCGCCGGCTTCGGCCTTTTTTTCGAGTTTGATTATCTGTGCGTGGGGATTGGCCCCGCAGGGGGTAACGCAGCAGCCCTTGAAAAACTTCGGCGCCCCGTCGAGTTTGTTGGGGTTGCCCTTCATGTCCAGGCCCATGTCGGTCCCGGACTCGAGCTTGCCCATTGCCTCCAGCAGTCCCACCGAGTCCAGGTCGTAAACGGGCATCGCCTCGGGGTGGTCGCCCATGACCACGTGGTCGCCGGTCAGCGCCAGTACATTTTCTATGCCGAATGCCGCCGCCGACAGGAGGTCGCTTTGAAGCGCAAGGCGGTTGCGGTCGCGGCAGACCATCTGGAAAATCGGCTCGATGCCTTCGTCCAGCAGCATCTTGCACGTTGCCATCGAGCCCAGGCGCATCACGGCCGTCTGAATGTCGGTCACGTTAACTGCCGTTACCGTGTCCTTGAGATATTCCGTGGCCTCGTGGATGCAGGGGGCGATGTTGGTCCCCTTGGGCGGTCCTATCTCGCCGGTGAAGACGAATTCGCCGGCCTGCAGTTTCTCCTGTAGTTTACTCATTAATTTCGCTACCTCGTTGATTCGTGATTAGTCGATTAGTTACTAATCAACTGATTAACGAGTCAACTAATCTACAATCTCCAGCGCCCATCGGATGGTCTTTCGATAGGCGTCCGATATTTCCCGTTTACGGAAGTCCCTTGGGGCGCTGAATCGTTTGAGGTCGTCCAGGCGCCCCAGTTTCTCGAGACGTTCGTATATCATCTGCCACCCACAGCGTCGCTCGGGCGAGACTTCGCACGTGCCGTCGTCGCCGGTGCCCCCGCAGGTTCCGTTCACCAGGGATTTTGCGCACAGTGTGATGGGGCACAACCCGCCGGTGTACGCCAGCAGGCATTCCCCGCACTCGGCGCAGCGTTCCTCCGAAGGCCATAGTCCCTGGTAGTCGCCCATGCAGATGGTGTCCATCGCCGGCGTCGCCAGTCGCCCGACCATGTTCCCGGTCGCCTGCACGCCAACACCGCAGGAGCCCACCAGGATCGCCTCGG
The DNA here is from genome assembly GCA_964480425.1 of uncultured Planctomycetaceae bacterium. GTDB lineage: Bacteria > Planctomycetota > Phycisphaerae > SM23-33 > SM23-33 > CAYYMD01. Next base: position 23,810 of record CAYZPY010000021.1, read on the forward strand.
CGGGTTCTATCTGCTCGACGTACCTTCCGAGCTTGATGCCCACGATGGCCTTGTTGCATATCATGTCTATCCGTGCCGAACCGGTCACCTCCTTGCCGGCGCCGCTCAGCAGGGCGGTCATGTCGTCCACCCACGGCTGTCCGCCCGTATCACAGCCGATGGGGCATCCCTCGCATCCGAGGATGAATACCTTCGTAATGCCCTGGAGGGAATTGAGGATCTCTTCGTTGGTTTTGCGTTCCGTCGGATTCATCGTTACCTCTGTGCGCTTGCTGTAGTTGCGTCCGCCCGTCGTCGGTTTTTTCGATGACGGAAGGCGGGCTGGATTGCATCTGGTTTATGTGTCGATACACTGCCCTGATAAGATCGTCCATCGCCTCGATGGCGACGGGCGACAGACCCTTGCCCCATTCGATGCGCTCGGGCTTCACGGAAAATACGACAACGTCCCGGAATTCCCGTCCGCTCATCGCCTCCATGCGCAGTGCCGAGACCACGTCGACCTCGTGCAATGACATACTCATTGGCATGGACCCGCCGCTTAGCCAGGCCTCGTCGAGCCAGATTTGAAATACGCTTCCGGCGTGTCCGCCGGTCTTGGCGGCGTCGATGACGACCAGCGGCACGGCGGGGTCCAGGCGTCCCAGCACGTCGGAAAACGCCAGCCCCGCGTCGTGAAGCTCCACGCCGGCGGGCAGTCCGATCCGGGCCAGCGCCTTGACCGCCGCCGGACCTATGCCGTCGTCGCCCATCAGCACGTTGCCCACCCCCACGATGTTGGCAATTTTATCAGACAATTCTGTAAACTCCCCTGGCCGCTCCCGATGCGTCCAGAACGTGAACCGAACACGCCAGGCAGGGATCGAACGAGCGTATAATGCGGACCACCTCGAAGGGATTGTCGCGGTCTTTTACACTGGTTCCCAGAAGCGCCTGCTCCATGGGCCCGGGAACGCCGGCCGAATCCCTCGGCGAGCCGTTCCAGGTTGTCGGCACGACAAGCTGGTAGTGCTCGATGACCTTGCCGTTTATCTTAATCCAGTGCCCAAGTGCGCCCCTCGGCGCGGCGGTCAGACCTGCGCCCTGACCCTGGTGGGGAATTTCCAGCGGCACGGCGGCGGGCTCGCCCGG
>CAYZPY010000022.1:0-24219 GCA_964480425.1 uncultured Planctomycetaceae bacterium
AACCTGCCGCCGCCGTTCTCGGCCAGTACGTTGAGACTAACCGGCGCGGTCGAGGCGCCCTGTTGCAGTTGCCCAGTCAGGGTCAGCCGGCGCAGTTCACCCGGCGGGTCGGTCAGCAGTTCGACATCCTCAATATTCACTCGCAGCGGGCCGGACTCGCCCGTGGGATTCGCCCGGTCGCCATTCAGGGCAGCCAGGTCGACCCACACGGTGGCGCCGTTGACGCTGACTCTCCGGGGCTTGACGTCGAACTCGAGATCTTTCAGTGCCGACACGTTGACGCTTCCGTCCGGCCTGACGTTAATCCACATACGAGGCCGCTCTATCTCCATCCATCCGATGCTTTTTTTGAAGATCATCTCCAGCGGCGAAAACGGCATGCGGATTTTCTCTACGCGGACCATTTGCCCCGGGTCAAATCCCATCGGCGAATTGATCCGCAAATCGTGCAGCACCACGCCGTCGGTCCAACCGATTGAAACTTTTCCTATCCGGACCTCCGTTTGCATCTGCCGCGACATAACGTCCGCCAGGTAGTTGCGGACGTAGCCCACAGGCGCCCACAGGGGCGTGGTGACGTAGGCCGACAGCAGCAGCATCGCGACGATAATCCCTCCGCGGAGGATGCGCTGGCGCCATCGGCGCCGGGGGCAGGGTGTCTTTTTCCCGCCGAAAATAAATCGTCTCATCCTTGTCATCGTGCCTCAGACGTTGAACCGGAAGTAAATAACGTCTCCGTCCTGAATAGCGTAGTTTTTTCCTTCGAGGCGGAGTTTTCCGCGGGCACGGGCGGATTTTACGTCGCCTGCGGCGCGGAGGTCGTCGAAGGAGACTGTCTCTGCACGAATGAATCCGCGCGCGATGTCCGAATGAATCTCTCCGGCCGCCGTCAGCGCATCGGTTCCGGCAGGAACTGTCCACGCGCGGCATTCGTTTGGATTATACGTGAAAAAGCTTATCAGGTTCATCCGCCTGTAACACGCCCGGATGAGCACCTCAGAAGCCAGGGACTCCAGGCCCAGGTCCTTGAGGAAGTCGCCCCGCTCATTCTCGGGCAGTTCGGATATTTCCTCTTCGATCCTGGCCGAGAGGCGTACCTGCTCCACTCCTTCCGGCGGTTCGCACCATGGCGGGTTCGACAGGTCATCCTCCGAGCAGTTCAGCACGGCGATAAATGGTTTTTGCGTCAGGAAGGCGAAACTCCTTACCAGCACCGCCTCCGATTCGCCTGATAACGCCTCGGTAAGCGGCTTTTCCTCCTGGAGCGTTTGCGCCAGGCGGTTCATCAGCTCCAACTCGCGCTTCTGCTCGTCCCTCTTTGAGGTCGGCTTTTTGAGCGACGCGTCCAGCCGCTCTATCCGGTTGGTTACCTGCTCAAGGTCGGCGAACGTCAGTTCCGCCAGCAGTTCTTCCAGGTCGCCGCGCGGATCTATCCTGTTGCGGTACGGTGGTATGGAGGGGTCCTGGAATTCCCTGACCACGAGCGCCAGCATGTCGCTGTTTCGCAAGGCCGGCCAGTGCGCCTTGGCGCGCGTCCGCCCGTGCTGGTCGGACAGGTCAAACCCGGGCAGGTCCAGCAGCTCCACTTCGGCATGTATCGTGTTTTTGGGATTCACCAGCCCCGCCAGCCAGTCAAGCCGTTCGTCGGGCACTTTCACCACGGCCAGATGCGGCTTGTCCGGGCGCGACAGGTCTACGTCGCACCCGCTGGATACGGCAACGGCCTGAAACAGCGTACTCTTGCCCGAAAGCGGCGGGCCTGCAAATGCAACACGCATATGGACTATCCCTGTCTGTCAGTAAACGATATCAACCATCTTCCCACGACGACCGCGGCAAGTCCAGTATCCTTCGCCGGGCGGATTCTCGCGCGGGGTGGAAAATCATTCTTTACAAACCGACGCGTCCTGATACCATTATCCAATTCGTTTGCAACAGGATGTAATCGGCCGACTTTTCTCGGCATATTCGGCATCTAAAGCGTTCAGGCATTTTGGGCATTTATCGCAGTCGGACATTTACAGGAGACAAAAAATGGAGATGGAAATTTACCCGTCATACGAGCAGATGAGCGCAGCGGCCGCCAAGGTTATCGCCGAGGTCGTCAGGTCAAAGCCCGACGCCGTACTCGGCCTGGCCACCGGCTCCACGCCCGTAGGCGTGTACAAGGAACTTATCCGCATGCACAACGAGGATGGGCTCGATTTTTCGAAAATCGTGACGTTCAACCTCGACGAGTACGTCAGACTCGACGGGGACCACCGGCAAAGTTACCGCTACTTCATGGATTCCAACCTGTTCGATCACGTCAACGTCGATAAAAAGAACACGCACGTCCCCTCGGGCACGGCCGACAACTACGACGAGTATTGCCGCCAGTACGAGCGGCGCATCGCCGACGCCGGCGGGATAGACATACAGGTGCTCGGCATCGGCTCCGACGGGCACATCGCCTTTAACGAGCCGGGGACCTCGCTTGCCAGCAGGACCCACATAACCACGCTGACCGAACAGACAATAAAAGACAACGCCCGCTTCTTCGACAGCGAAAAGGACGTGCCCCGCTACGCCATAACCATGGGCGTGGGCACGATAATGGAGGCCCGCAAAACGGTCCTCCTTGCCAATGGCAAGGGCAAGGTCGATGCGGTCGCCGCGGCGGCGGAAGGTCCCGTCAGTTGCATGTGCACCGCAAGCGCACTTCAGATGCATCCCGACGCCATGTTCTTTATCGACGAAGAGGCCTCGGCGGGCCTGAAACTCAAGGACTACTACCTCTGGACACAGAACAACAAGTTCGAGAATCGTTGATTAGTAAATTCGTTGATTCGTTGACCAGTTCGAGTACTTTTGCCTGTGGAGGCAGCAACTCTTATTAATCAACGAGTCAACCAGTGAACTAATCAACTAACTGATAAAGGATAGATGAAATGGACGAACTGGCGATGTTACCCTCGGAGGCGGTCGGGTACGGATTCATACCCGAGCAGTACCTTCCACCCGACAAGGATGAATTTTACATCCGGGACGAACAGTCCCTCCGCCCCTCCGACGGTTGGCGGAACCTCAAGGCGGGCGAAATCGAGGCACTGGTGAAGAACGGGAACACCGCCAGAAAGTGGGACAGCATCCTGGTCACCGAGCAGTTCACCCCCCACTCGATAAAGAACTGCGAATTTTACGGACTGGTCCGCATCGGCCGACTGGAGGACAAGTTTTTTCGGCACCACGACCTTGACGTGCCCGTGGGCATAACCAACAGCCGTATTATCTCCTGCGACATAGGCGACGACGTGGGCATACACAACGTGCGCTACCTTGCCCACTACATCATCGGCAACAACGTCGTGCTGCTGAACATCGACGAGATGCACACCACCAATTACGCCAAGTTCGGCAACGGCATCGTCAAGGAAGGCGAGGACGAGGACGTGCGGGTTTGGATGGAGGTCATAAACGAGGCCGGGGGTCGCGGCATTATGCCCTTCGACGGGATGACCTGCGGCGACGCGTACCTGTGGGCGAAGTATCGCCAGGACACCGCACTGATGGACCGCCTGGGGCAGATCACCCAGAAGCAGTTCGACCCGCGCCGGGGATTCTACGGAACCGTGGGCGACAGGTGCGTAATCAAAAACAGCCGCATCATCAAGGACGTGAAGATAGGCCAGTGCGCTTACATTAAAGGCGCCAACAAGCTCAAGAACCTGACCATAAACTCCAGCGCCGAGGAGCCCTCGCAGATCGGCGAGGGCGTGGAACTTGTCAACGGAATAATCGCCCACGGTTGCCACGTGTTCTACGGATGCAAGGGCGTCCGCTTCGTAATGGGCGAGCGGAGCAATCTCAAGTACGGCGCGCGGCTGATCCACTCGTACCTGGGCGACAATTCGACCATCTCCTGCTGCGAGGTGTTGAACGACCTGATTTTCCCCGCCCACGAGCAGCATCACAACAACTCGTTCCTCATCGCCGCGCTTGTCAAGGGGCAAAGCAACATCGCCGCCTGCGCCACGCTCGGTTCGAACCATAACAGCCGGGCGCCGGACGGGGAGATCGAGGCCGGTCGGGGATTCTGGCCCGGTCTGTGCGTCTCGGTGAAGCATTTCTGCAAGTTCGCCTCGTTCGCCCTGCTGGCCAAGGGCGACTACCCGTCCGAACTCAACGTTCCCCTGCCGTTCTGCCTGATTAACAACGACGTGACCGGCGACTGCCTGCAACTGATGCCCGCCTACTGGTGGATGTACAACATGTACGCCCTGGCGCGCAATACGTGGAAGTTCAACTCCCGCGACAAACGGCAACTGAAGGTGCAGAACATCGAGTTCGACTCGCTGGCGCCCGACACGGTCGAGGAGATATTCTCCGCCATGGGCCTGCTGCGGCGGTGGACGGCAAAGGCGCACCTGCGGGCCAAGGGACAGAATCCCGACGACAAAGAATCCGGCGAACTGGACGCACTAGGCGGCGAACTGATGGAAGGTCCCGCCGAAAAGGTGGACGCCCTGGAGATCCTGGGCGAGAACGTCGAGCATTCGTCTCGAAAGACCGTCGTCCTCAAGGCGCACCAGGGTTATCACGCCTACCGGCAGATGCTCCACTATTACGCCGTCAAGAACCTGCTGGCGTACATGGAGGAAAATTCCGACGCGAACTTCCAGGCCATTTGCGAGCGGCTTGGCGGGCAGGACAGAATGACCGACTGGGTGAACCTTGGCGGGCAGTTGATACCCGCCGGCGACGTGGAGCAGTTAAAGACCGACATAAAGGACGGGAAACTGGACTCATGGGACGACATCCACCGTCGTTGCGACGAGTTACACGAAAAATACACACTGGCTAAACGCCGCCACGCCTTTGCGACGCTGGTGGATTTGATAGGCCTGGACACCCTGACAGCCGATGTATGGAACGCCGCGCTGCACGAGGCCATCGAGATCCAAAAGTACATCAGGGAACAGACTTACCTGACACGCAAGAAGGATTTCGAAAATCCGTTCCGGCAGACAACCTTCGCCGACGAGGCGGAGATGCAGGCCGTCATTGGAACCATCGAGGATAACTCGTTCGTCAAACAGGTCCGCAGCGAAACCGAGCAGTTCGAGAATCTCGTTGTCGAGGTCAAAAAGAGAGAATAGTTGATTAGTAGATTAGTAGATTCCTGTGCGCCAGAGGCAGGCAGGAGTCAACGAATTAACGAATTTAACATACATTTCATTTGACTTGACCGAGGGTGGAGGATAGATAACCTGGCGTCCGGCGCGTGGTGCGTCGGTCTGCCTGGCCGCACAGAGCAGGTGAGAGTAATTTTAAATGCCCCATCCGTATTGACACTATGGGTGTGGAGCCGGAGTTGAAAATATCATGAACATTTATGTCGGTAATATCCCCTTTAGTATATCCGAGGAAGAGTTGCAGCAGTTATTCGCAGCCCACGGTAACGTCACCAGCGCCAAGATTATCACCGACCGCAACAGCGGGCGTTCCCGGGGATTCGGTTTCGTCGAGATGGGAGACGACGAAAAGGCCCTTGCCGCCATAGAAGCCCTTAACGGCTCGGAATCAGGCGGGCGAAAACTCGTGGTCAACAAGGCCCGACCCAAGACCCGATAATCCGCAAACTGCACCGACGGCGCAAAGGTTAACAAGTTAATCCTTATTGTTTATCGATCAACCCATTAACCAATCAACTACTTAACTCACCAATGAAGAGCGAGAAATCAAAACAAATTCATCTCTGCTCTTCACAGGAAACAAGAGGCGGCCTGTGATAAAAGATCGTGAAAACCATCAAGCAAGAAGGTGGACATGTGCGGATGTAAGATGGTTCCAACCGCAACAGGCGCGGGCGCGACGGGGAATAATCGCAATAACGTTTTTGCCGGAAGTTAGCCGGGGCAGTATAGCACAGCAGGAACGGTTCCTTCCTGCCTGGGGGGGCAAGCCGACAAGGAAATCATGAAAGTATCGCTAATCTTTATACGAGACGAACGATTCTACTCGCAGCCCTCGGCCAAATTTATGCGTCGACGAAAGAAGAACCCCTACCCGGGCGGCGGGAAGCATTACGTACTGGCGGCACCACCGCTGGGGATCATGTACCTCTCGGCGGTTCTAAAGCGGGCCGGGCATCAGGTAGCCATGACGGACCAGTGTCATCCGCAATACACCAGCGGTCGCTTCCTGGAGTCTGTCAAAGAGCAACGTCCCGACATGATCGGCATCAGCTTCCTGAGCAACATGTGCTATCCAAACGCGCGGGCTCTGGCTGGGAAGGTGAAATCAGCGCTGCCTTCAACGATGGTGGTCATGGGAGGCGTTTTCGCCACCATCAACGCGCGGAAGATCATGGAGACGGAGCAAAGCGTCGATGTTGTAGCCAGGGGAGAGGGCGAAGGCATCATTCTGGACCTTGCCAATAGACCGGAGAATCTCGATGACATCACGGGCATAACCTTCAGGTCCGACAACGGCGAAGTTGTGGAAACCCCGAGTCGAAAGCGCATTGTCGATCTTGACGGCGTGCCCTTTCCCGACCGCCAGGGTCTGGATATCAACTACGTAGCGGCACTGCCTCTGGACGTTCCGGCGGTGATCTGGGACCGTCCGTACACGGCATTGCTCTCCTCGCGAGGATGCCCGTTCGAGTGCGTGTATTGCAATTGCCCGACCTTCAGTGGTCGCCGATACATCCAGCGCACCGCCGAAAACGTGCTGAAGGAGCTGGACGAGGTCAGTAAACAGGGCTATGGCGCCTTCAGCTTTGTGGACGACAATTTCCTGCTGAAACCCGACCGGGCCGCGAAGATATGTAACGGCATGCGGGAGCGAGGGCACTCCTTCCGGTGGGCCTGTCAGGCAAGGCCGGAGTACAAAGTTTGCGAGTCTTTCGGGACGATGGCGTCAGTGGGATGCGACCTCATGATGTTCGGGATAGAGAGCGGCTCGCAGCGTGTCCTGGACAGATTGAACAAAGGGACGAGACTTGTGGATGTGGAGAAGGCGGTGATCAGAGCAAAGCGGGCGGGGATAGGTATCCGGCACGGCTTCTTCATCGTGGGGTCGCCCGGGGAGACGGCCGAGGAAGTGAAAGCAACCTTCAATCTGGCCAAGCGGCTGCCTATAAACAGCTTCGCCTTCAATTCGTTGACCGCCTTCAGAGGCACGCGCCTGTGGAGTGACGCCGTGGACAAGGGGTTGATAAACGACGGGAAAGACTGGGACAAGATATTTCCGGCGCACGAGATTTATCCCGATGCTCTCGATTCCGAGGTGCTGTTCGCATTGAGGTCAAAACTTGCAAGACGCCTGATCGTACGGAAGATCACCGGGCATCCCTGGCAGGCGCTGAAGATCATACTGCGTTTTCTGAATTGTATGTCGGTGACAGATACATACAGTCTGCTGACTTCGTCCAAAAAAAGCCCACCTATACGCGGGAATAAGGAATAATGGGCCAAAAATGTCCTGTAGATAACCCTGATTCATTTGCGTATCCACCAAGACGTTCACAGGATGGAACGATATTATCAACATAATGAGCCATCAATCGTTTTCCTGTTTTTAACGCAGCACGGTTGCAGCAGAATCGTCAATATGCAGCGCGCATAGGCACTGTCCGGCAACGTGTGGCAACGCCCGGTAATAAAACCTTGTGCGGCCGCGGCGAGCAAATCTACCCGCCTAAGCGTTTGGCGGGTTAGGAGATATAGCGCAAACCAAAGGCCCGCAGATAGTTATCCGCAGGCCTATACCGAAAGCGGGCGATCGGATTTGAACCGACGACATTCACGTTGGCAACGTGACGCTCTACCACTGAGCTACGCCCGCGATTGCGAACATATTATAACACCGCACCCCGCATCCGGGGCAAGGGATTTTAACCGTTAATCGTATGATAATTACACACAAGCGCAGTGGCGTTCCCACGCCACCGCGCGGATGTTCAGTTATAAATAAATACGCGGCGGCGCAGGAGCGCCGCCGCGCCGTTTGCAGATGATTATCCCGATTCGGTGCGCTAAGCGCTTGTAATAACGCCGCCGGGCATTTACCCTCTGCGGCATGTTAGCAAAGCTGATACCGTCAGAATATATCCAGGGCATACCGCAGGACTGGCTGTTGTGGCTGATAGCGGCGGTGGCCATCGCCTTTTTGGTAATCGGCGCCGACAGGACCATCACCGGCGCGGTTCGATTGGCGACCAAGCTGGGCATCTCGAAGATCATCATCGGGGCCACCATTGTCTCGATGGGCACCACCGCACCCGAGGCGGTCGTATCGGCCACCGCCGCCATGCGCGGCAGGTCGGAACTGGCGCTGGGCAACGGCGTGGGGTCCATCATCTGCGACACGGCGCTGATATTCGGGCTGTGCTGCCTGCTGGTCCGCCTGCCCAAGGACAGGTTCATCCTGAAGCGCCAGGGATGGATTCAGATAGGCGCCGGAGCGGCGGCGGCGGGCACGATTTACACGGCGGCGATTTTCCGCGGGCCCGGTGATCCGATAATACTGCCGCGTTACGTGGGCGTCGTTCTGCTTGTGGCCCTTGGATGGTACCTGTGGATATCCTCGAGGTGGGCCTCCCGACACAAGCCGACAGGCGCGGGGGAGGTTTTCGATTCGCACCCGAAGCAGGACTCGCCGGGATTCCTCGTTATCAGCTCGATAATGCTGCTGATCGGGCTTGCACTGGTGGTGTTCAGTTCCGACGTGCTGGTGGACACGGTCGTGGAAATCTGCCTGCGATACGAAGTTCCCGAAGACGTTCTGGCGGTGTCGCTGGTGGCGTTCGGAACGTCGCTTCCGGAACTGGCCACCGCCCTGGCGTCCATCATAAAGGGACACTCCGAACTGCTGGTGGGAAACATCCTCGGGGCGGATATACTGAACGTGCTGTTCGTTATCGGAAGCGCATCGGTGGCCGAAAGACTGACCGTGGCCGAACCTTTCCTCTACCTGCACCTTCCGATAATGCTGACCGCCCTGGCGCTGTTCAGGGCATTCGCGCTGGGCAGGTCAGGCAAATTCAAGCGTTGGCAGGGCATCCCCCTGCTGGGCGTCTTCGCCTGCTATTACGCGTTCCTGTTTCTGAGATAAAAGTGAATAAATGCGGCGTGCGGCAGTTTCTGTTATAATCCGTCTACATGAACCGGTATACATTGAATATGCACAGGCAAAAAAACGCAAATTCCCACGGTATCGTGATTTTCGCCCTGTTTTGTGCGCTGTTGACGGTGCTCGCCGCTGGCGACGTTTGGGCCAGGGACGACGAAAAAAAGCCCAAACGCCTGGAATTCCCCCACGCGGGAATTGAAGTTGAGATTCCCGACGAATTCTTGCTGGTCAAAGTCGAAGAGCCGTACGACGTGATGAAGGCCGAAATCAGGAAGAACGAGGAAGTCACACAGGCGCTTTCGCTGTCGGTTCTTCCGGTGGACGCCGAGATGTCGGCCAATCGTTTCGCCGACATGACAGAAAATAACCTCCGCAAAAACCTGGCCGTCAGAAAACTCAAGGTGCTCCGAAAGGTGCCCATCACCGTGGCGTCTCACAATGGAACCGCACGGTCCATGACTTACACTTACCGCGGCGTGAAAACCACCGCCGCCAGGGTGTATTTTATCCGCCGGATATCTCCCAAGGCCGGGGCGGTGTGCTACATGCTCACCAGCGAAGCTTCGCCGAAAAAACAGGACAAGCTCCTGCCCGCGCTGGACAAGCTTCTCAAAAGCGTAAAACTGACGCCCATGCGCTCCGCCATCCACACGCCTGTAAACGTGCCCGAAAATCCCGTAAAGATCGAAGACCACGTTCGCGGATTCGCCGTCAAGCTGCCTCTGGGATGGTACGTTCAGAATTCCAAAATAGGAATCACGCTCGCCCAGACGGATTATCTTTTGGGCGGTCAGCCTGGCCTGAGCCTGGAAATTCTTAAAAACAAGGCGCCCGCCGGAACCACTGCCAAATCCTATGCCGAACTGTGCGTGCGAAAGTTGCAGATTGCGCCCTCCGACGACACGCCGGACCACATCATCTCCAGGAGCCGCGCCGCTCTGGGCGATATGGACGCCTACCAGATAGTCATGAAACTAACACCCCCCGGCACTCAAACCGCGCCCACCTCCGGGCCGCAAGACGACGCAAATGCCGACAAGCAGACAAAACCCCAGTCGTGGATCATCATAAATCAAACCGCGTGCACCGCCACGCACCAACAGCCCGGAAACAACTACTTACTCATGCTCGTCTGCCGCGGAAAAGACCACCAGGCCGCCGCCGGCATCATGGACAAGTTGGCCGAGGGCTTCTCGCTGCTGAGTCCCGCCTCGGCACCGGCGACCAAACCGGGCGACGACGCCACTGATAAGAGCACCAACACCCCGCCCGAAAAAAGCGGGCGGGAATGACTCGCCAAAGAAAAATGATTCGGCCAAAAAGCTGGCATGATTAAACCGAATCGCATTATAGCTGAAGACTGCATCAAGATACTTACCAGCGGCGAGGTCCCGCCGGTTGACCTCGTCTTCGCCGACCCGCCCTTCAACATCGGCTACAAGTACGACGTCTACAAGGACCGCAAAAAATACGACGACTATTACAAATGGACGCGCCGGTGGATGGAGGCCTGCCTAAACGTGCTCAAGGACGACGGCAGCATGTGGGTGGCAATCGGGGACGAATACGCCGCCGAGGTGCGCATCATCGGACGCGAACTCGGCCTGTACTTGCGCAACTGGATTATCTGGCATTACACCTTCGGACAGAGCACCCGGCGCAAATTCGCCCGCTCGCACGCGCACATTTTCTACTGGACCAGGCACGGCCGGAAATTCACGTTCAACGGCGACGACGTTCGCGTGCCCTCAGCCAGGCAGACCACGTACAACGACAGGCGGGCAAATCCCAAGGGCAAACTTCCGGACGACGTGTGGCGATTTTCGCGCCTGTGCGGAACCTTTAACGAGCGGGTCGGATGGCACCCCTGCCAGATGCCCGTGAAACTGCTTGCCAGGATAATAACCGTCTCCAGCAATCCCGGCGACTTGGTGCTCGACCCTTTCAGCGGTTCGGGCACTACGTGCGTGGCGGCTGACATGCTCAAAAGAAAATACATCGGCATAGATGTTTCGCGGCAATACGTCAGTAAAGCCCGCCGGCGCATCGAACAAATGTCACAATACGACATTACGGACGTGTCCGAGTATGTCGGCGAAAACAGCAGGTCTCCTAAAGAGCCCGCACGACCGGCGGACAAAACTCTTTCAGAATAAAATCAAACCAAGTTGAACGACATGGAACCCGACAAGTGGACGCCTGCAAGGGGCTTTTTGCGCGGAATGACGGTAGCTGTCGGGCGCATGCTGATAGCCACGGCGGTCATCACCGCGATTTACTACTTCGCCTGGCCGCTCGACAAGGTAGCAATAGGCGTCAGCTGGACGATGCTCATCCTGACGCTGCTGGTCTCGTCGGTGCTGGGCGTGCCGGTGGCGATGAAGGTCGTAAAGAAACTCGACGAGGTCAGCGGGCTGGCGATGTGGAGTATGCTGCTTCCGGTGTTCATCATAGTTGTCGGGGGCGAATATGCCGCCTTCTGCCTGGCGGAGCTTCTGCGCGGAGAGCCGGTGCTTCTGATGTGGACCATCGCCATAGGCGTGATGTCGTGGTCTCTGGCCTCCTGCTTAAAATCCGCACTGACGGAATGACTTCCCCCGCCCGCCGAGGGCATTGCTTAACCACCACGCCACACTCACTCCCCATCGTCGGCCGGCTGGGTCGTTGGCGGAAGTTTCACCTCGCACACCTTCTGCGCCGTGAAACTCCTGCCGGTGAGGTAATCCATAAATTCAACACGGACGGTTATCTCGTCGTGTGCGGGGACTTTTTTCCACGGGCACACGAAACTGAAATGGTACGTGGCAAATCCGCTGGACCACTGCCTGCCGACCTCTTCCACGCTCCACTGGTACTTTCCTATCATGTTCTCCTCCGCCTCGGCGGCGAGGTCGAATAGGCGGATGCTGACTTTCCCTGCGGCCTTGATTACGCTTCCGTCCTGGTCGATCGGCTTCAGGTAAACCTTTATCCCCTCGTGTCCGGGCTTTGAGTCCAGGTCCACCCCGCCGGTGTATCTGCCCAGTTCGATCCGCCTGACGTGGAAAATTTTATCCAGGCGGTCGTCGCCGAGTTTTTCGAGGGTCTCAATCTGCCTGCGCTGGTCGGCGATTTCGGCCTCGCGCCGCTGGTTTTCCTCGACGAGTTCTTTGTTGCGCTTCTCGAGGTCGTCTAATTTCGACCTCAGTTCATCGTACTGCTGCTGCGTGACGGTACATCCGGCGGAAAAAAACACGCTCACCGCCAGCAGCGCCGAGGCCGTTATATTCACCCGCATCATTTCGTTATTCCTTTCCGGTATTGCCGTCGACCTGGGGCATGGTTTTGAGTATCTGGTCGACGCAGCCGTAATCCACCGCCTCTTCAGCGTTGAGCCACTTGTTCCTGTCGCAGTCGCGCTCTATCTGCTCGACGCTCTGACCGGTGTGGTTCGAAAGGATAGTGTAGAGTCGTTTGCGGAGGCGGATTATCTCCCGCGCCTCGATGTCCAGTTCGGTGGCCGGTCCGGTCAGCACGCCGCGGATGAGCGGCTGGTGGATCAGCACCCTGCTGTTGGGCAGGACGAAGCGTTTTGTCTTTGCTCCGGCGGCGAGCAGGACCGCCCCCATCGAGGCCGCCATCCCCACGCAGTACGTCGCGACGCCGGAGCGTATGAACTGAATGGTGTCGTATATCGCCAGCCCCGCCGATATGCTTCCACCGGGCGAGTTAATGTACATGCTGATGTCCGAGGTGGGATTCTCGTTGCTCAAAAACAGCAGTTGGGCGATTACCAGGTTGGCCATGTCGTCGTCTATCTGTCCGCCCACAAAAATTATCCTGTCCTTCAGCAGGCGACTGTATATGTCGTAACTTCGCTCGCCGCGTCCCGACTGCTCTATTACGATGGGCACCATGCGCTGATTCTTATGCATCTGGATGACGTTCCTCGTTGCCCGTGCGGGGCATGTCTGGGCGTTATCTAATCGTTATTTCTCCGGAACGGTTTCCACGATTTCGTCCACGATGCCGTATTCCTTGGCCTCGGTGGGCGTCATGTAGCGGTCGCGCTCCGTTTCCCGCTCAATCTGCTCGATGTTACGGTTGGTGTGCTTAGCCAACAGTTCGTTCAGCGTTCGTTTGGCCTTGAGGACCTCCTCGGCCTGTATCTGGATATCGGACGCCTGCCCGCTTACCCCTCCCCAAGGCTGGTGTATCATTATCTTGCTGTGGGGAAGCGCGAAGCGTTTTCCCTTGGTTCCGGCGGCGAGTATCACCGCCGCGCCACTGGCCGCCTGCCCTACGCAATAGGTGGCCACGTCACAGGACAAAAACTGAAGTGTATCGTACACCGCAAGGGTGTCGTCAACGTCGCCGCCGGGTGAATTTATGTAAAGGTGTATGTCCCTGTCGGAACTTTTTGCCTGTAGTTCCAGTAGGCGCATTATCAGCCCCCCGGCGATGTTAGGCACAATCTGCCCCCACAAGAACACAATGCGTTCCTCGGCCAGTCGCTCTTCGAGCGTCATTTCGCGCCGGCCCGCGTACTCCCTGTACGCCGCTCTAATTTCAGGCATTTGATGCATTTACGTTTACTCCTTCGCCTGTATAATCCAATCCTTACTTGCTCTTTTTACCGGCGGATTTGCTCTTGCGACCGGAGGTTTTCTTTTTGGCCGACTTCTTGCCGGAAGATTTCCTCCCGCCGGAAGTCTTTGATTTTTTACGCCTGGTCTTCTTTTTGCCACCGGCGGATGCTGATTTCTTTTTCTCCTGGTCGGGCTTTGTTTTGTCGGCCTGTTCTTCCTGGCTGACTTCTTTGACCCGGGCCTGTTCCAGAAGTTTGTCCAGGGCTTTTTCCTCCCTTAGCGTGCTCCGCACCGAATCGATCGTCCCGTCCCGTTCGAGTTCCTCCCGCAGGCGCTGAGGTCGGCGGTTGTACTGCGAGGCCATCTGCGCGACGCGCGAATTCACCTCGCCGTCGTCCACTTCGACGCCCTGTGCCTGGGCGACTTTCTGAAGGATGAACGTCAGTTTCAGGTCGCGCTGGGCCTCCTGCCCGGCGGTGGCGCGCAACTGGGTTAAGTTCTCATCTATTCTCTCTCGCGGCACGCCCTGGTAGAGCAGGTCCACGTACCGACGCTGGAGCACTCGCTGGGTATGCCGGTCCACCACGCCTTGGGGAAGTTCGAAATCGGTGTTGTCCAGCAGATACTGGCATACCTGCTGTCGCATGCGGCGCTGCGTTTCGTTCTGTACGTTGGCCTCCATACGCCTCCGCACCTGGCGGCGCATGTCGTCCACGGAGTCGAACCCGCAGGAGGAGGCGAATTCGTCGTTTACTTCAGGCAGCACGCGACGCTGAATTTCCTTTATCGTCAGTTCGATCTTCAGCTCCTTGCCGCGCCAGTCCTCGTTCGGGTGGGATTGCGGGGCCGTTGCGGTAATTTCAACGACGTCGCCGACCTTTTTACCGGACAACTGCTCGGGCAGCTCGACCAGCGGGATGCCCTCGACCTGTCCCGGCGCGGCGCGTAGGGTAACGTCCCTGCGGTGCGCGGCGCTGACGTCCTGCCCGGTCAGCTGCACGTCCACCTTCAGCACGTCCCCCTGGCTCACCGGCCCGTCGGTCTGCTCGAACCGGGTGAAATTCTCGCGGACGCTGTCGATGCCCTCGTCTATGCGCTGCTCGGTTATCTCCACTTTGGGCTTTTCGACCTCTATGCCCTCCAGCGCGGGCAACTCGAATTCCGGCTGAACCTCCACGTCGAAGGAGTATTCCATGTCGCCCTCGTCGGGAAGTTCGATTTCATCGAGTTTGATTTCCGGCTCGCCGAGGGTTTTCAGGTCGGCCTTGTCGATCGCCTGCCCCAGCGACTCGCCCACCAGCGAATTCTTGACGTCGCCGGACACTTCCTTGCCGAACCGTTTTTCAATCAGCTTACGCGGGGCGTGCCCTATGCGGAATCCGGGCACCTGAGCCGACGACGAAAGCTCCCCGAACATCTCGTCCATCTTGGCGTCTATGCGCGCACGCGGAATCGTTACGGTAACCTTCTTGCGAAGGGTGCCCGCATCTTCGATGGCCACGTCGAGCTGCGGCTCGTCCTGGGCGGCTTGCGTTGAGTCTTCTGTTTCCTGATCGGTTTGCGGCTTGTTTTGCTGTGTATCTTCCGCCATATGCCATTCCTGCTGGGCTCGCTTTGGAGCCCTGTGGGCTTGTACGACAGGCCCGCCCGTCCCGTGGAGCGCCATAATCGCGCCGGGCGGCGATGCGCCTGTCGGGGTGTTTCTCGCTCTGAAGCCCTAAAGGGCCTGCCCGCCCACATGCGGCAAGCGGGCGTGTAATACAGTCCTGTTGCTGTGCAACATAAACCTGTCCGAGTAAATCGTCCGGTTTAGAAAATCTAAGCAAACGCGCCCCATTCGTCAAGAATTAGTGAAGCGCCGGTCTCGCCCTTCGCCTTGGCCCAACGAGTCAGTCGTCATCCTTCTCTTCATCCGGGGTGACCGCATCCCCCACGGCCTTTCCGGCCTTGCCCACCGCCTGCCCGGTGACCTTGACGCCTTTACCGACGGCTTTGCCCGCCTTTTTGAAAGCGCCGATGAAGCCGCCATCTTTTTTCGATACTTTCTCCAGGGCTTTTTCGGCGGCGCGTCGGACATTCGGACTGGAGTCTTCGGTGGCTTCTTCCAGCGCGTCTGCGGCCTGTTCGTCACCTATCTCGCCTAGCGCCACGGCGGATTCGTATCGAACCGATACCGCGTCGTCCTGAAGCATTTCGATAAGTGCATCGAGGGCCTCTGTGCCCCCACACCGACCAAGCGCCCAGCACGATGCGGCGCGAACTTCGTCGTCCTTGTGACTCAACAGCCCGATAAACGCATCGGCGTGCCTGTGCCGGCGCGCCGCCTCGTCCTGCCGGGGCGCCTCGTCCTGCCGGGGCGCCTCGTCCTGCCGCGGCGATTCGCCCTGCCGCCGATCCGCGGGCGACGGCAAGACTAATATCAGCACAACGCAGGCAATAACAAGCAGTCTGCGAAATTTCATGGCTATAAATCTCCTGTAGCGTTTTATTCGTGGGTGTTTTCCGCACAAAATTATATAACTTTCGCCTCGCCGGTGGACACTTATAACTCAAATTTAATTTGTCGGACTATTGCCCGCTTGACTAATCCGTATGAAAATCATAAAACCCATCTCCGTTTTCGGAGAATTGACATGACCACGCAAAAGGAAATCGTAGAAGCGACGAACAAGAACCTTATACCGAATTACGGGCGGCTTCCCGTGGCAATGGTCCGCGGGGAAGGTTCCCGGATATGGGACGCAGACGGGAAGGAATACCTGGACTTTTTCACCGGGTTCGGCGCCTGCGGCGTTACCGGGCACTGCCATCCAAAGGTAGTATCCGCCATAAAGGACCAGGCCGAGGAGCTGCTTTCCTGCGGCAACCTTTTCACCAACGCCCCACAGGTGGAACTGGCCGAGGCGATTACGAAAAACGCATTCGGGGGCAAAGTCTTTTTCTGTCACAGCGGGACCGAAGCGAACGAAACCGCACTGAAGCTCGCCCGTCTGGCCGCCGGCAAGGACCGATACAAGATAATCAGCTTCGACAACTGCTTCCACGGGCGAACCATGGGCTCACTGTCGCTGACGCCACAAAAGTACCAGCAGGGCTTCGAGCCGATGCTCCCGGGCAACGTCAAGGTCCCCTACGGGGACATTAACGCCCTTGCCCAGGCAGTCGATTCCCAAACCGCCGGCGTCTTCGTAGAGCCCGTTCAGGGCGAAGGCGGCGTGAACCTCCCCCCGGAGGGATTCATGAAAGACCTCCGCGCCCTGTGCGACGAAAGCGAAATCCTGATGGTCTGCGACGAAGTGTGGACCGCCCCGGCGCGGACCGGAAAATGGTTCGCCTATCAGCATTACGGAATCGCCCCGGACGTCATGACAATAGGCAAGGCCACCGGCGGCGGCGCGCCCGTGGCGGCCTGCGTCGCCGCACCCGCCTGGTCCGACGTGCTGGGGCCCGGCAAACACGGATGCACGCTGGGCGGCAATCCGCTTTGCGCGGCGGCCGGCGTGGCCACCATGAAACTCATCGCCGAAGAGGACCTGACCACCCGGGCGGCCCAGAAGGGAGTTGAAATCGTCCGCAGAATTCGCGACGAAGGCATCGGACGCGTACGCCAGGTGAGGGGGCTGGGCTACATGATCGGCATACAACTCGACGGGCCCGGTAAGGACATCCCGAACGCCTGCATGGAAAAGGGGCTTCTTATCAACTGCACCCAACAGAGCATACTCCGCCTGGCCCCGGCCCTTACCGCAACCGACGACGACATCGACAAAGGGCTCGATATACTGACTGACGTGCTGAGAAGCGCATAAGAGCGTGCGTCTGACAAGACGGGTTCCGCCGCCCCACGTCGCCTATCTGCCCCGGCGCCCCTTCGGCGCGACGGGACCGGCGGGTCCGACGGTTTCTCCGGCCCGGCCGGGAACCGTGGGAAGTATCACGGTGAAGGTTGAACCCTCATTCGGCTCGGACTGGATTTCTATTTCACCCCCGTGCTCGTTGACGACCTTTTTGGCCACCGCAAGTCCAAGACCCGTCCCCTTTTGTCCCTTGGCGGACCAGAACGGCTCGAATATGTCATTCAGTTCTTGCGGCACGATGCCCGTGCCGTTGTCCAGAATCCTGACGATTACCCTGCGGTTCATCGAACCGTAGTGACTCTTGACGGTCACCACCCCGTTATCGTCCTCAACGGCGTCCAGAGCGTTGTTAATCAGGTTCAAAAAGACCTGGCTCAGCCCACTGGCATCGGCGGTTATTGCGGGTATGTCGTCCAGGTCGGCCATGAGCACAACCGATCTTTCGTCGGCCCGGGCAGAAGACATGTCAATGCACTCCTGGAGTATGTGATTGACGTTGACGGTCTCCATGGCGGGTTCCCGCTCCTTGGAAAACGCAAGCATGTTCAGGATGAGGTTGTTTATCTTGCCGACGTTGCGCTGAACGATGGGCCAGGCGGTCTTGATCTTTTGCACATCGTCGCTGTCCATGGCCTTTTCGACCATCTCTATCCCACCCATGAGACTCTGAATAATATTCTTGATATGGTGCGAGAGCACCGCCACGGTTTCGCCCACGGCGGCCAGACGCTCCGACTGCACCGCCGAGTCGTACAGTTCCACGTTTTCCAGACCCAGACCCGCCTGGTATCCGATGGCGGTAAGCAAACGAAGCTGCTCGGTGGAGAAGGTCTGGTCGGAAACGCTGCGGTCAACGTGAATAATGCCGCGGATGCGCTGTCTGCCCTTTATGGGCACGCAGATGGTCGAGCGTATCCCAAGGTTCTGCACGCTCTTGCCGGACGCGAAACGTCTGTCGGACATCGCGTTGGACGAAAGCACGCCCACCTGCTTGCGGATGACCTCGTTTATTATCGTGCGGGATATCGGAAGATCCGCACCGTTGTTGGGCTCCTGGCGCACGCGGGAGGTCTTTAAGGTCAACTCGCCCTGCTCGTCCATCAGCATGATGTATCCCCTATCGGGCTTGAGCACTTCGTAGACCTTGTCCATCGTCCTGCTCAGCAGCAGTTCGGTGTCGAATACGGAGCTTATCTCGGCGATAAGGTCGTAGAGTATCCTCAGCGCGTCGATGGCGTCGGCGCCGGCCTGGGGCGTGGGTATTATCACCGAATCCTCGTTGCTGGGTACGGTGGCCACTATGGCCGCGTCAACCAGCTGCCCGTTTTCGTCCACGTCGACGCTCGCGGGCACCTCGTCGTCCTGCCCGAAAACAAGAAGGGTAGCGCCGCATTTTATCTGGTCGCCGCGGGTGACTTCACCGGCCTTTTCCAGGCGCTCGCCGTTGAGATACGTCCCGTTGGCGGAACCGAGATCCTCCAGCATCCAAGCGCCGTTGCGCCTGGCCAGACGCGCGTGATAACGGGAAACCGTACCGTCGCCCAGGGGCACTTCTTCCGCCTGCCGGCCTATTACGTTCTCGCCGTCAATAATCTGAAATGTCCGACCTTTGTCGGGACCCTGTATTACCTGAATGGATGGCATATCTCAGTCTTTATATAATTATATTAACCACCCGCCGCCTGCACAGGTCCGGTCTGGTACTTTATACCCACAGACTCCGCTTTATGTTCTTATTCGGCAATTCGTCTGCATGAAATGTGAATAAATATAAATGAATTGCGAATCGATTAACCAGTTCTAACCAGATCAAATTACAATTTTCCGCCGAAGTATTCTATTGTCTTAAATTGGGTTAATCAAGTGAAAGGGGCTGACCCATTCATAAATATTATACGCAAACCGGCCCTGTTAGTCGCGCCAATTATACGCCGCCATGGCCGGTTGCGTCCCGAATCTTATTGAGCGAATTTTCCACGCCTTGCAAATCCGCCTTAATGCCCTCCAGGCGTTCCCGCTCGCGGCGGACAACTTCCGGCGGGGCCCTGGAGACGAACTGATCGTTGGCGAGTTTGCCTTCCGAAGCAGCCCTGACCTTGCTCAGTTTCTCCCGCTGATTGTCCAGGCGGGCGATTTCCGCCTCGACGTCGACCGCGCCGACGACGCCGGCGGTGATGCCCGAGAAATTGATTGTCGCGGCATCGGCACCGAGTTTGTGAATATCCTCATCCGTAACGAACCCTATTTTGCCCACCTCCGCCTGGGATTCTACGACGTCCGCAGCGGCTTGGAAAAAATCTCGAACGCCCCTGCCGGCGCCGTCCTCGCCGATAAGCAGGTCTACCTTTTTCCCCGCCGGCACGTCGTGCCGGCGGCGGACGTTGCGGACGCTGCGAACGAGTTCCTGCAACACGGCAAATTTTTCCTCCACAGATTCGTCGATTTCGGCGGCCTCGACCCCGGGCCAGGACGCACGGACCAGCAGCGGTGCGGCGGGTTCGTCACCCGCGCCCCTGGCGGGCGCGACCTCGTTGAGGCGCTGCCAGATCGCCTCGGTGACAAAAGGCGTTATCGGGTGCAGCAATCGCAGCAGGACGTCCAGCACGCGCGCCAGTATCGCGCGGGGGGCGGCGTCGCCGGCGTTTATCCGCGACTTGGCTATCTCCACGTACCAGTCGCAGTAATCGTCCCACATGAAGTGGTACAGGCCGTCGGCCAATTCATTGAACTGGTACTGCTCCAGTGCGGTGGTGGCGTTTTGAATTGCCGTGTTGCACCGGCTCAGTATCCACGCGTCGGAGGGGTGTTTGGTCGGATCTATTCCGCTCCACGCCGGCGTGCCCTCGAGATTCATCAGCACGAACCGCGATGCGTTCCACAGTTTGTTGCAGAAGTTCCGCCCGATGTCGAACTTGGGCGACGTGTTGACCTCCCTTCCGTCGGGAAGCGTCATCCGCTCGACGGGCATGCGAACGTCCTGCGTCTGGGTGGTCATGGACGCCAGCGTAAAGCGCATGGCGTCGGCGCCGTGTGAGTTGATGATGTCCAGAGGGTCTATGCCGTTGCCAAGCGACTTTGACATCTTGCGTCCCTGGCCGTCCTGTATCATCGCGTGGATGAACACGTCCGAAAACGGTATGTCCCCGCGGAAGAACCGCCCGAACATCACCATCCTGCTGACCCACAGCGTGATTATCTCCCTGGCTGTGCACAGCAGGTCGGTGGGGTAAAACGTCTGAAGCTCCGGCGTTTCTTGCGGCCAGCCCATCGTGCTTATGGGCCACAGCGCCGAGGAGAACCATGTATCCAGAACATCAGGATCGTGCCGGAAACCTTCCTCGTTGAGATCGCGCTCGATGTCTTCATTCCCTCCTGCCACACACGCATAGGTTACGTCGCCTTCTTCGGTTTTTTCTGTCCGGCTGGATAACACTTCTGGGGGATAATCAAGCGTTCTTTTTCCCTCGGCGGACCATATCGGTATCCGGTGTCCCCACCAGAGTTGGCGGCTTATGGGCCAGTCGCGGAGATTCACCAGCCAGTCGCGGTAGGTGCGGGCGTATCGTTCGGGCACGAACTTCAAACTACCGTCCAGAAGCGGCGCAAGCGCCAGACCGGCCAGCGAATTCACCGGAACGTCGGTGTCTTTTAAGTATGAAATCCCATCTTTAACTTCGATTAATTCCCGGTGCTGCTTTTCCCATTCCGCAATCCGCATTCCGCAATCCGCAATCGGGCGTTTCACCGCAATGTACCACTGGTCGGACAGGTACGGCTCGATTGGCACGTGGCTGCGGTAACTGTGCCCGACCTGGTGCGTGTACTGGCGGACGTCGGCAAGCAGGCCTTCGGTGCGGAAGAACTCCACGACGGCCTGGCGCGCCTCGAAGCGGTCCATGCCGATGAGGTTCTGCGCCTCGGGCGCGTCGGCGTCGTCCCAGCCGTGACGGTCGGAAACGGTCCCGTCCGGGGCCAGAACGTTAATCATCGGCAATTCGTGGCGCAGGCCTATTTGGTAGTCGTCCGGGTCGTGTGCGGGAGTGACCTTCAAAAAGCCCGTCGAGAACCGAGCCCGCTCGTCCTCGCTGTCCGGGTCCGCAAGGACCACGTGCTCGTCGGCGATGATGGGAATTACCCTCCCCACGATGGGCAGGCGGACCTTTTTGCCCACCAGGTATTTCGCCCGCGGGTCCGCCGGGTTAATCGCCACGGCAGTGTCGCCAAGCATGGTCTCCGGGCGCGTCGAGGCCACCGTAACGTGAGTTATCGTGACATGGGTTGTGTCGAGGGTATCCTGCCCTCGTGTATCGCTGCCATCCTTGCCGCGCTTCAATCCCACCCAAGGCCAGTCCTTAAAACCCGCATTTAATGGATTTGTCAAAATGTAATTTACCTGACCATTGAAATCTTCCTCATCACGAATCAGGTGGTCGTAGTACTCATCCATCCACAACTTGCCCTTACGTCCAAGAATGCGGTTAATCTCATTGGAGGTGTATGATTTCCAGGAGTGTATTATCTCGGATAATTTATATCCCGCGAATGGACATATCACTGCGTGCACATGGTTTGGCATGACGGCCCATGCGATAAGGTCGTATCGTTGGCCATCAAAATATTTTAAAGCCGACTGTACGACCTCGGCTGCTCTTTCGTCTTTGAGAACACATTCTCCATGACCGGCATTCAGATATTTTTCTATTCGTGCCGAATAAAGTTTTTGAAGTTCCTTCCTCTCAATATAAGTCAGTTTTCTTCCCTGGCGTTCGGACCGGTCAATTATCTCCTTACGCTCTCGTCGCCATGCTTCAGCCACATCATGGGGCACCGAATCTGCAAGACGAAATGCAACGGCGTATGACGCTCCCTCTTTTGTCCAGTGTTGAAGGTAACGACCCTCACGTTTTTTTATTTCTTCATTTTCCGAGGGCGAGACGCCCTCGTTACTTGCGGGCAAGATGCCCGCGTCACTATTCATCTCCACCGGCTCGGTCAGCGGGTATCGCATGTACCAGAAATGCCCGTGGACCTCTTCGTGTTCGACCTCGTCGTCGGCAAGGACCGTCTGCGTGGCCGGGTCCCAGTTCACCAGGCGTTTTCCGCGGTAAATCAGCCCCCTGGCAAACAGGCGGAAAAACGCCTCCCGCACCGCACGGGCGCACACGTCGTCCATCGTGAACCGCGTTCGCCGCCAGTCGCACGAGCAGCCCATTTTCTTGAGCTGGTCTATAATCCGCCGCTCGTACTGGTCCTTCCACTGTTGAATCCTGCCAACGAACTCATCCCGGCCGAAGTCCGTCCTGCGCCTGCCCTCTTCTGCCAGGATTCGCTTCTCGACCACCGTCTGGGTGGCGATGCCGGCGTGGTCCGTGCCGGGCATCCACAGGGTGTTGCATCCGCACATGCGCTTCTGACGTATAAGAATATCCTGTAGCGTATTGTTCAGCGCGTGCCCCAGATGCAGCACGGCCGTTACGTTCGGCGGCGGGATGACAATACTGTACTTGGGCCTGCTGGATTGCCCCTCGGCGTCGAACGCGCCTGCCTCGATCCACCGGGCGTAAATTTCCCGCTCCACTTCGAGGGGATTATAAACTTTTGACAATTCTTCGGTCATGGCTCCCGTTGGGATTGCCCGGCGGCGGGGGGTTTTTCGTCGTCTGTCTCGTCATTGAGCAACTTATACTCTATAGCGTCCACCAGCGCCAGCCAGGATGCGTCTATTATGTTCTCGCTGACGCCCACCGAGCCGAACAGCGCCTCGCTGGTGGCGTCTCGCCACTCGATTACCACGCGGACCCTGGCGGCGGTCTCTGCCGCCGTATTCACCACCCGAACTCGGTAATCCACAAGGTGAAGGTCGTCCACGGAAGGATAACGCCCCCGCAGGGCCGAACACAGCGCATTGTGCAGCGAATCGACCGGTCCGTCGCCCTCTGCCACCTTGTGCTCGATGCGCCCGTCGACCGAGAGCTTGACGATGGCCTCGGTGTTGGCCTGCTCGTCGTCGCGCCGCAGGATAACGCAGCGGTAATGGTCCAGTTGCCACAGCGGGCGATGCCACCCCCGGCCGAGTATTCTGCGAACGAGCATTTCGAAACTGGCCTCGGCCGCCTCGAACTGGTAGCCCTTGTTCTCCAGTTCCATCAGTTCCTGGAGCACCTTGCGCTGAAGGTCGCGGTCCTGCGATATGTTGAATTTTTCCGGGACGCACGCGGCGATGTTGCTCAGTCCCGACAGTTCGCTCACCAGTATCCGCCGCGTGTTGCCCACGAGTTTCGGGTCGAAGTGCTCGTACGTCTCGGCGTCTTTGCGCACGGCGTGGACGTGCATGCCGCCCTTGTGCGCGAAGGCGGCCGAGCCGACGAACGGCTGATTCTCCCGCAGGTTCATGTTGGCCACCTCGTAGACGAACCGGCTGACTTCCGTCAGGCGACTGAGCGTTCCAGGCCTGAGACATCTGTAGCCGTACTTGATCGTCAGGTTGGGGATAATCGCCGTCAGGTCAGCGTTGCCGCAACGCTCGCCCAGACCGTTTATCGTGCCCTGTACGTGCGTGGCGCCGGCGGTGACCGCGGCAAGCGAATTCGCCGTGGCCAGACCGCCGTCGTTGTGGCAGTGGATGCCCAGTACGGCGTCAGACATTTTTTCGCCCACGGCGCGGGTGACTTCTGCTA
>CAYZPY010000023.1:0-22849 GCA_964480425.1 uncultured Planctomycetaceae bacterium
CCGGCCTGGCCACTACGCCGCCGCCGTCGCCGTCTTCGCCCCCGCGACGTGAGCGAACGCCGGACACCGGAGACGACAGGCCTATATTCGACTGACCCGCCCGCGACCACGCAGCAGAAATAAGCGGCGGGACGACCCCGCATGCAATTGCGAATCTGCGATCCCAAAGGCGCAAAACCCTCAAGCCCTCGCACGCGTGGGTCCGATAACTATCCCAGAATGCAACAGAGGATTACCATGCCGAAGTATTTACTGACACTGCCTGTCATGATTTGTCTGGTCTTTTGCGGATGCGAAAGACTACGTGAACTGAGCGGAAGAAATGACGGTAAGTCAACCCACACCAATCCGGATAGTGAACTTCCTGAAGACGTCGCCGGCACGGTGAGCGAATACGCCACGCTGATAGACGGGGGCTACCTTCCGGTTCGCGGATTCGGCCTGGTGATCGGGCTTGGCAAGAACGGTTCTTCGGAGGTGCCGCCGAGTCTGGAAAAATACCTGGTTCAATACCTCGCCAAGCAGGACCTGGGCTCTCCCACCGCGGGCACTGGGCACGTCACTCCCCAACGGGTGATACGCGACCCGGACACCGCGGTGGTTGAGGTCCGCGGGATAATTCCGCCCGGGCTGCCCAAGGGCGGAACGTTCGACGTTTTCGTAGAGGCGCTTCCGCAAACCCAGACCAGGAGTCTCGACGGTGGAAGACTAATGCCCACGGAGCTGAGACTGGCGGGCTCGTTCCAGATGAGCCCCAAAAAGGGCTCGAAGGTCTGGGCGATGGCATCTGGCGCGGTTTTCGTCAACCCGTTCATAGACGCATCCAAGTCTGAAGAGGCGGCTAAACTGCGCGCCGGAAGGGTCATCGGCGGCGCGAAGACCAGGCAGCCCCGCGAACTGAGACTCATGCTGCGCAGCCCGGATTACGCGCGGTGCAGTCTCGTACAAAGAAGGATAAACGAGCGTTTTGGCTCCGACCAGCGCGTGGCGAACGCCATAAATCCCTCGCTGATCCAACTGGACATTCCGCGTAAATACAAGCGGGATTACAGACATTTCATGAACCTGGTGACGCACCTTCCGCTGAGCAACTCGCCTGGCTCGTGGGAGGCAAAGGCGCGGCGGATAGCCCAGGCCGTAAAAAAACCCGACGGTGACCGCGCGGACCTGTCGCTGGTGTGGGAGTCGATAGGAAGACAGGTACTTCCGAAAATATCGAACCTATACACCCACCGCGATCCGGGAGTGTCTTTTTACTCGTCCCGAACGGGCTTCCGCCTTGGAGACGACGCTGCCGGCGAGGTTATAATGGACTTCGCCGGGATGCTCGAATCTCCCTACCAGATACAGGCCATAGAGCTGCTCGGGCGTCGCAGGAGGTATCTGCGCGCCTCGGGACTTCTGCGCAGACTGCTCGACAGCGAAAACGATATGGTCCGTCTGGCCGCTTATGAGGCGCTTCTGGATCGCGGGGAAACAGCGGCGATAGTCGAGTACGAGGTGGGAGGGGGGCAGTTTAAACTTCACACAGTTCGCAGCCGGCGTGATTATGTGATTTACGCCACGCAGAGCCGCGAACCGAAGATTGTGCTTTTCGGAAACACGATGCCGATAAAGAAGCCGTTGTTCTTCAACTCGCACGACGACCTGGTCACCATAAACGCCGCGGAGTCGGACAGCAAGCTCCTGATATTCAGAAAGATACCGCGAAGCGGCGGGTTGTCCGAAGATTTCCGGGTGGATTTCAACGTTCACTCGCTGATTATGGTGATGGGCGATGTTCCCGAACCGAACATAGACGGGAACATCAAAGGTTTGGGTCTGACATACAGCCAGGTGGTGGGCGTGCTGTATCGCATGTGCCGCGCGGGCGACATATCGGCAAAGTTCGTGCTCCAGCCGCCGCCGGCGCTGCGCGAGCGTTACCAGTCGGCGCTGATGGGCTCCGAACCGCAGGACATGCCCGAGGAGTGATTAAACCGGTATTTCGGGAAACGCCAGATGAAACTGAAAAAACTGATCCTTTCGGGATTCAAGAGTTTTGCCGAAAAGACGGCGTTCGAGTTCGACGACGGCATAAACTGCGTGGTCGGTCCCAACGGATGCGGCAAGAGCAACCTCGTTGACGCGGTCAAGTGGGTTCTGGGCGAGCAATCGGCAAAGTCTCTTCGCGGCTCCCAGATGGCGGACGTTATATTCAACGGCTCCTCGGCAAGAAAGGCGTGCGGTTCGGCCCAGGTGACGCTGGTCTTCGACAACACCAGCGGTCGTCTCAAGCCCGCAGGAAGATCGGGCGACATACCCGCAAACGGGCAGGTGTCGGTGACGCGCCGACTGTTCCGCAGCGGCGTCAGCGAGTACCTGGTGAACAAAACCCCATGCCGCCTGAAGGACATCCGCGAGATGCTTATGGGCACCGGCGCCGACGCCTACAGCGTCATCGAACAGGGGCGCATCGGGGCGTTTCTCCAGGCCTCAAGGGACGAACGGCGGGTGATATTCGACGAGGCAGCCGGGATAAGCATGTACAAGGCCAGAAAGAAAGAGGCCCTGCGCAAGCTGGAGCGCGTCGAGCAGAACCTGCTGCGCCTTAATGACATAATCGGCGAAGTGGACAAGCGCCTGCGCTCGATTAAGCACCAGGCCGGACGAGCCAGGAGTTATCGTACGTACATGTCGCGACTGAACGAACTGAAATCGCTGCATTTTCTCTGTCAGTATCACAAGTTTATCGTCAGGCGCGAGGAACTGGACAGAGCGCTGGAGACCGGCCGGACGCGACTGGCCGAAGAAAACCACAGCTTAGAGTCGCTTCGCCAGGAACAGCGAAGCACCGAGTCCCGCAGCCGGGAACTTGGTCAGCAGTGCGAGGATTTGCACAGGCGCCTCAGCGGCATCGCTTCGGACATCAGCACCAGGCGCCAGCGCGCCGAAATGCTCGATGCCCGCGCCGAGGAGCTCCGGCAGCAGATAACCACCGCAGATAAACGCTGCGCCGAGTTTCAGGCGCAGATCGAATCCGGCAACCAGGAGATTGAAAATCGCCGGCAGCTGCTGGAAAAACTCGACAATGATAAAAAGCGGATGGCGCAGTCTCACCAGGCCGTCAACGACGAATACCAACAGGTGCTAAAGGCGATCGAATCGCTCCAGAACGAACTGGAAGACGAAAAGACCGGCACGATAGACCTTCTTCGCCGCACTGCCCATCTGCATAACGAGATAAACGCCTCGGCGATAAAGCGCGAGAACCTCAGCGGTCAGAAAGACCGCCTCAGTCGCCGTGCCGACGAAATCAGCAGGGACCTTGGCGACCTTCTTCGTCAAAAGGCCGAAATCCAGGAAAAACTGCAGGAGATAAGCGAGGTCGCCGCCGCCAGCGACGAGAAAGTCCAGGCAAGCAGGAACGATGCACAGCAGGCCATCCGAGCCGAGGACGAGTTGAACAGACGCCAGGCGCAACTGCGCGAGCAAAGCAGCGCGATTAACAGCAGGATCGAGACCATAAGCGAAATGCTCTCGCGCCTTGAGGGTCTTGGCACCGGGACCCGGGCGGTGCTCCGCGCCAGGTCCGAGGGACGTCTGGACGACGTGCTGGGCATGATCGGCGATTTTATACAAACCGACACGAAACACGCCCTTCAGGTCCAGGCGGCACTTGGCAGCGCAGAGGAATACCTGGTGGTACCAAGCGCCGAGAAGTTGAATAACATGCTCCGGGACGGGGGCGAACTCCAGCGGATAATAACAAGCAGCGGACCGGTGAAGTTTTTGTGTCTCGACATGCTCCCTGCGTTCTGCGACGACCTCGACGCCGCCTCGTACCCGCAGGTAATATGCCGCATGATAGACGTTGTGCGCACAGAATCGGGCATGTCGCGTGCGGCCTGGGCGCTTCTTGGCAAGACGCTGCTGGTGCGCAACCTCGATGACGCCATGACGGCGAGGCGGGCTCTTGGAGCAGGATACCGGTTCGTCACGCAAAGCGGCGAGGTTCTCCGCGCCGACGGAAGCGTCCGGGCCGGGTCGCCAGGCGCCGCGTCCGAGGCGGGCGTGGTGGCCAGGCGAAGCGAACTTGCCGAACTCAAATCGCGATCAGGGCAGTTAAAGAAAGAACTCTCCGAGATGGAGACCACCCGCGGGGAGGTCTCCCGGCGGCGCAGGCACTGCGAAAAACTCATTCACAGTCTAAGAACCGCCGTTTATGAAGCAAATACCGAACGACTTGATTACCGCAACAAACTCGACGAACTGAACCGGCGGATAGAGCAACTTCAAAAAGAGCAGCCGCTGGTGGGTAACGACATCGAAGCGCTGGGGCGTGAAATAGAGCACCAGGTTCACCGAGAGCATAACGCCAGGGCCAAGGCACGGGAACTTGAGCAGATAAACGCCGAGCACAAAACCAACACCGAACGTCTCAACAAGCAAATCGCCGCAGCCCAGCAGCGTAGGGACGAGTTGTCGTCGCGCCTTACCGAATGCAAGGTCGCCCTGGCGTCGGCCGAAGAAAAACGCGCCTCTGCCGAAAGCGCCATCGAGCAACTCACTGCCGAACGCCGTCGCATGGAGCACGACCTTGAGGCCTCGCGCACTCAGATACGGCAGGACCGCCAGCGCCTTGAGGAATCGCGCGTCGCCGCCACACAGGCGCGAAACGAGGCCGACGACCTCGCTCACCAGCGACAGACGCTGGGTGAAGACCTCTCGAAGATGCAGCAGCAGCGGCAGGAAATCCGCGGGCGCCTCGAGCAGATCGCCGGCGAACTCGAGCGGCATCGGCAATCGGTCCAGGGCATCAACGAAGAAATAAACACGCTGCGCGTCGAGAACAGCCAAATCCAGGCCCACCTGGAGGACCTTGTCTCGCGGGCGATCGAGGAAATGGACATGGACCTCGGCGAGCTGTACAAGAATTACAGTCACGACGAGGAACGCGACTGGTCGGCGGTAGAGGCCGAAATCGCGGAGCTTCGCGGAAAAGTCAGCCGTCTTGGCAACGTCAATCTCGATGCGATATCCGAACAGGAGCAGTTGCAAAAACGCCGCGAATTCCTCGCCTCCCAACTGGAGGACGTCAGGAACTCGCAGAACGGCATACTCCAACTCATCCGCCGACTGAACGAGGAAAGCAGGCGACTGTTCACCGAAACGTTCGACAAGGTCCGCGAAAACTTCCAGCAACTGTTCCGCAAACTTTTTGGCGGCGGCCGGGCCGACATATTCCTGACCGATCCCGAAGACGTGCTGGAGAGCCACATCGAGATAGTCGCCCGCCCGCCTGGCAAGGAACTGCGTTCGCTGACGCTGCTGTCCGGCGGGGAGAAGTCCATGACGGCCCTTGCGCTGCTGTTCAGCATTTTCAAGGCGCGTCCAAGCCCGTTCTGTGTTCTGGACGAGGTTGACGCCGCCCTTGACGAGGCCAACAACACCAGGTTCGTGCGCCTGCTGAAGGAGTTCGCGCAGAGCACTCAGTTTATAGTGATATCGCACGCCAAGCGCACCATAGGCACTGCCGGGGTTCTTTACGGAGTGACCATGCTCCAAGCGGGCGTCTCGAAGCGAATATCCGTCCGTTTCCAGGACGTGCACAAGCACGTCACGCCGACGGCAGGGACGTATCAGTCCGACACGCCGAGCGGCGTCGAGACAGAACGCAGGGCGCGGGCGTAGCGCCGCCGGGGGTGCTAAACCCCTTGACTTGCGCCCGTGCGCTGCATAATATGCATCGTGCTGATTGCGGTCCGCTCGACGGCGGGCCGTTGTAATATCCGCCCCGGCGCACAGCCGGATAAGTGTAACAGGAGCCCTTATCGTGGGATATAACTACGTAGTTTGTATCAAGTACGTTCCCGACACCAAGCGCGTCACCGGCGACGCCATGACCGAAGACGGGACGGTTAACCGGGCAGCGCTGCCTATGATTTTCAATCCCGAGGACCTCCACTCGCTGGAGGAAGCGCTGACCCTGCGCGACGAGCACGGCGGAAACATTTCGGTCATTACGATGGGTCCGCCTTCGGCGTGCGAAATTCTGCGCCAGTCGCTCTACAGAGGCGCCGACAGGGCGATTATCCTGACCGACCGCAGGGCGGCCGCCTCGGACACCCTGGCGACCAGTTACATCCTGTCATGCGCGATCAGGAATCTCTCGCCCGACATAGTATTTTGCGGCCGTCAGGCAATCGACGGCGACACGGCGCAGGTCGGCCCGCAAATGGCGCAAAAACTCGGTTTTCCCGTAATCACCTACGCCGAGGAGATACTCCGTCTGGAAGGGCGTAAAATAAAGGTCCGCAGAAACGTTGGCAACGGATGGGAGGTCGTTTCGACGTCGCTGCCTGCGGTAATCACCGTAACCGAGACTGCCAACACTCCGCGTCCCCCGGCGGCAAGAAGGATTATGAAGTATAAAGAGGCCAGGTCGCCCGCCGAGGTAACCTCCCAACTCAAGGAGCAAATGCCCCAGGCCGACGGTAATCACATAGAGGCCGAGGCCAGGAAGCGATGCGAGCAACTGAGGCAAAAGTCGCTTTTAATCGACCAGTGGAGCATGGAAGACATCCAGGCCGACCTTGCATGGTGCGGGCGCTCGGGAAGCCCCACCAAGGTGCATAAGATACAATCGGTCGTACTGGCAGGGGGGGAATATCACGAAATCCCGCCCACCGAAGAAGGCATCAGCGAACTGGTCCACGAACTGCTGGATGAACACATCGTGGGCTGATTAGCGAATCAGTTAATTGGTAAAGAGAAACGCGAAATTTATGAAGGAAACGTGCCGTGCCGGGAGAATTCGAGGACCTCGAAACTTACAAACAGGCAAGGATTCTTCGGCGACGTGTCTGGAAACTTATCAGGCAATTACCATCCATGGAAAAGCACGTACTCATCCGGCAAATGAGACGCGCGGATTTGTCGATGACTAATAAAATCGCCAAAGGCCGCGGCAGCAGGCAAATAGTGTGAATAAATTACTCAATGGTTATATAAGATATTTGCGTACGAGATTCCCGCAGAGCACGAAGAATGCGCATAAGCAATAACTGATCAACCGATCAACTAATCAACGAGTCAACGAAATGATAGAAGTAAATCGAAACGGCGAGGTATGGATTTTTGCCGAGCAGGAGGACGGAAAGTTGTCCGACGTTCCGCTGGAGCTGCTGGGCAAGGGCAGGGAGCTTTGCGAGAAGCTCTCAGTGCCGCTGGCAGCGGTTCTGCTGGGAAGAGACGTGGCGAACCTGAGCAATAAACTTATTGCCCACGGGGCCGACAAGGTGTATCTGGCCGAGCACGACAAGTTGGCGGTCTACCAGGCGGCGCCGTACGGCAAAGTGCTTTGCGACCTGATAGAGGAGCACCGCCCGCAAATCGTCCTTTACGGCGCCACGCCGCTGGGCAGGGACCTGGCCCCGACGGTGGCCTCGGCGATGTGGTGCGGGCTGACGGCGGACTGCACGGACCTCCAGATAGGCGATCACAAGCCGCCCGGAAGCGACGAGGTCCACAAGAACCTGATGTACCAGATACGCCCGGCGTTCGGGGGCAACATCATCGCCACTATCGTGAATTACGATCGCTGGCCTCAGATGGCCACCGTTCGCGAGGGCGTTATGCCAATGCCCGCGCCGGACGAGTCGCGGTGCGAATCGGGGCGGGTCGTCAAGTGCCGGGTGGACCTTGACGGCATGGTTCCGCCTCTGGAAATAGTCGAAAGGCATCGCACGCCCAGGCGTGTGAACCTCAAGGCCTCTCGTATAATCGTCGCCGGCGGCGCCGGTGTGGGAAACAAGGAGAGCTTCAAGCTCATATGGGACTTGGCCAATTGCCTTGGCGGCGCCCCTGCCGGCTCCCGCGCTGCGGTCGACCTTGGCCTGATAGAGCACGATTACCAGGTGGGTCAGACCGGCACGACGGTCCGCCCGGCATTGTATATCGCCTGCGGGATATCCGGCGCGGTTCAGCACCGAGCGGGCATGGCCGAATCCGGAAGGATCGTGGCCATAAACACCGACCGCGACGCTCCGATATTCTCCGTGGCGCACTACGGAATCGTGGGCGACCTGAACGAGGTGATACCGAAGATTATAAAGGCCATTCGAGGCGGTGCCTCGGTCGAACGGGCCGCTCATGCTGCGGGGGCGAAAGATTCGCCTGCCTACAGCAAGTCGCAAGGGGCTAAATAATGGCTAATTTCTTCACCGATAATGACGACATACTGTTTTTGTTCGACCACATGGACCTGAATCGCGTCGCCGGGCTCATGGAGGAAGACTTCCGCTTCGCCGAGGAGTTCGACTTCGCGCCGCAGGATGCCGACGAGGCGCGCGACAATTACCGGCGGATACTGGAGTCGCTGGGCGAGCTTTCGGCCGAGGTGATAGCGCCCACGGCCGAGGACACCGACAGGACGGGAAACGTTCTCAGGCAGGACGGGACAGTTGAGCGCCCGGACGGCATCAAAGAGGCGATAAAGCGGCTGGGGCAGGCAGATTTAATGGGCTTCACCCTCCCGTACCGTTTTGGCGGGATTAACTGCCCGAACCTGGTGTACACGATGTCAATCGAGGTAGTATCCCGCGCGGACGCGTCGCTTATGAACATATACGGCCTGCAGGGCATCGCCGAGACGGTCAACGCTTTCGCGTCGGAGGAAATCAAAGAACAGTATCTTCCTGACATGGCCTCGGGCAGGACGACCGGCGCTATGGTTCTTACCGAGCCGGACGCCGGAAGCGACCTCCAGGCGGTCAAGACGTTGGCATACCAGACCGACGGACAGGAACAAGTCCCAGGCGATAAGCCCGCCGCCGCATACCAGGACGAGCACGGCAACTGGTACGTCCGCGGAGTGAAGCGTTTTATAACCAACGGTTGCGGCGACGTGCTGCTGGTGCTGGCCCGCACGGAGCCGGAGATAACCGACGGACGGGGGCTGAGTCTGTTGCTGGTTGAGAAGGGACCAGGCGTTAGGGTCCGCCGGCTGGAGGACAAACTCGGCATTCATGGGAGCCCGACGTGCGAGATATTTTTTGACAACGCCCCGGCCAAACTTATCGGCGAGCGCCAGCGGGGGCTGATTACCTACGTGATGAGTCTGATGAACGGCGCGCGGATAGGTATAGCCGCCCAGTCACTTGGCATCGCCGAGGCGGCGTACCGCCAGGCGCGTCGGTTCGCCGGAACGCGCAGGCAGTTCGACACCGCCATTGAGAATTTCCCGGCGGTCCGGGAACTGCTGGCCAGGATGAGCACGGAGATCCAGGCCGCTCGGGCGCTCACGTACCTGGGAAGTTTTTCGGTGGACCTGGAATACGGCGCGCTGAAGAAGCTGGAATTCGGGAACGTCGAGGACAAGGACGAAAAGAAAGCGTTGAAGAAGGAATCGCGCAAGTACGGCCGGTACAATAAGATGCTCACGCCGATGAGCAAGTATTACGCATCCGAGATGTCTATGCGTGTGACAAACGATGCAATCGCCGTTCTTGGCGGAAGCGGGTACATGAAGGATTATCCTCTGGAGCGGCATCTTCGCGACGCGAGGATAACAACGATTTACGAGGGGACCTCCCAGTTGCAGGTGATGGCGGCGGTTGCGGGCGTCATTTCCGGGACGTGCAAAACGTTGCTGGAGGAAATGCTGCAGAAGGATTGGCCCGAAGATATCGCACCGCTTGTCGAGCGGGTGAGGGAGGGAATATCGCTGATGGACGAGGCGACGGAGTTCGTCAAATCGCAGCCGGCTAAATCTTTCCGTGACCTTCACGCGCGACGCCTGGTTGATATTGGCGTTTATCTTATAGTAGCGGCGCTTTTCTGCGAGCATGCGACTGACAGGGAGGAAAAAAAGGCGGTGGCGAAGTACTGGCTGGCGTGGCGTCTCCCCGAGGTGCGGATGCTAACTGAGCAGGTTAAAAGCGGTGACGTATCTCCGGTGGAGAATTTTGACGCCATCGCCACTGCGGCGCCCGCGGAGGAATAGACGATCGGCGGTGTTATCGTGACGTGGGATAAAATTGCCCTGGCTTGAGGATAGAATTCGTCCGCCTCGTCCTTCTCGTCCCTGGCGTCGAGACGTGCTGCATGTCGTGATGTTAGCGGGGCTTTCGGTGGTGCTTCTGGGGGCCAGCGACGCCGACGGCGTAGACGTGGTGGGGCAGATGTTCTCGTTTTACCTGCTTTTGTCGCTCGGATTTCTGCTTGCTCTTCGCTGCGGCGCGATAGACTTGAGCGTGTGGATGACGGCGGGCATGGGAGGTTTGGCGGCAGGTTATTACATGTCGTCGGGCGGGGGCGTAAATGCCGGTTTCCTCGCCGCTGCGGCGGTGGGCTTATTGATCGGGGTGATGAATTTTGTATTGGTTCGGCTGGCGCGGGTGCCGAGCATTATCGTCACCGGCGCCGTGGCGGTGGCGGGAGCGGTTGCATGTCGCTATTTTACCGAGTTGAGGGAAATCGCGATTAATCAGGAGGTGATAAATCCGTGGCTGGAAGGCGTAGGGCTACAGGGATACGCCGGACTGGCGGACACGGTGCTGGTAAGCTGGGTTTACGGCGCAGTAGTGATCGGCCTGTTGTTGTACGCAGGGTGCATAATGCATCGCAGGGGCAAAGAATTCGGCGACGAAATGCGTCTGGGGGGCGGATTTGTGGTTTCCGGGCTGCTGTGCGGTCTGGCCGGTGCGATATGGATTACGAAGTATTCGGCCGTCCCGGTTCCCACCATGCCGATCGGAGATTTGCGCGTGCCTGCGGCGGCGATACTGGCAGGGGGCGTATTTCTGGCATCGCCGGGTCGGATATTCCTATCGGTGCTGTCGCTTCCCGTGGCGTTGCTGCTGGCCACCGTCTGGAGGCAGGATGTGTGGCACGTACAGGCGGGTGGGTTCGAGTTGCAGATGTTGATACTGGCCGGCATGCTCGCATTTGTACAGATTACGGTCGGAAAGGCTGCAGATAATTACTCCGGAGGCGGCAAAATATTTTTGGACAAATTCGGCGCGGCGTCCTTCGGGGCGACCTTCGGCGGGGTGCTGGTGGTTGCCGCAGCGGCACACGCATCAAAACCGGGCACGGCGAGAATTTTCCACGTCGCCGGAGCGGGATTATTTCTAACCGGCGCCGCAGCGATGTTATTGTCAAGGGCAATAATCGCTATTCGTCAAGTGTGGCAATCTTGACTGGGCTTATACGGGTCGATAGACTTCATACGTGCAATCCTGCAATTAGCATGATCGGGAGAAGCGAAAGTGGCCAAAAAATTCACGGAAGATTTCAGGCGGTTCTTTCTCGGCGGTCTGTCCGCCGTGCTTCCGACCGTGCTGACGTTGATGATCATCATCTACGTCTATAACTTCGTGCAGAGATATATAGGTAGGCACGTAAACAAAGGCATTCGGTGGATTATCGGTCAGGTTTGGCTGACAAGGCACCCCGGCGTAACGGTCGGCCAGGATGCGTTCAAGGAATGGTCCCGGAGTCTGTCGGAGTTCTGGAGTCAGTACCTGTGGTGGGTGGGATTTGTGCTGGCCATTGTGGGAATTTACATATTAGGCAAGTTCGTGGGCTCCTACCTTGGCAGGGGATTATGGCGCGGAATAGACCGGATGCTCCTGAGGATGCCGGTGGTCAAGCAGATTTATCCCTACGTCAAGCAGGTGACGGATTTTATGCTGTCCGACAAGAAAAAGAAGACGCAATTTTCGAGCGTTGTCGCGGTGGAATACCCGCGAAAGGGCATATGGTCGGTGGGACTGGCGACTGGTCCGGCGCTTAGCGGAATAATAAACGCCACCGGTGCGGACCTTATCACTATTTTTATTCCATCCAGCCCTACGCCGATTACGGGGTATACAATTACAGTGAGGCGTGATGAAGTGATAGAACTGTCTATGAGTATTGACGAGGCCTTCAGGTTCACCGTCAGCGGGGGGGTAATCCTCCCCGGGCGGGAAAAACCAACCAAAGATCAACTGGAGCAGGCCGCGACGGGTGAACTTGCGCAACAGGAGAACGACCAACAACAAGGAAACGAAGGAGCGACAAAGTGAATTTGACTATCGAGGCGCGGCATTTGAAAACCACCGGACCGCTGAGAGAGTACATCGAAACCAAGATACCCAAACTCGAAAGATATTACGACGGAATCCACTCGATTGAGGTCGTGCTGGACAAGGAATCGTCGCACTTCCTGGTCGAAATCGTGGTTACCGGCGGGCGCAAACACACATTCGTAGCCAGCGCCGAACATAAGGACATGTACGCCGGTGTGGACGGCGCCATGAACAAGATTACGCAGCAGTTGAGGCGTTTTAAGGACAGGGTTCGCGATCGCCATGGTCCGCCTCACGGGGAGGGCGCATAATAGAGGCCGGGTCAGGGTCCCAAGGGAAATTTCATCGTTCAAAACTGGTAAATGAACCGGTTTGCGGTTAGACTTTAAGGTCGTCGTCGGCGTTAGTATTTTGTAAAAACGGCGTTTATCAAGCAGTATTCCGGGAATTTTAATCGGTCCAGTTTGTTTTTTCCGCAATGTGTCTTTGCGTGGACAAGACCTACCGGGCTATGCGGAAAATCATGGAGTTGCTGATGAAACTATCAGAGATAATCGT
This sequence comes from uncultured Planctomycetaceae bacterium, assembly GCA_964480425.1. GTDB lineage: Bacteria > Planctomycetota > Phycisphaerae > SM23-33 > SM23-33 > CAYYMD01. The sequence goes on from CAYZPY010000023.1 coordinate 12,615, forward strand.
TCCAGAGGCAATAGTATCCGAACTGAAAGCCCGGGGACGAGACGAGGTGATAGAGGAATTAGTGGAAGCGATGTCTTCGGCGGGCGTTCTTAACAGAGCGAACGTAAAATCTGCCGTAAAGGCGGTACTCCAGCGGGAAACCAAGGCCACTACCGGAATAGGCAAGGGTGTGGCGCTGCCTCACGCGAAATTGAAGGGCGTATCCCATCCCATAGGTGCGATAGGAAGATCCACCATGGGCATTGATTTTTCGGCCCTTGACGGCAAACCGGTCCACGTGGTGATTCTTCTTCTGTCGGACGAGGAAAATCCCGACGAGCACCTCCAGGCGATGGAACTGATATTCAGGCACGTGCAGCAGGACCAGTTTCGAAAATGGCTCAGGCAGACCGACAGCAGGGACGAAATTGCCGAACTGCTGAAGGAATCCGAAGAGATACTTTAGGTATTGCTTAAAATTCTCGCGTCCGGATGCTTGCGCATCGGGGCGCTTAATGAAGGAACGGTGAACGAAATTGCCGACGGTGGAAAAGGAATTGAAGATTTTGAACAAATACGGTCTTCACGCCAGGCCCGTCACGCAACTGGTGGAATTGGCCAATAATTTCAACAGCAAGATTGAGATATCGAATACCTCACTGACGGTTGACGCCAAGAGTATAATGTCCGTGATGCGACTGGCGGGCACTGCCGGGATGAAACTGAAGATACTCGCCGATGGCGCCGACGCGCAGGAGGCAGTGGATGCTCTGTCGAAACTGTTCGAAGACGGATTCGGCGAGATGGAACAGGACGCTGCCGAAGAATCCCGGCAACAGCAGCATGCCCGGTCGCGTGCGCAGGATCAGTAGATTATGAAGGTTAAGAAAGGCATAGCCGTATCGCCGGGCGTGGCCATCGCGCCGGCGGTGGTTCTGGATACCGAGGAATTCGATATACCGGAACGGCACATCCCCACGGACCGCGCCGAGGCGGAACTTTCGCGCCTTCGCAAGGCCGCCAACGTATCCAGGAAGGAAATCGCCGACCTTCAGAAAAAGGTGACCCAGCAGGTAGGCAAAAAAACCGCCGGCATCTTCGACTTTCACCTCGGGCTGCTAAACGACAAGGAACTGCTCAAAAAGTTCACCGACATCATACGCGAGGGCAACGTAGCAGCCGAGTACGCCGTTGCGACGGTCCTTCGCGGGTACGCCAACGAATTCAAGCAGATGCCCGAATACCTGGCCGAGCGGATCAAGGACGTATACGACGTCGAAAAGCGTCTTCTTCGTAATCTAATCGGTCAAAGCAGGCAATCGTTGTCGCACCTTTCCCGTGACGTAACGGTGTTGGCACGCGACCTTACGCCGTCGCAGACGGCCGGCATGGACCGTCAGCACGTTCAGGGCCTGGGCATAGACGCCGGCGGGCAGACCTCGCACACCGCCATCGTAGCACACGCGCTGGGCATACCGGCGGTTGTTAGTCTCAATGACGTAACCGCCGAGATCCCTGCTGGAAAGACCGTGATAATAGACGGCTATCGCGGGCTGGTCATCATCGACCCCGACAAGAAGACCATCGAACAATACCAGGATTACGCCCGTCGTCAGGTGGAGTTTATCCATTCGCTGGACTCCCTGCGAGAGCTGCCCGCCGTCACCGGCGACGGGCACGAAATCACGCTGCTGGGAAACATAGAATTTCCCGAAGAAGCGGCGAGCGTCCTTCAAAAGGGCGGTTCGGGAATAGGGCTGTACCGCACCGAATTCCTGTACCTCGGCACCGACAGCGAGCCCGACGAGCACGAGCATTACGACGCGTACCGGCGCGTTATCGAAGTGTGCGGCGACAGGCCCGTCGTCATCCGTACACTGGACCTCGGTGCCGACAAGTACACCCAGTCCCGCGCCCGGATTCCGGAGCGCAACCCGTTTCTGGGCCTGAGGAGCATACGTTTCTGCCTTCAGAACCTCCCGCTGTTCCGTACGCAGATACGCGCGATTCTGCGCGCCAGCGTGGATGCGAATGTCTCGATATTGTTCCCGCTGGTTTCGAATCTGATGGAGATCCGCCAGGTCAAGGCCATCGTTCGAGACGTCGCCGAAGACCTCGAGGAAGAAGGCATCGAACACCAGAGCGAACTGCCCATAGGAATGATGGTCGAGACGCCCGCGGCCGCGCTGCAATGCGACGACTTCGCGCGCGAGGTGGACTTCTTCTCGATAGGCACAAACGACCTTGTTCAGTACACCCTTGCGGTCGACCGGGCCAACGAGCGCGTGGCGTATATGTTCACCGTGGCGCACCCGTCGGTGCTGCGCCTGATACGCCAGATAATACGCACGGGCAGGCGGTACGACGTTGGCGTTAGTCTGTGCGGCGAAATAGCGGGTCAGCCGGAATACACGCTGCTTTTGCTGGGGCTGGGACTGCGGACGTTCTCCTGCGCCCCGGCGGTCATTCCGGAAATCAAAAAAGTTATCCGATCGGTCACCATTGACCAGGCGGTGCGGGTGGCAAGAAGGGTGATGACTTTCGGGACCGACCAGGAAATACACAATTATCTCCGTTCCGAGACGCGCCAGATACTGCCGGAGGCGATGGCGGAATAAGGGAATCAGACAAAGTGGAATTGACCAGAAAGTGGTGCATGCGGATGAAGATCCGGGGGGATCTTCGGTTTTTATCTCACGCCCAGACGATGCGTGCGGTAATCCAGACCGCCATACGCGCCGGTTTGCCGCTGAAGTACACCGGGGGTTACAATCCCCGCCCGGTCGTTTCGCTGGTGTGCCCCAGGCCTGTGGGGGTGTCAAGCCGGTGCGACCTGGTCGTGATGTCGCTGAACGGCGATATGGAATCAGACCGATTGCTGGACATGATGAACCACGGTTTGCCGCAGGGCATGACGTTCACCCAGGCAGAAGTCCCCGGCGGGCGGCGAACGCCCCGACCAAGAAGCGCCGAGTACGAGATGGAGCTGGACGACGAGATTCGCCCGAATGTGGAATCGGCCGTCGAAAAGCTCCACCGTCGTCAGGAATGGAGCGTTGAAAGAATAGTTTCTTCCAAAGGCCGCGGGCGACGGCGCACCACAAGGCGCATCGACCTGAAGGCAATGGTCAAGGAACTGGAAGTGGTCAACGGGCGTCTTAAGATGACGCTGGCGCCCCGGGGCGACCTGTGGGCCAGGCCCGGAGAAGTGCTGGAACTGATCGGCATGGACGGGCGGGCCGACCTGGCGGGCGTGGAGCGCACAGCGGTGGAGTACGAATTTTAAACACGATGCCGGACGAAATCCGGCCTGAGGAAATCAAGAGCAGCTGAATATGCCAAAAGAAATGTTAATCAACATGATCGAGGGGTACGAGTGCCGAATCGCCATAGTTAACGACGGCACGCTTGAGGAATTGTACATCGAGCGTGCGTCGAACATATCCATAGCCGGGAACATCTACAAGGGCAGGGTGACCAACGTGGAGAAGTCCATCCAGGCGGCGTTTGTCGATTTCGGTGGCAGCAGGAACGGATTTCTGCACGTTTCCGACGTTCATCCGAAATTTTTCCCCAAGGGCAGGCGTGTATCCGAATCGGTGGGGCGCAAGCAGTCTCGCGAGAGCCGCCCCTCCATACAGGAATGCCTCAAGCCTGGCATGGAACTCCTGGTGCAAGTCAGCAAGGAGGGGATAGGCACCAAGGGCCCCACGCTGACGTCGTACATGTCCATACCCGGGCGACTGCTGGTGATGATGCCGGGCATGGCCAAGATGGGCATCTCCCGCAAGATCGAGGACGAAGAGGAGCGCGCCAAGGCGCGTTCGGTGCTTTCGGAAATAAAGCGCCCCGAGAATGTCGGATACATTGTGCGCACCGCGGCCCTGGGAAAACCCAAGAACGACCTGAGGCGCGACATGCACTACCTCAACCGCCTCTGGAAAGTCATCAACAACAGGATCAACAGCACGCACGCCCCGGCGACGATATACCAGGAGTCCGACCTGGTCACCAGGACTCTGAGGGACATCTATAACACGGACATAGACAGAATCATCTGCGACAAGAAGAACGTTGCCAAAAGGGTGCGGGAATTCCTCGACGTGGCGATGCCGCGGACCAAGAACATTATCGAACTGTATGACGGCAAGGCGGGACTGTTCTACGATGCAGGACTGGAGGACGAAATAGACAAGGCGTTCAACAGGACCGTGGACCTGCCGTCCGGCGGCTCGATTGTGATAGACCAGACAGAGGCGCTGGTGGCCATTGACATCAATACCGGCAGGTCCAGGGAGCATTCCGACGCCGAGACCAACGCCACTAAAACTAACCTCGAGGCGACCGGGGAAATCGCCCGCCAGTTGCGCCTGCGCGACCTGGGCGGGCTGGTGGTGATCGACTTTATCGACATGAAATCGTCCAGGAACCAGCGCGACGTCGAAAAGGTGTTTCGCAAGGCGATAAAGCCGGACCGCGCGAAAACCAAGCTTCTGCGCATGAGCAGTTTCGCACTGTTGGAGATGACCCGCCAGAGGATTCGCCCTTCGCTCAAGACCAGCATCTACAACCAGTGCCCGCGCTGCCGGGGAAGCGGGATGATCCAGTCGCCCGAGACGCAGGCGCTGGAGGTGCTCCGCCGCGCACAGGCGGCCAGCGCCAACGGAAAGGTCACGAAAATCGAGATCCACGCCGACGCCGAGACGACCGATTTCGTCAACAATAAACTGAGGGACAAGCTTTCCGAAATCGAGCAGGCAACGGGCAAGAAAATATCGGTCTACACGGACGTGAACCTGCCCGCCGGCAGCGTGGAGATAAATCCAACCGACCAGCGGGGCGGAAACATCGAATGGGGCCAAAAACCGTCCAAAGGCCAAAAAATCAAGACCGTCAGGTACGACCAGGCGGATATGGAAAAAAGCCCAAAATCCAAATCCCGCAGGAGGTCCAAAAGGTCTCGACGAAGGAAAAAGAACAAGGGCAAGGATAATAAAAACAATTAGTCAGGCCCGTATCCCGCAAGTCGGCGGGGTGTAAAAATATTCGAAACTCGTACGACATGCGGAGGGAATCATCGCGTAGATGCAGGCGCGGCCCGGACCGAATGAATCGCCGGGGCTTTTTGACGTACACCGTTCGAGAATGTCGGCGGCTTTGACGGCAATTGTGTGCGCAAGCCGACCAGGCGGGCGGGGCATCTGTACATCCTACCGGACAAGTGACTTTGAGATCTTATCAATCGGACGGACCGTTACGGCGCAGTTCCTGGTGTCTTGCCCATTGCGGGTCGCTGTTGGGGTAATCCTCCCGGAGGTGCACGCCGCGTGATTCCGTGCGCAGAAGGGCGCATCGGCCGATTATATAAGCGACGGTCAGCATGTTCTGGATTTCCCATCCGTCCTGCGCCCAGAACTCTTTATCCAGCACGTACCTTCCCCAGAAAGAAATAATCTCCACGGTCTCTTTGAGCCGGTCGCCGTGTCTTGCGATTCCGACATTCCTCCACATAAGCGAGCGGAGGGAATTTCTGATGTCGGTAAGGTCCAGCTCGGTGCGCTGCGACTGCTCGTTGGAGAAGTCTAAGAGCCGCGGGGTGAGTCTGTTCTTCTCGTCGGCGGCTTCCGCCCCGGCCAGTTCGCCGCATCGCTGTCCGAATATCAGCGCCTCGGTGAGACTGTTGGACGCCAGGCGATTTGCGCCGTGCAGGCCCGTGCAGGCCGTTTCCCCGCAGGCGTACAGTGCGTCCAGGGCGGTCCGCCCTTCGGCGTCGCTGCGCACCCCGCCGATCATGTAGTGCGCGGCGGGGCGCACCGGGATAAGGTCGGTGGCTGCGTTTATGCCGAACGAACGGCATATACGGTCTATGTGGGGGAACCGCCGAGCGAATTTTTCCGAGCCGAGGTGGCGGACGTCCAGAAATACGTGCGTGAAGTTTGTCTTTCTTGTCTGTTCGTGGATTGCCCTGCATACGACGTCGCGCGGCGCCAGTTCGCCCATTTCGTGATAGTCGTTCATAAATCGCCGCCCCTTGCGGTCCACCAGATATGCGCCTTCGCCCCTGACCGCTTCGGATATAAGCGACCTCGTTGCCCCGGCGACGTACAGCGTGGTGGGGTGGAACTGCATCATCTCGGCGTCGGATATGGGCGCCCCCGCCCTAAAACCCATCGCTATACCGTCGGCGGTGGCGCAGGACGGGTTCGTGCTTTCGCGCCAGAGCGTTCCCGCCCCGCCCGAGGCCAGGATAGTCCGCCCGGCCAGTATCATCTGGATGCCGTATCTCTGATTGTAAGTTATGGCGCCCAGGCACGTGGCGCCGTCGCCGCCTTCGGGCGGGTCGGTCAGCAGGTCGATGGCGAAGCATTCCTCGAATATTTTAATATTTTCTGCCTGTGTGGCCCTTTTAACAAGCACGTCGGACAGCGCCTTGCCGGTCGCGTCGCCCCCGGCGTGGACGATTCTGCTGGCGCCGTGCCCGCCTTCCCGTCCCAGCAGGAACTCGCCGTTTCGTGAATCGAACCTCACGCCCCAATCGTGCATCTGCCTGATGTGTTGCGGCGCGGCGGTGATTACCTTGCGCACGACCTGTTCGTCGCACATTCCGCATCCGGTTTTTACGGTATCGCTGATGTGGTCTTCAAGCGAATCGCTGGCCGCCATCACCCCCGCCAGCCCGCCCTGGGCGTAATACGTGTTGGACTCCTCGAACGGGCGCTTGGTGATAAGTATGACCTGGCAGTGCTCGGCGGCCTCGATTGCTGCGCGGAGCCCCGCCGCCCCCGAGCCGATCACCAGCACGTCGGTGAATATGTGAGGCAGGCTGCGGGCCGAAAAACTGATCAGGTAGCGGCGCTTGCCGTATATTCCTTCCATGTTTGCCGAGTCTATTGGTGTTTTCGTTAACTCGTTGATTCGTTGATTAGTCGGGTGTTGGTGTCGGTATTGTGTTTTGAAGTCGCCATGCAGCCGACCGTATCACCAGCCAACTAATCAACAAACTTTTCTTGCCTAATCGTTTGGGCGCAATTAATCTACCCTTAATCCGTCCCCAAGTGAAAGGAAATAACATGCGCAAGGAATCGATGGAATTTCTCAAGGATTTGCTGACTTCGCCTTCGCCCAGTGGATACGAATCCGCCGCACAGAAGGTCTGGTGCGATTACGCACGCAAATTCGCCGACGAGGTCCGCACCGACTCCTACGGAAACGCGGTGGCGGTTCTGAATCCAGACGGCGAGCCGAAGATTATGTTCGACGGGCACGTGGATGAACTGGGCCTCATGGTCAAGCACGTCGACGACAACGGATTTGTTTATTTCCAGAACATCGGAGGGGTGGACCCGGCTTTGCTGCGCGGAAAGCGCGTGGACATCCACTCCGCAAAGGGCAACGTCCGCGGCGTGATAGGGGCCGTGCCTATTCATCTTCAGGAGAAGGAGAAGGAGAAGAAGCAACCGAAGATTCACGAATGTTTCATCGACATCGGGGCGCCCGACCGGAAGGCGGCCCTGAGCCGCGTAGCGGTGGGCGACCCGATAACCTTCACCGACGGTTTCGAGATTCTTGACGGCAATCTGGGCGTGGCGCGTGGATTCGACAACCGCATAGGCACCTGGACGGTCGTCGAGGCGATGCGTCTGGCCGCTCGCGCCAAGAGCAAACTCAATTGCGCCATATACGCGTGCAGCAGCGTCCAGGAGGAGGTCGGGTTGTTCGGTGCGGCGATGAACGTATTTAACGTGCAGCCCGGGGCCGCGGTTATCGTCGACGTCACCCACGCCACCGACGTGCCGGGGATTAACGTCAAGCAGCACGGGCAGGTCAAACTGTCCCAGGGACCGACGGTGAGCGTCGGACGGGAAAACCACCCGCTTATAGTCCAGCGCCTGCGGAAAATCGCTGCCCGCAAAAAGATTAAAATCCAAACCGAGACTTACACCACCCGCGGAGGCACCGACGCGCTGGCGATATTCACAAAACAGGGCGGGATTCCGTCGGCCGTTGTCGGAATACCCAATCGCTACATGCACACGACAGTCGAAACGCTCGACCTCAACGACGCTCAGCGGGGCGCGGAGCTTCTGGCCGCCTTCGCCGCCGACCTCAAGGAGGGCGAGAAATTCAAAGTGAATGTGTGATATGCCGTGGCGGAACTTAAAGACAAAATCGCGCTGGTGACCGGCTCTGCGAGGCGCATGGGGCGTGTCATCGCCCTCGCCCTTGCCGAACGCGGCGCGCATGTCGCCGTTCACTGCGGCCGGTCGATCGACCAGGCGAACAATACCGCCGAGGACATCCGACACACAGGAACGCGGGCCGAGGTGTTTCAGGCGGACTTGTCCCAGCCGGGGCAAATTCGGCTTCTCTTCGACGGCATCAAAGACAAATTCGGCAGGATTGATCTGCTGGTCAACAACGCCGGAGTGTTTCCCCGCACTCCCCTTGGCGAACTCACCGCCGAACAGTGGGACGTGCCCATGGCGATAAACGCCCGCGCGGCCGCGCTTTGCGTAAGAAGGGCGGGCGAAATAATGCCCCACGGCGGGGCGATAGTGAATATTACCGGCGTGGGCGCAATTCGACCATGGGCGGGATACACGGCCTATTGCGCATCGAAGTCGGCCCTTTTGGCTGTGACCAAATCCGCGGCCAGGGCACTGGCGTCGCGCAACATTCGCGTCAACGCCGTGGCGCCGGGCGTCATACAGTTTCCCGATGAGCGGCTCAGCGATACCCAGAACGACACCGTCGGCAAAGTGCCCATGAGGCGCACCGGCTCGCCACAGGACATTGCCGCGACCGTGGTGTTTCTGTTAACACAGGATTACATCACAGGACAGTGCCTCTGCGTGGACGGCGGCTGGAGCGTTGCGTAACGGATGAATAATTCAGAGTTGCCTGCCTGCGGTAGGATATCACGGCTTTTTGCGCAGCAGTGAGAGGAATTCCTTCTCGGCCGGTCCGGGCGCCTTTCCCTTGCGGCGGACGATTCCGATGCTCCGCTGCCACTTTTTCGGCTCGCGGAACCTTACGTAGACCAGGTCGCCCCGTTCGGCATCTCGCTGCACGTTGTCGCGAGGCAGGATGCTGATCCCCGCCTCGACCTCCACAGCGCGCTTGACCGTTTCTATATTGTCGAACGCCAGATTGATCTGCACAGAAACATTCTCGTCCTTTAGATATTTATCGATGTGCTTTCGCGTCGGTATGTTCTGGTCGAAGGCAATGAACTGCCGACCCTGGAGTTCCCCGGGCGATATGGATTTTCGTCCGGCCAGGGGATGCCCCGGCCAGCATACCATCACCAGTTCCTCGGTTGTCAGCGGTACGACCTCGATGCTCCGCTGCTTCTGGGGATAGGCGACCACGCCGAGGTCCATTTCCCCGCTGATGACGGCGTTGTATATTCTTGACCACCTGGTGTATTCGACGTGCAGGTTGACCTCCGTGTGCGCGCGTATGAATCTGCGGATGTACGGATTGAGCATGTAAAATCCGACCGAGTATATGGTGCCCACGCGCAGGACGCCCCGCACCGACGCAGCCGCCGAGCGTATCTCGCCGAGCATGTGCTCGTACCTTCGCAATATGTCCATCGCGCCCTGGTGGAACGCCACCCCCGCCTCGGTGGGCTCGATGAATCCCCCGCCGCGGGAAATCAGTTGTACGCCGAATTCCTGCTCGAGTTTGGCCAACTGCTGCGAGACCGCCGATTGCGAAATGTAATTAATCTCGGCGGCCTTGGAAAAACTCCCCATCTCCACCATGTCGCAGAATATTTTGAGGACTTGTATATTCATTGTCCGCGCCGAAATGTTATCAGTAATATTAATCCGATCCACAAAGAGTTTAATCTCTCTAATGCAGCCACGCAACTGCGGCGTGATTAACTTCTCCCGGCGCAGGGGCTATTTTTCAATCGTCACAAGTTCGTCGCATTCGTCTTCGTCGGGCGGCTGGAGGATGTCCAGATAGTGCTGCGTTGCCTGGTGCATTTTTTCCGTATCGAGCGTGGGATGGTTCTTTCGGGCGGCAATGCGGCGCAGGCACTTGTCCCTTGGAACGTCGAAAAAGACGATTTTAATCCGGTATCCCCGCCGCCTGGCGGCGCGTTCGAACTGCACGCGCTGGTTTTTGAGCGGATTCATGCGATCTATCACGATGCGCCCGACGCCCTCGTCCAGCAGGCGCTTGTAATGCTCCAGCAGCGGGCCGAAACGGCGGGGGCCCTCATCCTGGGAAACGCGCGTGTG
>CAYZPY010000024.1:0-7657 GCA_964480425.1 uncultured Planctomycetaceae bacterium
ATGTCGCGGACGTTCATCGCCACCGTTTACCCACCTGGCGTCAGGGGCCCGGCGGCGCATAAGCCGCCCTGCGCCCGCGGAGAGACCATCGTCGGATTCTGCTGCGACGGGGGCGTTTTGGGATTGGCGAATGTGCGGGCGAACTGGAGAATGAACCACACGGTGATGATTATCGTGGTGAAGGTGATTATGGTGGCCAGTATTGTGATGAAGGTCCTTCCGCGAACGACGGTGGAGTGCATGGCCGAGACTATGCGGTCCTTGGCGAGGGTCAGCATGGCCAGCATAACCGACGCGACCGTCGGCCAGATGCTTATCGAATGGATGCCGCTGTATATGTAAATCCCCCGGCTGACCTGCTGTCCGGAGCGAAGGAAATATTGCACCCGCCCGTCGGTGATTTGCAGGTATCCGTTGACCGACTCGCCTCCGATAAACATGTATGACATGGCGTAGGCCAGAAAGTTGCCCAGACCCAGCATGATGATCCATATGCATATCTTCGTGCGCTTGTCCATCGGCAATATATATTGACAGGCAAACCGCATATTCGTCAATACTTATCTGCCCCGGGCGCGTGCGCGCGGCGCCGCCGGCGCCCTAAAAGAAATTGACATTCCGCCGGTCAGGATGTACTTTCCGCGTTGGTCGGCGACCGGCAGGCGGCAACAGGCCGATCGCTCGACGGCGTAATTTTCACTGGCGTGCGGTCGTTACCGGCGGTATGGTCGGTATACTGATTCGAAGAAAGTAAAACTCCTGGCGACAATGGGAGTGCGACTTGACGGCAAGGACGATCCGAACCATAACAGCTTTTGTGCTCCTGTCGGTTACCGCGTGGGCGCATACGCCCGCGTCGGCGGGCGATGATTCGCCCGTCGAGGTCGTCGGCATTCGCGTCGAGGGCAACCGGCAGGTTTCCACCGAGGTGATACTGTCCAACGTTCGTCTCCGCGTCGGCGCCGATTACGACGGGCAAACCGTCCGCCAGGACAGGCAGCGCCTGCTGAAAACCGGACGCTTCAACAGCGTCGACGTCAGAAAACTCCAGCGTCCTGACGGGGTAATCGTCACCTTCGTAATCGATGAAAGACCGCTTGTGGCGGGCATATGGTTCCGGGGCAACAACAGCATAGGCGACGGGGAGTTGTCCGGCGTTCTTCCGTTCGGTCCGCAAGACCCGCTGGACCGCGTAAAGATTATGATGACCGGGCGGGGGGCGATTCTGGACAGGTACAAGAGCGAGGGATTCTCCTCCACCGAGGTCCGCGCCGAAATAACCGACGACAATCGCGTGGTGTACCACATCACCGAGGGACCCCGCACCCGCGTGGTTGATCTCGAATTTGAAGGCAATGAATATTTCAGCGACTGGCGCCTTAAGCGCGAAATCGGCACTTCCGAGCACGTGTGGATGGTCAGCCAGGGCGTTTTCGACCCCGACCAGATCGAGCGGGACGTAACCGCCATAAGGAACCTGTACGTCCGTGTGGGCTTTTTGGGCGTGGAGGTCGGAAGGATCCTGGAATTTTCGCCCGACCGCAGCGAGGTGACCGTAAGGTTCGTCATAAACGAGAACCATCGCTACCGCGTGGAGGAAATTGTCTTCAGGGGCAACGAGGTCTTCAGCGACGAGGAACTCGCAAGCCGGTTGCCCATCGGAGTGGGCGACTTCCTGACGTCCCAGGAGTTCCGCCAGGCGCTGGAAATACTCCAGGACACCTACGGCGAGATGGGCTTTATCGACGCCCGGATCGAAGGCGACCACGTCTTCACCGATACGCCCGGAATGGTCTCCCTGGTGTTCGTCATCGTCGAGGGCAGGCAGTTTCGACTGGGGCGGATTGACATTCGAGGAAATACAGTCACCCAGAGCCGGGTCATCCGTCGGGATCTGACGCTTTATCCGGGGGGCGTGTTCAACACCGTCGCCCAGGAGGAGTCCCGACGCCGCCTGGTGGAGACCGGTCTGTTCCAGGAGGTCAGGATAACGCCCATGGCCCCGCGTGACAGCGAGCGCGACGTGCTGGTGGAAGTTGGTGAGGCGCGAACGGCCCAGTTCCTCATCGGGGCGGGGATAACTACGAATTCCGGGGTGCTGGGCACGCTGTCGTTCAGCGAGAGGAATTTCGACATACTGGCCTGGCCTACAAGCAGGGACGACTGGATGTCGGGCAGGGCGTTCCGCGGCGCCGGTCAGAAGTTCAAACTCGTGGCCGAGCCCGGCACGGAACTGATGCGTTTCCACGTGGACTGGACAGAGCCGTACCTGTTCGACAAGCCGTACCGCCTGAGCACAAGGGCGTTTTTATTCACCCGCGGGCGCGAGAGTTACGACGAAACACGCTACGGGGGCGTGGTGTCGCTGGGGCACAGGTTCAAGAACCGCTGGTATGGCGAAGTGGCGGCTCGTATAGAAGGCGTGGACATAACCGACCTGTACAGCGACGCGCCGCCCGAGGTCATAGCGGTCAGCGGAACTAACGTACTGTATGGAATCAAGGGCTCGCTGGTCCGCGACAGGACCGACAGCAGGTGGCGACCGTCCAGCGGCGACCGCTTCAACCTCAGTTACGAACAGGTCGTGGGCGATTTCGAGTTCGGAAAGGCCATCGGCGAGTACCGCATTTACAGAACCATCCACGTGGACGCGCTGGACCGCAAGCACATAATCGCAGGAAGGTTCACCGTGGGCAACATTTTCGGCGACGCGCCGGTGTTCGAGCGGTTTTACGGCGGTGGCATGGGCTCGGTTCGCGGGTTTGAATACCGCGGCATATCCCCGCGAAGCGCCGGGACCGACGAGGAAATAGGCGGGGACTTCATGGTGTTCGCAGGCGGGGAATATTCATTCCCCCTGATAGGTTCGCAGGAGGGAAGCGAGGTCCGCGGCGTGCTGTTTGTGGACAGCGGAACGGTGGAGGACCAGTTCGAGATAACCACCTACCGCGTTTCGGCCGGTGCGGGGATAAGGTGGATCATCAGGCCGGGCGGGGTATCCGCGGCCCAGAGCCCCATGGGTATCTTTCCCATCAGTCTCAACGTGGCGGCGCCGCTGGTCAAGGACGACCAGGACGAAGAGCAGATATTCAACTTCAGCGTCGGATGGATGTTCTGATTTTTGCCCCGCCAGGCGAACATCGCCACCTGTCGCCCGATTTCTCTGAAGGGATTTTTTATTACAATGTATGTGTTAATTTCGCTCGTGTGCGACGCGCGGCGACGCGCCGGGCGACCGGCGTCGGTTTTTATTTGTTTTGATGCTTAAGATAATCGAGGAGGTCCCAAAATGATTAATAAGGTAAAGATTGTCTCGATGGTGTGCGTGGCGACCGCGGCGGGATTCCTCGCCTCTACGCTGAATCTAAGCGCCCAGCAGGATAGATCGCCTTTGCGTGCGGCGACGCGACTGGCTGTGTGCGACATGGTGCACGTGTTCAACAAATATCAAAAGGCCGTTGACCTCACCAGGCAACTCGACGCCAAGGGCAAAAAGGTCCAGGCGGAAAACCAGAGAAAAAAGAAAGAGATCGAAAAAATCGAAAATATGCTCAAGGGCCTTAAGGGCGCCGAATACGAACGGCGATATAACGAATTGCGCCGACTGGAAATCGAACGAAAGGCGTGGCTGAATTACCAGGAAGAACGGACCATGCGAGAGCATCATCGCCTTACAAAGGAGATGTACCAGGAAATACTCCGGATAGTGGAGGTCGTAGCCGAGGAAAACGGATTCGATATAGTCCTCCAGAGACGGGCAAGCATCTCCGAAAGCATGAACACCCCCGAGCTGCTGGGGCAGATCGAGCGCCGGCAGATTCTCTATTCGCATGACGGGGTCGACATAACCCAGACGGTCCTCCAGAGGGTGAACAGCACCTATAAGGAATCGCAGGATAATTAGAGCCGGATTACCGCCCTTGTGCCTCGGCGGCGGGAATACTATTATCAGGAGGACCCGTCGCCCAATGCCTGCGGCGGGCGAGTCGGTTACCCGAAAATGACCCAAAAGCCGATTACATTGCGTGAACTGGCGGACCTGCTGGACGGCGAGGTTGACGGCGACGCCGCCTTAAGTGTCCGCGGTATATCCGCGCTTCAGGACGCCGCCCGAGGCGAACTGACCTTCGTGTCCGACCCGCGACGGGCCGGGAAACTGGCTTCGATCAACGCCTCGGCCGCCATCGTGGGGAGGGATTTTTCGGCGGCTCGGCCAGAGGGAATGTCGCTGGTCCGCGTGGATGACGTCGGTGAGGCGGTATTGAAAGTCCTTCAGCACTTTGCGCCGCCGGAAGACCTTGCCTCCGCGGGCGTCCACCCGTCGGCGACGGTGTCCGACGACGCGCAGCTCGGCAGCGATGTTTCGATTGGTCCGGGCGCGTTGGTGGCCGACGGTGCGAAAATAGGGGACCGCTGCGCCCTGTGCGCCAATGTCATCGTGGGCGCCGGCGCCAGCATCGGTGCCGGATGCGTACTTTTCGAAGGTGTGGTGGTTCGCCATCATTGCCGCATAGGCAAAAACGTGCGGATAGGTCCGAACTCCGTCATCGGCTCGGAAGGATTCGGATACTACAGCTCCGGGGGCAAGCATCACAGGATTCCCCACGCCGGCGGTGTAATTATCGAAGACAACGTGGATATCGGAGCGTGCTGCTGCGTGGACAGGGCGAAGTTCGGCGACACCGTCATAGGGGCGGGAACGAAGATTGACAATCTTGTCCAGGTCGCCCATAACGTTAAGATAGGTCGCGGATGCCTCATCGCTGCTCTGGGCGGGATAGGCGGAAGCGCAGTATTGGGCAATTACGTGGTGTTCGGGGGGCACGTTGGAATAAAGGATAACATCACGATCGGCGAGGGCGTGAAATGCGGAGCATATACGGCCGTGGCGGCCGACGCGCCCGACGGAGAGGTGCTGTTCGGTATTCCCGCCGAACCGGCGGTTGCCAAAATGCGGACCATAAAGGCGGGTAAAAAACTGCCCGACCTGCTGAAGCGGGTTAAAATACTTGAAAAAAAGGTGAGCGAAATTGCCTCCTCAAAGGACGATTGAAAAGACCGCCTCGATAGAAGGAAAAGGCCTGTTCAGTGGAGAGCCGTGCCGGATGAGATTCGTCCCGGCCGAGCCCGACAGGGGCATCGTGTTTGTGCGCACGGACACCTCCCCGCCGACCAGGATACCCTGCGACGTATCGCATTGTCCCCATCGCGAGAGGCGCACCTCGCTGGCGGTGGAGGGCGCCACCGCCGAGACCGCCGAACACGTGCTGGCGGCAGTGTGGGGAATGGGAATCGACAACCTGACCATCGAGATAGATTCGCCCGAAGTGCCCTCCCCGGACGCCTCCCCGCTACCGTTCGCGCAGGCAATGCACGAGGCGGGCATAATAGAACAGGACTCCGAGCGAGAAGTTTTCGTGATAGAACAGCCCATCGCAGTGACCGACGAAGACGCGTCGCTGGCGGCGCTTCCGGGCCCGCACGAGCATCTGGACGTGCTTTACGACCTGGAATATCCCACGGAGTCGTCCATCGGAAGGCAGATGCAGTGTTTCGCGCTGGGCAAGGATGATTTTCTGGCCGAAATCGCGCCGGCAAGGACGTTCCTTCTGGAAAAGGAGGCGCGGGAGTTCCAGGCGCGAGGCATCGGCACGCACCTGACGACCGAGGACGTCGTCGTCATGGGCGCCGGGGGCGTGGTGGACAACGAACTGAGGTTCCCCGACGAACACGTGCGCCACAAGATAGGCGACCTGGTGGGCGACCTTGCGCTGCTGGGGCGGCGCCTGGCCGGTCGCATCGTCGCCAACAGGTCCGGGCACAAGCTCAACCGACAGATGGTCAAACGCCTTTCGGACCTGATAACGAGCCAGCAGGAGACCGAGGCGTTCGGCGGCGAGCCCGTCATGGACATCCGCAAGGTCATGCGCCTGCTGCCTCACCGCTATCCGTTTTTGATGATCGACCGGGTGGTGAGCATCGAGGGCGACCAGCGCGCCATCGGCGTAAAGAATGTCTCCATAAACGAGCCGTACTTCCAGGGGCATTACCCCGGTCAGCCCATTATGCCCGGCGTGATGATCCTGGAGGCGATGGCGCAGTTGTCCGGCGTGCTGCTGTCGCGGCGACTGGAGCACATCGGAAAGGTCGCCGTCCTTTTGAGCATGGACCGCGCCAAAATGAGACGTGCGGTTCGCCCGGGCGACCAGTTGATTATCGAGGCCGAGGCCGTCAGGGTCCGCCCGCGAACGGGGCATTGCAGGTGTCAGGCAATGGTGCGGGACCAGCTCGTGGCGGAAGCGGAAATTAAATTCATGCTCGTCGACGCCGAGCCGGTCTGATACGCATTAAGGGCAGATTCAATGGTGAATATTTCTCCACAGGCATTCGTGTCCGACGGCGCAGAACTCGCCGACGACGTGGTGGTGGGTCCCTTTGCGTATATAGGCCCGCAGGTGCGAATCGCCTCGGGATGCGTGGTGGGCGCAAACGCCTCGATAGACGGACAAACTCGGATTTCCGCGGAGACTCATATCTTTCCCCTGGCGGCGGTGGGATTCTCGCCCGACGGTCAGGAGTCCCCGTCCCAATGCGTCATCGGGCAGGCCAGCTCGATTCGTGAACACGTAACGATATCCGGCGGTCGCGACAGGCCAACGCAGATAGGGCAGGATAACCTGATAATGATCGGCTCGCACGTGGGCGGCGGGGCGGTGCTGGGCGACCACGGCATATTCGCCAACTGCACCAACATAGGCGACTTTGCCAACGTGGAGCATTACGTCCGCACCAGCGCGTTTACGGCGATCGCGCCGGGAGTCAACGTGGGGGCATATACGTTCATCAGCGGGTACGCCAACGTCGACCGCGACGCGCCGCCGTTCGCCATCGTCGAGGGCGACCCCGTTCACGTTCGCGGTCTCAATACGCATAACCTCAAGCGGTGCGGATTCAGCGACGAGGACATCGCCGCGCTCAAATCCGCATTCAGAGAGTTGTTTACCGGCAAGGACCCGGGCGTCAGCCGCGATGCTCTGCGACGACTGGACAAGTCCGACACCGCAAACAGGTACGTGCGGCAGCTGGTCCAGGCAATCCGCAAAGCAAAAAACACCGCCGGGGGTAAAATTGCTTCAGAGAGCAGAAAGCATGTCTGACGTGGATGTCGTTAGAGAGATATCGCCCACGGCGCGGCTCGCCCCCGACGTGAAAGTGGGCAGGTACTCAAGCGTGGGCTCGCATGTGGTGATAGGCCCGCGCAGCGTCCTTGGACAGAGAGTATGCATCTTGGGAAGGACCGTAATCGGCGCCGATAACGTTTTCGGCGACGGATGTGTGCTGGGCGAACCTCCCCAGGACCTCAAGTACGCCGGGGGGACGACGCTTCTTTTCGTGGGCGACCGCAACAGGTTCCACCGGCGGGTGACCGCCCACCCCGGAACGGAAATGGGCGGTTTCCTGACGCGCATCGGCAACGACAACGTTCTGGAGGACGGCTGCCATGTCGCACACGACTGCTATGTGGACGACGGCACCACCCTGGGCGCCAGCGTGATGCTGGCGGGACACGTACGCGTCCATTGCGGGGCGGTCGTCGAAGACCTCTCCGGCGCGCATCACTTCACGACTATCGGCGAGTACTCCTGCGTGAAGCACG
>CAYZPY010000024.1:7667-18334 GCA_964480425.1 uncultured Planctomycetaceae bacterium
CCGCCGTTCACCATTTACGCCAGGCGCGGAAAGACCAGACCCGCTCCCGCCGTTACGGGCATCAACAAAAAAGGCATCGCCGAGGCCAACCTCGACAGGTCCGAACGCAAGGAACTGCGACGGGCGCTGCACGAACTGTTCGACGACGAGGCCGCTCTGGAGACGAAAATCGAGCAGTTGGTCTCGCTCGGGGTGGAAAAACGCGCCGCCGAACTGTGCCGCTTCATCCAGCATTCGCTACAGGGCGTCTACGGGCGATACCGCGAACGGTTCCGCGGGCAGGCGCCGCCCGAGGCGGCACAGTATCTGCCGCCGGAGTACCACAGACTTATCGGGAGGTCGCACAGGTGAGTTTTCGAATCGGCGTCGTCGGGGTCGGGCGAATGGGCAAACTTCACGCACGCGTGGTGAGCGAAATGCCCCACGTACAACTCGCCTGCGTGGTGGACACCAATCCCGACGCCGCAGGGGCGGTGGCCGAACAACGCAAATGCAAGGCCATGGACTCGCCCCAAAATGCGGTGGAAATGGTGGATGCCGCCATTATCGCAACGCCCACCGTCGAGCACGTCGCCTCGGCCAGACCTTTTATCGCAGCCGGCGTGCCGGTTCTGATAGAGAAGCCCTTCACCGACAACCCCGACGCCGGAGACGAATTAATCGACCTTGCCGCCCGCACCGGCACGACCGTGCAGGTCGGGCACACCGAGCGATTCAATCCGGTCGTCGAGGCCATCGTCCGCTACGCAATACGCCCGAAATTCATCGAGGCGCATCGAATCAGCCCGTTCACGTTCCGCTCCGCCGACGTCGGGGTGGTGCTGGACATGATGATTCACGACCTGGACCTTGTGCTGATGCTGGTCTGCTCGGCGGTGAGGAGCGTGCGCGCCGTTGGCGTGAACGTCGTGGGCAAACACGAGGACATCTGCAACGCGCGCCTGGAATTCCAAAACGGGTGTGTGGCGAACGTCACCGCCAGTCGCCTATCCGTCAAAACCGAACGGGAAATGCGGGTCTTCTCCGAGCAGGCGTATCTCTCGATGGACTATGCGCACAAGACCGGCGTGGTGATAAAAAAATCGGAGAATCTTGATCTTATACAGATGGCCAGGCGTCTGGACGTCGACGACATCGCCGAATTGGCACAATCGGTTGACTACAAAAACCTGCTGAAGTTCGAGCAGTTGACCTTCGACGATTCCACCGAGCCGCTGCGCAAGCAGGTCGAGGCGTTCGTACGTTCCATCGTCCGCAACTTGCCGCCCAAAGTATCCGGTAGGGAGGGACTGGCCGCCGTGAGACTGGCGCAGAAAATCGTCGCGTGTGTAAAGCAGCACAGGTGGGACGGCGACGCCTCCCCGCGACGCGGACTGGACATCATTTAGTTAACGAGTCGACGAATTAACGATTCGACAAATCAACGGCTTTTTTGACCGCGTATTTTATGAATCTCCGCCACTGGGCGGTCTTGTCCAGGCCGCAGCGCTTGTAATCGGCGATTAATTCGTTGAGATAGGTGTCCACCTTGCGGCCGTATTCCTCCAGGCGAAGTTTTTCTTCTATCCGCGGCTGGACCTGGCGGAACTCAATCTGCCTTCCGGGGTCCACCTCCAGTGCCTTTACGATGTAAAATCCATCGTCAGTCTCGATGATGTGGCTGACCTGTCCTTGGTCCAGTTCGAAGGCGACCTTTTCGACCTTCTCCCAACGCAGACTACCCCTTGGCATCATCGGCCAGACACCGCCTTCTTCGGCGCGCAGCCCGCCGGAAAACTCCCTGGCCACCTTGGCGAAGTCCTGTCCGTTTCCGATGGCCTCGGCGGCGCGGTCTATTATCTTTCTGGCCTCGGCGCGGGCCTGGCTTAGTTGTTCTTCGGTGGGCTCGCCCTCAGTGTAGAGCCCGCCTGACGGACGGGCAGGCAGAAATTGCTCCACCGGCGCGGCGATGATCTGCATGCGAACCTTCTTTGGCGTGCGGTACTGCGATATGTGCCTGTTGTAGTATTCCACGAGCCGCCTGCGGGGTATGCTCACCGACGGGGTGAATTTGCTGCGGAAGTACATGTCAATGATGAGTTGACGACGACGGGCCGCGATCACCTCCTCCATATTCGTGTCTTGCTCGGCGAGTCTCTGCTTGAGTTTCGTTTCGCTTCCCCCGGCCTGGGTCAGCATCTCCTTGCGATACTTCCGCAACTGGGCCTCTATGTGTTTCTGGCGCTCTTCGTCGAGTTTCTTGCTCGCCTCGGCGAACACCATCGTCTCGGCGATTTCGTTCCATATCTGACGCTCGATGAGCTCTTTGACGCGGACCTTGGACTTTTTGTCGCCCGGCGGCTCGCCGACGATGCGCTCCAATCGCCTCTCCAGAGGCCGAAGAACCTCCGTAACGGTCAGGATGGTCTGGGAATCTATCTGGAGAACCGGCTCGGTGATTACGTCGCCGAGTTGTTGCTCTCGGGCCCCATCGGCGTCCTGCGGTCCGGTTTCCACGTCGGTGTCCGCCCGTACGGGTGCGGGGGATGTGTCAGGCCGCGTTTCGACGCCGTTTTTCGGGCGGACCTCACCGGCGCCCGTGGGCTTCTGCTGAGTTTGCCCGGCGCCTGTCTTCTGGAGCCGGGTTGGCTCGGTGACCGGCACCTGCTTTTCTTCCTGCTGCGTCGACCGCACCCACTGGTTGAATCTTTCGCAGCCGCAAAGTGCCCCCGCCGCCGTTGCAATAATTATGGGGATGATTCGTCGCCGCATTTTCCTTGAGCTCCAAACCTGCCTGCCCGCCCATAGGCAGGCCGGGCGCCGCGCTTGCGTCTGGGGATGCATGCCTGCCCCAAGGCCGGAGGCATGGCGTCCGCATTTCCTCAAAACAATATTATAACTAATCCATCGCGCTTCTCAACCGGTTTAACAGTACGCGCCTCAGCGTGGTCGGTTCGAGGTAATTTTCCGGCGGGCGCCAGTGGGCGGTGTGTTCGTCGGCGATGCGGACCGTTCCGTCTGCGTCGTTCAGCAGCTCCTGTGAAACTTTCGAAAAATTGTCCACCGTGAAAATCACGTCGGGGTCCGATCGCATAATGCCGGATATCCCCAGCGTCCCTGCCCTAAGTCGGATCTCCGCCGACTCGAGCATCGCCCCCACCGGCGGCGGCGGCGGACCGCAGGTGTCCAGAAGGTCCGCGTGGAGATGCTCCAGGTCCTCCACGCTTGCGGCGGTCGCCGCCCGGCGGTAAATATCCATCCGCTGCCTGTCGGAGGGAACGTACGACGGCGGCACGTAGGTCTCCATGCCGATATCCAGGCGGACGCGACGCCGGCGCGCCGGCGACCTGCCGTGAATCTCGTCCACAGCGCCGCGGAGCAGGCGGCAGTACATCTCGTAACCGACCGCCGCTATGTGCCCGCTCTGCTCGGCGCCCAGAATGTTGCCCGCCCCGCGAAGCTGTAAGTCGCGCATGGCTATCTTGAAACCGGCGCCCAGTTCGGAAAATTCCTCCACCGCCCGGAGACGCCTCGAAGCCGCAGGACGTACCGGGCGGGTCTCGGGCAGCAGCAGGTAGCAATACGCCCGGTGCTTGTAGCGCCCCACGCGCCCGCGAAGCTGGTGCAGTTCTGCCAGTCCGAATCGGTCCGCCTCGTGGATGATCATTGTGTTGGCGGTGGGAATGTCCAGACCGGATTCGATAATCGTCGTGCACACCAGCACGTCTATCTCGCGACGGACGAATCTTAGCATGGTCCGCTCCAGTTCGCCCGACGACATCCTCCCGTGCGCCACGCCGATTCGCGCATCGTTCGCAAGGCGACCCACCCGCTCGGCAAGGGTGTGAATGTCGTGCACGCGATTATGCACGAAGAAAACCTGCCCGCGACGCCCCATCTCGCGCCCGATCGCCCGGCGGATGAAGTCGTCGTCCCAGTGGCACACCTCGGTGTGGATTGACCGGCGGTCAAGCGGGGCGGTGGCAAGCGCGCTTATGTCGCGCAGGCCCAGCAGCGACATGTGCAGCGTGCGGGGAATGGGCGTGGCAGTCATGGTAAGCACGTCCACGGTGGCGCGGACTTGCTTGAGCCGCTCCTTGTGCTCCACGCCGAAACGCTGCTCCTCGTCGATTATCACCAGCCCCAGGTCGGCGAACCGCACGTCGTCGCTGAGAAGCCGGTGCGTGCCGACGATTACGTCGATTTTGCCTTCGGCCAGAAGTTTTATAATCCGCCGGGCCTGGGCGGGATTGCGGAATCGGCTGAGCATGTCCACCGTCACGGGGTAATCGGCGAACCGCTCGGCGAACGTTCGCCAGTGCTGCTCGGCCAGGACGGTGGTGGGCACGAGCACGGCGGTCTGCTTTCCCGCCTCGGCGGCGCGGAATGCGGCCCGCATCGCCAGTTCGGTCTTGCCGTATCCAACGTCGCCGCAGAGCAGGCGGTCCATCGGGCCTGGCGCGCCCAGGTCGCCGTCTATCTGCCTCATGGTCGCCGACTGGTCGGGCGTCTCGTCGTATATGAACTCCGCGTCGAACTGGCGCTGCCACGGGGTACCGGTGGGGTACGACACGCCGCGGGACGACTGGCGTATCGCTTGGGTGCGGAGCATCTCCGCGGCCAGTTCGCGGACCGCGCGCCCCACCCGATCGGTGGTCTTGGACCACATCTTGCCGCCCAGGCGGCTGAGCGTGGGCCTGCGCCGTGCGGCGCCAATGTACTTGTGAACAAGGTCGATGCGCTCGGCCGGAACGTTCAGCATAGAGTTGCCCGCAAAGCGAAGGCACAGGAACTCGCGCGTGCCCCCGTCCTTGTCGATTCGCCGCAGTCCCTCGAAGCGCGCGATGCCGTGCTCGGTGTGAACGACGTAATCGCCCGCGCGGAGGTCCAGCATCGCCTCGAGTTCGTTTACGGCGCCGCCCCGGCCGGGGCGGAACCGGCGCGGACGCGTGTAGCGGTGGAATATCTCGTGATGGCCCACCACCGCCAGGCGCTGCCCAGGCCAGCGGAAGCCCTCCCCAAGCCGGCCGATTTGCATCTTTGGCGCCCGCGCGCCGGGCATGTGCCGGCGGTATAGTTCGCCCAGGCGGTTTTTCTGCGCCTCGGTGCGGCAGTAGACCACCGCATCGGCCGAGCGGGCCAACTCGGCCAGTTCTTCCATCGCTTCGGGCACGTTCGTCGAGAAAGTCGCAGCCGGGAGCGTGCCGATTTCAACGTGCCCGTCGTCGCCCGCCTCGGCATACAGTTCCGCGCGGGCGAATCGCTCAGTCGCTTCGAATAAGGCCTTTGGCTTATGCATCGTGCGGACCTCCTCGCTGCGGCCGAGGTGCCGCGTGCGGGTGTATAACTGTTCGCCCAGTGCATACAGTTCGTCCGGCTCGCGCAGAAACATCACCGCATCAGGCGGGAGGTAATCGAAAATCGTCGCCGAGGCGCCGGCAGTTATTCCGCCCGCGGCGGCGGAGGTTATCTGGCACGATTCTATCTCGCCGATGCTGCGTTGGGTCTCCGGCTCGAACAGGCGGATGGAGTCCACCTCGTCGCCGAAATACTCCACGCGCACCGGGCGATCGTGACCCAGCGGGAAGATGTCCGCGATACCCCCGCGGCGGGCGAACTCGCCCGGGGAGTAAACTTGGTCGCTGCGGGCGAAGTCGGCCTCGATGAGCCACTTTATCAACTCGTCGATCTGGAGCGTGGCGGACTTGCGTATCTCCAGGCGCGCCGCGGCCAGGTCCCCCGGGCTAGGGACCGGCTGGAGCAGCGCCATCACCGGCGCCGCCACAAACGTGTTGCGCCCGCCCGGCGGATGTGCCAGCATGTTGCAGATTCGCATGCGCTCGGCGATTATCTCGTCGTTGAGGTGCTCGGTGCCGATGTCAACCTCCCAGGCGCAGAACACCTCGCATGCGACGCCGCACAGCGTCTCCAGGTCGTCGGCGAAGTCGTCGGCGTCGCCGCCGTGGGGCACCACCGCAAGGGCGGCAGCGCGGCGGTGTTGTGCTATCGCCCCGGACCCAAGCGCCGTCGCCGCCCCGTGCAGCCCAGACAGGCGCACGACGTGCCCCGGCGCCAGTCGATCGGCCGCGTCGCGAAATTTGGAATTTTTCATCGCATTATGGAGCAATTTTTCACCGTGCGCGCAGCAGTAACCGCCGACGGGGCGAAATTTCCGCCCCGACGCCGGTGAATTAATCGTTTAATTTTTGCGAATATAAATACGCACTGTTTCTATCGTCTCGTCAGGCGTGCTGTTTGGATTTTACGTATATAATATTCACGCCCACTAACGGCTCGTTGGATGCGTTGTGTCATAATTTAAGGAACCGACATAGAGCGAATTTATAATGTTCAAGGATACTGACGTCTTCATTCTACACGAATCACGATGTCGTCGTGGCCTTTTTCCTTGTCGTCGCTTCCGTCGTCGTCTTTCATGTTCGCCCCGGCGCTGTAGAGCAAGTATCCGCCGGTGGTGCGCTGGTAGTAGGGGGGCCTGTCCGTGAAAAGATCGGTCGGCGCCTGCGGCAGCTGAGCGCCCATCAGGTGGGTCAATTGTATGGGATACTTCAGATGCCTGCCGCGATACGCCTCCAGCGCCAGGGCGACCTTGAGGAGTTCGTGTTTCATCTTGTGCTCGAACCAGTAAGTGGTTGTATCGTCGAGATTAGGGACGAGTATTGCCGCCATGACGTCGGCCAGTTTTTTCGACATGGACTTTTTGTCGTCATGTGAAGGCGCCATCTGCGATTTTACGGATTCCCACGCCGTTATTAACGGCATGCCTCGCAGATCGTATTTCTTTTCAATTGCATTCATCTCCTTTGAAAGTTTCCCGTTGAGTTCGCTTCGACGTGTGTGTGTCTTTGCGCACGCGGCGCTTATACACCTGTCAAACCATTTGTTTATAATCCGCAGGACCAGGTTCCAGTCCGGAAGATCGTCGTCGTCGGCGCGGGCCGGCTCTGCGTCCGATTCGCCCTCGGCGCGCGAGAGCATCATTACACAGTCCAGGGCCATAAGGCGATCCGTGCGGTACGCCCGGCGTATGTCGGGGAATTCCGACAGCCCGTGAAGCTCCACCAGCAGCGTCCCGCACTGGTCGGGTGGGAGAAAGCGTTTTTGTATGAGTTTGGTTTCGGCCTCGGTTGCGATGTTGTCGATTGCCAGCGACACCAGCCGGCTGACGAGGAACGGCTCCCGCCCCACAAGTCGGGCGAGGCAGTGGGCCGTAATCAGGTCGCTCCGCACGCCCAGGAAGTCCCCCGTACCGGCGCGCATCATCACCATTGCAGTCATCGCCCCAGCGACGTGCCTCAGTGTTCCGATGCCGGGGCTTGAAACGTCGATTAGTTGCGGCGGGTTCCGGTGTGAGATGAAAGGGCGGTAATATCGTTTGTGCCTGACGGCATTTGTAATCCCGGCAAGCGGCTTTTCGTTGGACTTCAGCCAGGCGGCGATGATGGGATTGTCATCAGGCCGCCATGGCCCGGACTGTGCTTTTTCGAATTGAAGCTGCGATTCTTCAGAGTCCTCATTGTTTGTATTTATGTATTCAGCCAGGGAGATGAAATATTCACCGTCGGCCGGAAGCGGCGACATATCCAGGCGCTTGTAAGTCTCATCGCGGACGTCCTGATCGACCAGCTCCGGGCCGACGGCCTTGAGCAGTCCGACAAAGGCGTTGTTGTCCTTCGTGACGCCCCTGGAGTGTTTGCGGTTGAGATATTCGACGTAATTGACCGTGCCGTCCGGGTTTACGGGCGAGGTGATGCACGTGGTCTCCCTGGAGATGGTGATTCTGCCCTCTGTGGGCGCTTCGACGGCGGCGGGTATATCCTCGGGAATGCGCGCCGGACTCGTCGCTGTTACCGGTTTGACGATCTCGCCGGCGTCCCTGCCCCCGGCAGTGAACATTTTCCCGCGACGCTGCTGGGCTTTGGGCCTGGCGGGCGTCAGGGCATCGGCGGGCAACGTCGCCGGCCCGGTCGCCGGCTTGGTTGTGGGTTCCTCTGTCAAAACCGCTCCGGACAGGAAAAAGACAATAACCGCCGAAATTCCCGCCTTGGGAAGCGCAAAACCAGCGGATGATGCGTGCTTTGAGTGTTTTCTATTTTTCATCTGTTTTCTCCATGTTGATACGGATGACTATATCGCCTTCATCTAGGCGGCGACGACGGGATAATCACCTGAACGCCAAGGGGCCGGCGCGCTTTTTCAAATTGTGTTTCCGCTTGCTGTTCGTCGATGTTGTTTTTTCGGGAATGTTCATACGGCGACATGAAATATTCACCGTCGGCCGGAAGCGGCTCCATATCCGGGCGCTTGTAAACCTTGTCGCGGATGCTCCGGAGAAACAGTTCCGTGCCGACGGCCTTGAGCAGTCCGACAAATCGGAATTCGTCCCACACTCATATTTTACTCCCGATCGTAATTGTCATTTACAGACGTTTGCCCGCTCGCACCGACGGCACAAGCATACGCTCGTCCCGATATATCGGGATTGTATACATTGTGTCGCAATTTGACGAATCGCCGGTAGAGAGTCGTTCCGTCGTCTCCGACGGGCTCTACCCGGCGTATATATTACACGCCGATTGGAAAATCCGCGCAGAGCCATTATAATCCCACCCAAACCGGAGCGAAAGATGAACGTACTACTTACAGGCGGCGCGGGTTATATCGGCTCGCACGTGATCCGCTCGCTGCAAAAGGCCGGACACCGGTGCGTGGCGATGGACAACCTTGCCAACGGTCATCGCGCGGCGGTGGGCGACGTAGAACTCGTCGAAGCCGACTTGGCCGACGCCGAGGCCGTGAGGGATGCGCTTGGCCAGAACGACATCGACATGGTGATCCACCTTGCGGCGTACATCGAGGCCGGCGAGTCCGTCGAAAAGCCCGACAAGTATTTCCGCAACAACACGATAATCGGGCTGACGCTGCTGGACGCCATGCGGGCCGCGGGCGTGGAGAACCTGGTATTTTCGTCCACGGCGGCGGTCTACGGAGAGCCCGAGCGTGTTCCCATCGTCGAGACGGACCGGCTTGACCCGATCAACCCGTACGGGTCGAGCAAACTGTGCGTGGAGTTTATGCTTCGGGCGTACGCGACGGCCTACGGGATGGGCTTCGTGTCGCTGCGGTATTTTAACGTGGCGGGCGCGGACCCGGCCGGGGACATCGGCGAGGACCACGACCCCGAGACGCACCTGATTCCGCTGGTGCTCCAGGCGCCGCTGGGCAAGCGCCGGAAGGTGAAGATTTACGGCGACGATTACGACACGCCCGACGGCACGTGCATACGCGATTTCGTTCACGTGTGCGACCTGTCGGACGCCCACGTGCTGGCGTCCGACGCCGTCGTCCCTGGCAGGGTAAAAGTATACAACCTCGGCAACGGCGAGGGCTTCTCGGTGAAGCAGGTAATAGACACCTGCAGCCGGGTGACCGGTCACGACATTCAGGCCGAGGTCGCTCCCCGACGACCGGGCGACCCGCCGCGACTGGTCGCATCGTCCAAACGCGCCATGGACGAACTGAAATGGTCCCCGAGGTTCCCACAACTGGCCTCCATCGTCGAACACGCGTGGAGGTGGCATAAGAACCATCCGAATGGCTATGAAGAGAAAACTAAAAATTAAAAGCAACCCGCCGAAGGCGGATTGAAACCCGAAATTCGAATTAATTTGATGAAGTATTCTTCAAAGATGTTTTAAGCCGGTTAAATTTAAGATTTTAGTTTTAAGTATTTAGATTTGAGTTTCTTATGTTTGGAGTTTTAAGCACGGAAAACATCGCACCGGACGTGCACCGGTTGGTAATCGAAGCGCCTCGGGTGGCGGCGGCGCGGCAGGCGGGGCAGTTTGTGATTGTGCGCGCGGCCGAGGGCGCCGAGCGGATTCCCCTGACCATCGCCGACGCCGACGCCGAGGCGGGAACGATTATGGTTTACGTACAGGCGATCGGACCCGGCACGCGCGAGATAGTCGCCATGGCCGCCAAGGGCGGACTGGCGAACGTCGCCGGACCGCTGGGCAGGCCCACCGAGATTCGAAAGTGGGGAAAGGTTATTTGCGTCGGCGGGGGCGTAGGCACCGCCGTTTTATATCCCCAGGCACGCGCCCTGGCCGAGGCGGGCAACGACGTGACCGCCATCATCGGCGCGCGAAGCAGCGACTTGGTGATTCTTCGCGACGAACTGGCCGAATTCTGCAAATCCGTCGTGGTAGCCACAGAGGACGGTTCGGAAGGTATTAAGGGCATGGTTTCCGACGCGCTGGCCCCGAAACTCGTCGACGAGCATGCCCGTCCCGATGCCGTCTATGCGGTGGGCCCGGTGGCAATGATGTCGGCAGTGGCCGAGATGACCCGCCCCCACAACATAAAGACGATAGTGAGTCTGAATCCGATAATGGTGGACGGCACGGGGATGTGCGGCGGGTGCCGCGTGACAGTCGGCAGGGAGGTCAAGTTCGCGTGCGTGGACGGTCCGGAGTTCGACGGCCACCAGGTGGACTTCGCCGAACTGTCCAGCAGGCAACGCGCCTACGATGAAGTAAGATGCAAGCTCGACGAACTGGCTGAAAAATCACGGCAGGACGATGAAGGACGATAAACAAGAAACAAAAATATCCGCCGCGCGGCGGATGAAGATTCCGCGCGTCTCGATGCCACAGCAGGACGCC
>CAYZPY010000024.1:18344-22010 GCA_964480425.1 uncultured Planctomycetaceae bacterium
ACTTCGACGAGGTTAATCTCGGCCTGTCCGAAGAGGTCGCGATGACCGAGGCGCAGCGCTGCCTTCAGTGCCGCAAGCGCCCGTGCGTCCAGGGGTGCCCTGTGCGGGTGCGGATTCCAGAGTTCCTGGAGAAGGTAGCCGACGGCGACTTCGCCGCGGCGGCGGAGATACTTTTGGCCGACAACGCGCTTCCGGGCATCGCCGGGCGGGTCTGTCCGCAGGAGGTCCAGTGCGAGGGTGTTTGCATCCGCGGCGCCAAGGGCGAGCCGGTGGCGATCGGCTGGCTGGAGCGTTTCGTGGCCGACTGGGCTGAACTGAACGCCAAACCGCCCGAGCCGCCGGCGGGAAAAACCGGCTTCTGCGTAGCCGTCGTCGGTTCGGGTCCGGGCGGGCTGACCGCCGCGGGCGAACTGGCGAAAATGGGGCACGACGTGACCATATTCGAGGCGCTGCACGACACAGGCGGGGTGCTTCGATACGGCATCCCGGAATTTCGCCTGCCCAAGCGCGTGGTGGATAACGAGGTTGATCGCCTCAAGGACGTGGGCGTCAAAATCGAGTGCGACGTCATCGTCGGTAGGACCATTACGATGGAGCAGATAACCGACCAGTTCGATGCCTGCTTCATCGCCAACGGCGCCGGGCTGCCGATGTTCCTCAACGTGCCCGGTGAGAATCTCAAGGGCGTGTACTCGGCCAACGAGTATCTCACCCGCGTGAACCTGATGGGCGCCTGGCGCCAAGAGACGGCCACGCCCATCGCGCGCGGTAGGGTGGCGGTGGTCTTCGGCGGGGGCAACACCGCCATGGACGCCGTGCGGACGGCCAGGCGGCTCGGCTCGCGCCGGGCGGTGCTCGCCTATCGACGCACGCGCGTCGAGATGCCCGCGCGCATCGAGGAAATCGAGCACGCCGAGCAGGAGGGCATCGAGTTCATGTTCCTGGTTAGCCCCCTGGAGCTGCTGGGCGACCAGGAGGGGTGGATTCGAGCGGTTCGCCTCCAGCGGATGGAGCTTGGCGAGCCGGACGACTCGGGCAGGCGAAGACCCGTGCCAATCGAGGGCAGCGAGTTCGAGGTCGAGGCCGACATCGTCGTGGTGGCAATCGGCACGCGAGCCAATCCGCTGTTCACCAGGACCTGCCCGGAACTAAAACTCAATAAGTGGGGCAACATCGAGGTTGACGAAAACCAGATGACCTCCATGCCCGGCGTTTTTGCCGGTGGGGACATCGTACGCGGCGGGGCCACCGTCATACTGGCGATGGGCGACGGAAAAAACGCCGCCGCTGCAATAGACAAATATCTCCGCGGCGATAAAAACAGCGGCTAATCTCATTGGACGGCGGATTGTACATTGCGGTTTTTTGGTTGCCGCGGGGGCGGCGGATGCGCGTGGGGCGACTGGGTGTGGTGAAATTTCGGGCCGGTTTCTATTTCTACGTCGGAAGCGCCAAACGGAACCTTTCGACCCGCCTGGCGCGCCACGCGCGGCGGCGTAAAAAACTGCGATGGCACATTGATTATCTCTCGGCGCGGGCGAAGATGGTCGGGGCGATTGTAATTACCGACCGGCGGCGGAGCGAATGCCGACTGGCGGGCGAACTGGAAGAGATGTTCGATCGGCCCGGGCCGGCTTCGGCGCTTCGGACTGTGACTGCGGCGGGCATCTTTTCTACGGAGACGATTTGACCTGACCGCCGATTCTCACGTGTTTAACAGCCATGCCGTTACTATCACCCCGTTGAAAATCGTGTGAATGAGAATGGCCGGGTAAAGCCGACCGGTCCGCTCGTAGTTGTATCCCATTCCCACCGCCAGTATGAAAAGCCCCCCAAGCGCATGCGGCGTGGAGGTGTGCATCAGCGCGAAGAAAGCCGAGGCGACCAGTATCGCCGCCCACGGTCTGCGCGTCCGCGCGCGAATCGCCGATTGAAGCAGCCCGCGGAAGAACACCTCCTCGGCCAGCGGCGCCAGCACGACCGCCCCGACCACCAGAAGCATCTTCATCCACAACGACACCTCTCCCAGCGAGACGAGCATGGGATGGGGCCTCACCATCTCCGGGGGAAGGACCAGTTCGGCGAGTTTCAGGGCGCCCATGCACAACGGCATCAGCGACAGGTATCCCAGCAGACCCCTCATGCTGTCGGTCAGCCAGCGTCGCATGCTCAGCCCCATGCCGCGCGTCAGGCCGCCGCGAAACGCCCTGGCGCCGACCAGCAGGCAGCAGGAACCCCAGATTACCGGTATGACGATGGACCCCGCCGCGAACCATACGGTTTGCTTCTCCGGGTCGGTCAGCGAGATCAGGCCCGCCTGGAGACCCAGCCATATCAATATCGTCGCCAGGATGTCGAACGGGCCCAGGCGGTTGGGGCGCGCCGGCGTGCCGGAAAGGGAGAATTTCCTCGGGCGGGCGAGGCAGTGCACCAGCCACGCCGCAAGCACGCATACGCCGATTGCGGTGACGACCGTCAACATGGCGGCGCCCGTGTCCTTTATCGGCGCTAAGCGAGCATCCTCAGAAGCGCCGGGGGCCTGTGCGAGCATTGACATTATCGGGTTCATGGTGTTAACGTTATAAATACCTGTCCTTCGGCCACGCCTTCTTAGCGGAAACTACGATGCCACAGAATATATTGGACCGGATACTTAAGACCAAGCGTAAAGAAGTCGCCTCGCTCCGCGCCGCGGGCGGGCTGGACGAGCTGAAGTCGGCCGCGCGAGACGCGCCGCCGGTGCGCAACTTTTACTCCGCCGTATCGCGCCGCGCAAGGCGCACCGCAAACCTCATCGCCGAGGTCAAAAAGGCGTCTCCCTCGGCGGGCGTGATACGCGAGGATTTCGACCCCGTCGCCATTGCCCGACGCTACGCCGAGGCAGGCGCCGACGCCGTCAGCGTGCTGACCGACGAAAAATATTTCCAGGGCTCGCTGGCGGACCTGACGGCGGTGCGTCAGGCCGTGGACCTGCCCGTGCTGCGGAAGGACTTCATCATAGACGAACACCAGGTTTATCAGAGCCGCGCCGCCGGCGCCGACGCCATATTATTGATTGCAGCCGCC
This sequence comes from uncultured Planctomycetaceae bacterium, assembly GCA_964480425.1. Taxonomy (GTDB): domain Bacteria; phylum Planctomycetota; class Phycisphaerae; order SM23-33; family SM23-33; genus CAYYMD01. Next base: position 21,411 of record CAYZPY010000024.1, read on the forward strand.
ATGCCGCCGGGAAAACTGCTGGACCTGATGATACTTGCCGCCGAACTGCGGATGACCTCGCTGGTGGAGGTTCACGGGGCAGACGATCTCATGCAGGTCCGCTCGATGGTGGGCTTCCCGCACAGTGGATACAGCATACTGGGCATCAACAATCGCGACCTGACCACGTTCTTCAAGACGGACATAGGTACGACGATCCGGCTGATAGGACTGGCCGGGGGCGATGCGCCGCTGGTGAGCGAATCGGGCATCGCCACCGCGCGCGACGTTCGTCGTCTTGCTGCGGCGGGCGTGCGGGCGATACTGGTCGGTGAGACTCTCATGCGGAGCGACGACATCACCGCTGCCGTTACCGAACTGCTGGGTCCGCAAAGGGGGTAAATTCTGCTGCGGCGCCGGCCTGTTTTCCTTCTTTGCGCACTGTTGCGCATTTCGGCTGTGTATTGCGCGTTGTTGCGCCCAAAAGGGCGTATTGCGCGCCGTTGCGCGATATTGCGCAAATATACCCCTTGACATATTCGCGTAAGTGTAACGCCGCCGACCCAGGTTCAATAAAAAGCGGCCGCCCGTACGAGCGGCCGCTTTTTTGTTATTTAATTT
>CAYZPY010000025.1:0-21938 GCA_964480425.1 uncultured Planctomycetaceae bacterium
GAACGTGCATCGCGCCTCCGGCCAGCGGTTGCACAGGACCTGGGCGACCTCGAAGAGCCCCCCGGAGTGTCCGCGGATTTCACCGGGCCTGCTGCCTGGAACCAGCGCCACGCGCCACCGCCCGCTTATCCAGGCGTCCAGCAGGTCGGGCATCTCCACCGGACGGGGATCCATGGTATCGAACAGCGGATGTCCCACGTAATACGCGTTGATGCCGCGATCGCGCAAGTACCTCTGCTCGAAGGGAAGAATGCAACCCACGCAGTCTGTCAGGCGAGCCAGCTTCTTTACCCGCCACGGCGCCCACGCCCAGACCTGAGGAGAAATGTAATACATCACCGGCGCGCCGACCTTTTTCGCCGCGGCGGCCAGGTGCCAGTTCAACGCCGGGGAGTCGACGGGCACGTGTACGTCCGGGGCGAGTTGCGTTATGGCTTTCTTGAGTCGCCTGACGGCGCGCACGTAGCGTCCGAGTTTCAAAAACGGCCCGGACAGCATGCTCGCCTCGGCGGAGAGGTCTTCGATTATTTCGCAACCCGCCTCGGCCATCTTCAGCCCGCCCAGCGCCACGAACCTCGCGTCGGGCAATTTGCGGCGCAGCGATTTTACAAGCCCGGCGGCGTGTGCGTCGCCGCTGGCCTCGGCCGCCGAAAGAAATATCGTCAATCCGCACTTGTCGTTCAAAATCCCGGCTCCGGACAATCCATCCACACGAGAATATAGCCCCCGACCAGAGCAAATTTCAACGCGCGCTGGAGTTTTTCTCCGCCAGCGTCAAAAAGGCGCGTACAATCATTTCCGCCGCGTCGGCGACCTGCGAGCACATTTCGGTCCCGAAATCGACCTTCTCCGGCTGAACCCCCAACACCCATCGCCGGCACGGATGCATCATCTGGAGCATGTCCAGAAAAGCGATGGGCGCCGGCCCGTGCGTGCTGGGCCCCTGCCCGGTAATCTGCGACGGTTCGAACAAGTCCACCGTCCCCACCGTAGCGCCGAAGTGCAGGGCGTCGACGACGACGACCGAGTCGGGCTTTCGGGAGATGATTTTCATCAGGAAGCTTTCCGGCACGCCCCGGGTGTCGTACACGTCCCACGGAACCTCGGCGTCTTTGAGGCGTTTTGCGACCACGGCGCCCAAGGCGTCGTCGCCGCAGATGTCGTTGCCCACACAGATAATTGCCGTGGAATCCGTAACTATCTCGTCAAGATGTTCGACGATATGCTCGACGGTGTCTATGCCGCAAGGGCCCTGGTCGCACCGGTGACCGTGCGCGCCGCTGGCGGATTGCTTGTGATGATGTTCGGGGCGCTTTGCCATTGAAAACCGGTCGGCGGCGTAATTGCGACGGGCTATTCGCCCCAGAACTCGCGGACCACGACGGTCCTGCGACAGGCCGGACACAGCACGCGCATAATGTCGCTGCGGGCGATTGTCGGCTCGTTGGACCTTTCCGAGCCGCGCGCCATGCTCATGCCGCCGTCGGCGGAAACTATCAGCGTCGGGTTACCGTACGCCTTGGCGCCCAGTCGCTCGGCCACCCACCGAAGGTGCTTACGTGCGCCGATAACCTCCCCGCACACCTCGCAGGTGACCAGTTCGTGCTCGACGCTGTCAGTCAGCGACGGCCTGTCCATGGTTATCATGCTGTACTCCTGCGAGAGCATAATGCCCTTCTGCGTGGGGCAGGCCCTTTGGCACTGCCCGCAGTAGACGCACTTGTCCCACCGCACAACAAGGGTGCGCTTCGGCGGGTCGGCTTCCACGTCGTCGGTGACCGTAATCGCCAGCGCCGGACACACCTCCGCACAGGCCATGCACCCGATGCAGTCTTCCTGGTAGTATTGGGGCTTGCCGCGGAAATTCTCGGGCGGCTGGTGCCCCTCGGCGGGGTACCGCGTGGTGAACCGCGGGCCGAACGCCGCCCTGATTGCTTCTTTTAATTCACGAAGTTTGGGCTTCTTCACTGGTAACCGCCTCTTTGTCTTTATATTGTTCACGAATCTCGTCCATACGCTCGACGAAGGCGTCTTCCACGCTGCCTTCCCACAGTCTTACCCCGGAGATATACGCACCTCTGCAGACCGCGTGTGCGCCCACCGGCGAGGTCAGCAGTATGAACGCCGCGCAGATAACGCCCTTGACGAACATGCTCCAGGCGCCCATGTGCCCGCCCACCAAGGCGGTGCCAATGAGTATCATGCACGTCCCCAGTGTAACACACTTGGTGGCCGCCTGCGCGCGATTGTACACGTCCGGAAGGCGGACCAGCCCGATGCACCCGAACAGGTCGAACGCCAGTCCGACGCCGATTATCCAGTATCCAAGAGTCTCAATCATCGTAGCACCTTCCCTCGAGGTATTTGGCCAGCGCCAGAGTTCCCACGAAGCTCGTCAGCGCCCAGGCGATGGCGATGTTCATGTAATAGTCCTGCCCGCTTATCAGCGCCATCACGCAGCAGAAACCGACCATCAGCGTCCCGAGTATGTCGATGGCGATTGTCCTGTCGGGCGCGGTGGGCCCTCTGTCTATGCGGTACAGGCACAGCAGCGAACCCAGAAAAAGGACGCTCAGCGCTATGGAGATAAATACGCTCATTCGAATATCCTCCTGAGCAACGGCTCGAATCTCTGGCATATTTCGGCCGTTCGTTTTTTGGGATCTTCGGTGTCTATGTTGATCCAGTGTACGTACAAATTCTGTCCGTCTATGTCCATTGTCAGCGTCCCGGGGGTGAGGGTGATGCTGTTAGCCAGAAAAGTTTTTGCCATCTCGCTGGTGAGCGACGTTTTGACTTTCACTATTCCCGGACGAATCGGCAGGTTGGGGTTAATCACCCGCAGGGCGACGTCCATGTTGGCCTTTACCACGTAGTGAAAGAAATATGGAATATAGACCATGACCCAGAACCATCTTTTGAGATTCAGAATCTTCTGCACGTTGTCCGGACAAACCGAGACGACGAAAACGCTGATCAGCAGGGCAAAGACGGCCCCGGAGGCGATCGCCCAGAAGTCCAGCGACCAGAACAACAGCAGCCACATCGCGAATATCACCAACCAGAACACGAAACGCTTCATGGGAGAACTCCCTTACTAGCTGTCTGCAATAACTGTTTGACCGGTTCGCCCCGCAGCAGCGCCTCCCCGGCGGGGTCAAACAGATACTGCTTCAGCGGCGCGATTGCCAGTCCGCCCAGTATGCACGCCACCGCCAGGATCACCATTCCGATGCACATGCTAGTCGGCGCCTCGCGGACCTGGGCGACTTCTTCGCCGACAGGCCCCTCGAGGGCGTACCTTTGAACCTTCACGAAACTTATCAACGTCATCATCGCTACCAGAGTGGCCAAGGCCGATAGTATGGGGAACCCGGCCATCGCCACCGCAATGATTATTATCAGTTTGGAGAAGAATCCGTTAAACGGCGGCACCCCCGCTATGCTCAGAGAGCCGATTCGACAACAAAAACTGGTAACGGGCATCCGTCTGGATAACCCGCCCATGTGCTTGAGCATCCGCGTGCCTGTCTGCTGTTCGATGGAGCCCGACGTAAGGAACAGCAGCCCTTTGAACGTGGCGTGATTCAGCATATGGAACAACCCGCCGAACAGACACAGTCCGGCTATCGCCGCATCAGGATTGCTGCGGCCCATTACTTCCGCCGCGGCACCGATAGCCAGCATCACGTAACCCATCTGCGAAATGCTGTGGTATGCCAGCAACCGCTTGAAGTCCCACTGTCCAACCGCCAGGAACACGCCCACAACCATGGAAACCGTTCCCATGGATAGAAGTATGACGGCGTATTCGTGATGTGGCCCAAGCACGCCAAAGACTATGCGTGCAATGGCGTAAACACCCGCCGCCTTAATCAACACACCCGAGAGCATGGCCGATATCGGCGCAGGCGCCGATGGGTGCGCGTCGGGCAACCAGGCGTGGAAAGGCACCATAGCGGCCTTGAGCGCCAACCCGCCCATCAGGCACGCCGCGGCAAGTATCACTGCGGGGCTGCCCGCAAATGACGGGGCGTCAAGGGCAGCGGCGACCTTGGCCATGTTCAACTGCCCGGTAAGAGAGTAAAGCACCGTGACGCCGACGAGGATAAATGTCGAGGCCACCACACCCAGCACGAGATATTTGAATGCGGCCTCGAGTTCTTCCGCCTCGGTGCCGAACGCCACCAACCCGTAACTGGCTATGGCGGCAATCTCTATGAACACGTACATGTTGAACAGGTCGCCCGCCAGCACCACGCCGTTCATCGCTCCGGTCATCAGCAGAAACAGCGACTGGAACAGCCAGACCTGCGTGAACTGCTTCATGTACCCGGCGGCGAACAATATCACCGCCATGGCGATGACGTTAATGGTGACAAGCAGCAGTTTAGACAGACCGTCGCACACCATCTCGATGCCGATGACATTGTCCGGTCCCCAGCCGCCGACGTATATGTCGTACGAGCCGTGCCCCAGCAGCGCCACGGCGATGACCAGGTTGGCCAGAACCGCCAGCGCCGCTATCGGCGCGGTGATGGACTTAAGTGCCTTTACGTGGGCAAGGACCACGATCAGAAAGGCCACGCCAAACGGTAACGCCACTAACATCGGAACGAAGGATTCCATCTGTTATCCTTTAATTCGACATTCGCTCAATCGGCTCATCTCACCGGCCGTAACTATCCTCTCAACCTTCGTATGTCGTTGAGGTCGAACGTTTCGTACTTGTCGTAAAGACGAATGGCCATCGCCACCACAAGCGCGGTGACGCTGAGTCCTATAACGATGCTGGTCAGCACCATCGCCTGGGGAAGCGGGTCCACCGAGTGCTTCAGCAGTTCAGCGGAAGTCTGATCCTGTCCCAGTATGGGTGCCTGGTATCCCTCCCCGCCGCGGTAGCCCACCAGCACAAGAATCAGGTTTACCGCATATTCCAGTATCGCGATGCCGATTATGATCCTGACCACGTTCTTCTTGGCGATCAGAACGTACAGGCCCGTCAGCAGGAATAAAAACGAAAGCAGGTAAATTGCGATTCCCATCTCAGGACTCCCTTGCTTGCTCGACATCGGAAGGCACGAATTTTTCGCTGTCGTATAATCCCTTGCGTCTCGGTCTGGCGGCCAGCACCAGCGCCAGGAAGATTCCAATAAGCGCCGCGGCCACCTTCGTGCCGATCGCTATGTTGGAAATCAGTATGGTCCCCCCGCTGAAAAACTTATGCACCTTTCCGGGCGGGAGGAAATTCTCGAAAAATACGGTGGCCGCTATGTAACCCAACACCGCCACCACCAGAAAGGCCAAAGCGCCCAGTCCTTCTATTATGTGGCATTCGCCCTCGGCGATAAACTCCCGGGGACGGTCGCCCCCGAACGCCAGTATCACCAGCACCCCCCCCGCCACGAGGATAACCCCCCCGGCGAACCCGCCTCCGGGCGCCAGGTGTCCGGTGGTCACCACGTATATGCCGTAAATCGCCACGAATCCGGTTATCAGGCGCGTTATGTTTTTGACTATCGGTGACATTCCCTTCATGTTGTGTCCGCCTTATGTTTTCTTTTTCGTCCCACTCTCCGCAGGACCACATACCCCCCCAGGATCGCCACGAAAATGACCGTCGCCTCTCCCAGCGTGTCGTACGCCCGGTAATCCATCAGTATTCCCATTACGGCGTTTGCGGCGCCGGTGTCGTCGGCGCATCTTTCGAGATAAGTTGCGCTGACCCCTGCTCGGTCGGAGGCCCCCACCGTGGCGTCCTGGTGGAGCACCGGCTTTCCGAACGGGGGAATGGTGCCTTTTGGTGACGCCCCGCCGGCGGCGAGGTAAACCGTCACCAGCAGTATTCCCCCCCCCAGCAGGACCACAGCCGTGCGAAGCGTGTCTTTGGGCGTCTGTCGTGAGGTGTCGCGACGGGTTCGTATCATTCTTATCAGCAACACCACCGTTATGATTTCCACCAGCACCTGCGGAAACGCCAGGTCGGGCGCTCCGAGCATCAGGTCGATAACGCTCAGCGCGAATCCCGCCGCGCCTATGGCAATTACCGAGCTGAGCAGGTCGTTCGCCTCTGCGGCGATAAGTCCGGCGATCACCATGAAGCCGACCAGCAACAGTATAAAAAATTCGATCGTCATAACATTCAAATTCCCGTGACAAGCAGATAGATAAGTATGGCTGCAATGCCGCCCAGGCACCACGCCACGTACAGACTTATCAATCCGGTGTGTTGTGCGCGAAGAGTTTCGACGATGCCTTTTCCGTATTTGCCGCTCCAGTGATACGGGTCCATCGCCCCGGCTTCGCCCTGGGCGAGCAGCGGTCCTATCAACGATATTTTGGCTATGGTTTCGTAAAGATGCGTTCCGGGCACGCGGAAGCGCTGGTGCGCCAGTTGGGGTTGTATCTCGCCGGAGTAGAAAGGCCTGACCACGCGTATTTTGGAGCCCAGCACGCCTATGCCCAGCAGCGCCAGCCCGCCAAGTATGCCAAGTGCGATAAGCACCGTCGCCTGGGTGGGGTTCCACAGTCCGATAGGACCGGTTTCGACCGTGCCCTTAAGGGCGCTTATCTGGGAACCGCTCAATTGCGCGCTCTCTACTGCGGGCCCCAGCACGTCGTCAATCGCCAGTTGAGGCCAAAGCCCCAGCAGCACGCATCCCGCCGCCAGAACTATCATGGGAACCACCATCCAGAAACTCTCGCGTGCCCTGATCGACGGCTTGGTCTCTGGCGCCGGGGAAAGAAAGGCCGAATATATCACCTTCACGAAACTCGCCAGTGTAAGCGCGCTTCCGAACACCGCCACCACCAGCATCGCCACGCCCAGGCCCGGATTCGCCACCCCAAGGGCGCCCTGGTACACCAGCCACTTGCTGGCGAATCCGTTCAACGGGGGCACGCCGGATATCGACGCCGCGGCAATCATCCCGCAGACAAAAGTTACCGGTAAGAACCTGGCCAGTCCGCCCATGTCCTCTATCTCGTCGGTTCCTGCCGCCCTACTGACCGAACCACTCATCAGGAACAAGTTCGACTTATATATTGCGTGGTTAATCATGTGGAACAGCCCGCCGATAACCCCAATGATCGTGCCTGTCCCTATGCCCAGCACCATGTACCCGACCTGGCTGACGGCGTGGAACGAAAGCAGGCGTTTGAGATTGTGCTGCATCATGGCCATCAGCACCGCCGCAAGTATCGTAACGGCGCCTATGACCATCATTATCACCTGCATGTTCCAGTCGGGCGTGGACATCCGCAGCGCCAGCACGGCCAGCAGGTATATCCCCAGCAGTTTGTCCATCGCCGCCGGAAGAAGCGCCATGACCGGCGTGGGGGCGTCCTTTGCGATGGCGGGAATCCACGTGTGCAGCGGTATGGCGCCCGCCTTTGCAAGGGCGGCCACCATTATCAGGCAGTAAACCACGTATCCGGTGGCGCCCAGCGGCGCGGCGCCCAGCACGGCGGGCTCGTCGGGAAACAGCGACAGACTTTCTACACCGGCGGCCGCGGTCAGCAGACCTATCGCCAGCAGCAGGCACGCGTCGGCGAAGCCCAGCATGCCGTACGCCTTGGCGGCTCCGGTTCGGGCGTTGTCCTTGCCCTGGTTGACCATCAGGTACAGCATCAGCGTGACCAGTTCCCAGCCCACCAGCAGCACGAAGAGGTTCTCCGCCAGGGCTACTATGGACGCCCCGGCCAGCGACCACATGAGGTAGGCGTAAAACTTGCCCTCCCAGTATTCGCCCGCCATAGCGCGAAAACTGTATATGGTTATCAATATGGCGAACCCCGCCGAACCCAGCAGCACCACCATTCCAAGCGCGCTTGCCACAAGGGTGACATTCAGCGATATGCCCGAAGCTATCTCAATCGACAGCCATCGGTAATCCAGTTCGCCCGGGGCTTTTAGAATGTTAATCCCCATCACCAGCACGATAACGCCGCCGGCAAGAGATACCAGGCGGCACACTGCGGGCATTGTCCGTGACAAGACGTATGCAATCGCCCCGCCGACCACGGCGATCAGAATCGGCGTTATCAGCGGATGCGCCATCTCGTTGAAGAAATTCTCCATCGGGCCGATATCCTTTCGTTTTACAGGCCTTTGAGCATCTTCGACGTTTTTTCCTGTGACAATCTAACCAGTTCGGCGAAATTATACATGGTTTTTTTGGTGTCGGCGTCCACTGCCAGGCACATCCTCTCGGTGCAGGAATAGCACGGGTCGACGCTTGCCAGCGTAATTGCCACGTCCGGTATCTGCCCGCCTATGCACGAGGCCTTGAACGTCGGAACGTTATTGTAACTCGGCGCGCGTATCTTGTGGCGCACCGGTTTGTTCGAGCCGTCCGTCCGCACGTAATGGAACGTCTCTCCCCGCGGGGCCTCTACGTGCCCCACCCCCTCGCCGGGGGGAATATGCCCCACGTTGGCGTCCACCTCGCCGTCGGGAATGTCCCTTATGCACTGGCGTACGATCCTGATGGACTCTATGCACTCCAGCAGCCGAACCACAACCTTGTCGTACACGTCGCCGTTGGGCGTTGTGACCACGTCCCAGTCCACGCGATCGTACGCAGCGTAGGGATCGTCGCGCCGGACGTCTATCGCCACGCCGGACGCCCTTGCGGTGGGCCCGCAGGCGCCGTACGCCCTGGCCGCCTCGGCCGTCAACACGCCAACGCCTTTCAACCGCGCCGCAAGGATAGGATCATCCTGCACGGCGTGTATCAGCATCTCCAGCTTTTCGACCAGCCCGTCGCATATCTTGTCGGCGGACTGGAGCTGCTCGTCGGTCATGTCGTAGCGCACGCCGCCGATCTTGCAGTTGGCGTAGTTGACCCTGCTTCCGGTTACTATCTCCAGGGCCTCCATGACCGGTTCGCGATACTTCCACGCCCACATGAAGACGGTGTTGTATCCGATGAAGTGCCCGGCAAGCCCCGCCCACAGCAGGTGGGAATGCAGGCGCTCCAATTCGTTTACGATCGTCCGAAGGTACAGCGCCCGGGGCGGCACATCGACCTGGGCGATCTCCTCCACCGCCTGTATGTAGGCCAGCGGGTGACTGGCCGAGCATATCCCGCAGACACGCTCGACGACGAACGGAACCTGGTCGAATGTCTTGGACTCGTCGAGTTTCTCGATGCCGCGGTGGTTGTAGGAAATCCGCGCATCGACGTCCACGACGGTCTCGCCGTCCACGTAAAGCTGGAAGCATTCGGCCTCTTCCTGGAGCGGGTGGTACGGTCCTATGTTTATTACTGTTTTGTGACTCATTTTGAACCCTCCGTGTTATCGTCCGCCACGTCCGGCGAGAGAGCGGTGGCGGGCAGTTCAGGCCTGTCGGCGACCTGGTCGAAACTCTTTCGCAGCGGATAGACGCCTTCGGGCCAGGAATCGTCCAGTATCAGGCGCCGCATGTCGGGGTGCCCGCGGAAATTGGCGCCCAGCAGGTCGTGAATCTCGCGTTCGATCCAGTTTGCGGCGACGACGACGTCCGCGATCGAATCTATTTCGTACCCCGGTCTGGATGCAAGGGCTTTTAGCGTGATCACCACGCCTGCGGGACCGTTCCACGAGCGGGGGTCCCCGGCTGCGGACTTCTCCAGGCACCAGTGATACAGAAGGTCTATTCCGTCGCGCACGTCCACGCCGGTTATCGTCGCCAGGCGGCAGCCGTCCATCGCGAACATCTTCTGCGCCACTTCGACGGTCCTGGACGGCTCTATCCTGGCGAATCCGCGAAGTTCGCTGCATTGGTCAACGCCGATGACCGCATCGCCAAGCGACTTGATGATTTCGCCGACGAATCCGGTTAACGGTATTTGTTTTTCGATTGTCGTAACAGTCATTTCGCACACTCCTCTCGGCGCCGGGGACTTAAAGGCCCTTGATGAGCTCCATCGCCTTTACGGCGCCGTCAATCATTGCCTCCGGTTTGGGCGGGCACCCGGGCACGTAAACGATTATGGCGTTTGGGTCCACCGCCCGGATCGCCTCGTCGACCTTAACGCCCATGTGGTAGGCCTCGGTGAATATTCCCTGCTCGTTGGCGCAGGAGCCGATGGCCAGCACGGCACATGGCTTTGCGGTCTGCATGTAAACTTCCTGTAATCTCGGCATCGCCTGGCGGGTGCACACGCCGGTGACCGCCAGAACGTCGGCGTGGCGCGGCGAGCCCACAAGGATCATGCCGAACCTTTCAATGTCGTACTTGGGGGTCAGCAGTTCGACCACCTCGATGTCGCAGTTATTGCAGGCGCCCGTGTTGACGTGGTACACCCACAACGACTTCGGTCCCCACCGGCGGAAAAAGCCCGAGGGACGCTTGGCGACGGATTTCTTCGTTTTTACAGCCACGTCATGCTCCTGAAAATACCAATCAACGCCAGGATGATAGTAACGATTGCGGCCGGGGTCAGCGAAAACCAGAAGAACTTGACCGCCTGGTCGATTCTCAGCCGCGGATTCGTGTTCCTGATTAACGTAACCAGCGCCACCAGCAGCAGGTATTTACCCGCGAAGGTGAGCCAGCCCCACCACGCCGCGGTGTAAACGCCGCCCCAGAATACGATTATCAGCAGCAGCGGAACCACCGCCAGCAGCATCGCCCGGGTCATCATCCACATGCCAAGGGCAGGTCCGGAATATTCCACGTACGCGCCGGACATTATCTCGCACTCTGCCTCGGCAAGATCAAAGGGCACCTGCCCGAGTTTTGCCTGCATGCATATTATGCCCACTATCAGCGCCAGCGCGCCCGATATGCTCCAGGCGACCGGACCGGCGGCGTGCTGGGCCTTGATAATTTCGCCCAGTTTCAGCGACCATCCGGTATGCGCCACGGCCACCAGTAACGCCAGCAGCAGCGGCAGTTCGTAACTGAAAACGAGTTTCATTTCCCGCGCTGCGCCCACGGCGGCATAGGAACTTCCCGACGCCAGCCCCCCGTAGATGGTCATCAGCGCCGGAACCAGCAGCAGGTAAACGACCACTATCAGGTCGCCCACGAACGCCTGGTCGGGATACAGCAGCGCCCGCCACAGTATCAGGGCGGACAGCGCGGTTGCGGACAGCGCTATCACGGGCGCGAGCAAAAAGCCGGTCCTGCGCGCGGTCGAGGGGACAAGCGTCTCCTTGCCCATCAATTTCAGCACGTCCACCAGCGGCTGGTACCACGGCGGACCAACACGCCACTGGACCAGCGCGGTGACCTTGCGGTCGACGTACTTAAACACCATCCCCAGAGCCAGCGTGCCGACCGCCGCTATCACAAACGTAATCATTGTCCACAGTAGATTTGCTTCCATGGTTTATCTTCGCTTATACGGGTCCTCGCCGGTGGTCCTTGCGCCGAGGTGGCTTATGCCCGCCTCGACGGGGTAATGCTCGTCCACAAACTGCAGCGCCCCGGCCGGGCATGCCGCCACGCATCGCGGCACAGCATTTTCATTTTCCGTCAGGCGGTCTTCGCACAAATCGCACTTGGCCGACTGACGTCCGTTTATCCGTTCCTGAAGCACACCGCTGACCGACCGGCCGTACATCTTGGGTGGAATCACGCCGAAAGGGCACGCCTTGGCGCAGGAACCGCAACCAATGCAGCGGAACATGCGCCGACGCGCGACGCCGTGTTCGTCCTGAACCATCGCCTCCACCGGACACGCCTCCACGCACGGCGCCGCCTTGCACTGGCGGCAGATCATCGGCAAAAGCGCCGGACCCCACCCGGCGAAGTTCACTATCGGATAATTGGCGTGACTGTAGTAACACGCCGCCGCGCACGAACCGCACTCTATGCAGCGGTCCATGTCTATGACCATTCGCTTGTTGATTCTGGTTGCCGTTTCTGTCTGAGGCATATCGGCCTCCACTTATGGCCCGTCGTACGGGCCCGATTCGGTGTCAATTTGAACAACTTGCGGCTCGGCGATTACCCGCCCTTGGTCCTGTTCCAGGCGGCAGGGGTTCAGCGTCCTTGCGGCTGAGATGCCGGCGGGCAAAACCACGCGCCCGGGGCGCAGTTCGGGCGAAATGCTGACCTTCGCACGCAGTTGCCTGTGGCTGCATTTAAGCGTCACCGAGACCAGATTGGTAAGATTCAATTCTGAGGCATCCTGCTCGGAAATCCTCATGGTGGGCACTTCCTGCACCGCCTGCTGCCACGTGCCGTGGGCCGTCAGCTCGCCGCTTCCTGCGTGCATCGCCTGCCGGGCGAAAAGCAGGACCGGTCCGTCGCTGTCCATTGTAGGCGCTGCCGTGACGTCCTGGGGTAGTTTGGGCGCATCGTACTTAGCCCGCGGGGGTATTGCCTTGCCGGTGTCGGGTATTTCCGGCTGGGATACTCCCGCCGCTCGCGCCAGTTCCGCAACGAGTTGCCCGCCGTCGCCGACCCCCGCCGGCGCTTCTATCAGCGGCGCGACCTCCACCGGTTTTTGCGCGTAAAACATAAAATCGCCGGACGTCTCGCCGGGCGCGCTTAACGGAAGAATAAATTCCGCCGATGCGGTCGTGTCGTTGGGCAAAGCCGCCGCGGCGGCCAATATCGATATGCCATGCTCCTGCGGGTTCCACCACCCGAGCATTCCAAGCGGGTCGCAACCGATTGCCACCAGGGCCGAACCCTGCGAGGCAAGCGCCTCGACCAGGGGAATGGTTTTGCCCGCGCTTGCCAGGCGAACGGCGGCAGGTGCGTTGGCGCTGTCGGTGGCTGGCAAAACGCCGCCGTTGAATCTGGCCGCCAGCTTCGAGGCGAGGTAACCCACGCTGCGCCAGTCGACACCGCGTGCGTACTCCGCCGCCACCAGCACGCCCAGACGCTTGCATGACGTCAGCGCCTTTGCGGCGCTTAAGGCGGCGTGATTCTCCGTATCACCAGGCGCCTGCACACCGGCGGCGGCCGACAGGGCCGACAGACCGTAAAACTCGCCGCCCGGGGGCACGTCTATGGCGTGCGTGGCGAACTTCGCCGCTGTGCCGCAGGCGGAATCTATCGCCACGATGGGGGTGCGCCGGTTTTGGGCGTGTCTGTCGAACACGCCGTTGGCGCATCGCGGATCGGCGGCGAATACGTCGCCCACTATCACGAATCCGTCGCATCCGGACAGGTCGTCGTGCGCAAGGTAATCCGCCGGTACGGACTCCATGCCCGCCAGCAACTGCTCGTCGCCCCCCTGGAGCACCATGCACAACTTGGCGCCTTCCCAGGCGTCGCACCACGCGGCGGCGGCGACCATCTGCCGGCATGACACGCCCCCGTCGAGCATTATCACTATGTCCCTGCCCGCCGCCTGGCGGATTATTTCCTCGACGGCGTGGGACATCGTCAAGTGCTGCACCTTATCTCTGGTGCGCCTTGTCAGTTCGAGTATTCTGCGGGGGCTGCTTATCAGTTCGCCCAGAGTGCTGCCCCGCGCGCACAGGCCTACGCCCGCCGTCAAAGGCGGCTCGGAAAACCACATGTCCGGACCGGCGCTGCCCAGCGACAGTTCGCAACCTGCCGGGCACAGCGTGCACCTTGCCGGCGCCTGCGTTTTTGTATTCGTTTGCGTCATAGTCGTTCCCGAAATTACGGACCGTTAAAATACGTTCGGATAATCCTTTATAAGAGCGTAGTTAATGTCCGGACCGTCCTTGCAGAGGTAATAGGGTCCGATGTTGCACCGACCGCATATGCCCATCCCGCAGCTCATTCTGCGGTTCATGGATAGATAAATCTGCTCGGCATCGAGCCCTTCCTCCAGCAGTGTCATGGTCGTGAACTTCAGCATAATGCTCGGCCCGCACACGAAGGCGTAGCAGTTGGACTTATCCACGTCGAGGTTCTTCAGTATGGTGGTCACCACGCCGGTGTTTCCGGACCATCCCGCCTCGGGGTTGTCTATGGTGCAGGTGAAGTCGACTTTTTCGTTCTGCGCCCACTGCTCGTGCTGCGCGCGGTAGAGCAGTTCGGCCATGTTCCTCGAACCGTACTTGATGCTCATCCGCCGGATGGGCTCGATATCGTCCAGCAGCGCCAGGATAAGCGCCCGCAGCGGCGCCAGACCAACCCCGCCACCCACGATCAGGACGTCCTTGTCCTTGAGTTTCTCCAGCGGGTAGCCCTTTCCGAAGGGCCCTCTCAGCCCCAGCGTCTGCCCGGGCGTGCACTCGTGGAGGCGGTCGGTTACCCGTCCGGTCTTGAGTATGGTTATTTCCAGCCGTTCCGACTGATTGGGCGAACTGGACGGGGTGAACGGCGCCTCGCCAACACCGGGCAGCGTCAGCTGCACGAACTGCCCGGCCTTGAACGGCACGGGCTCGGACGGCCTGAGCACCAGCGTCTTTATCGTCGGCGTCTCATCGATGACTTCCGTCAGTTCGGCCGGTTGAGGGACAAGTGTGTTGCCGCCGTGGTTCATTTAGATAACTCCTGGACCACCTGTCGAATGTCTATCGCTCCGGCGCAACCGGTGATGCACCGACCGCACCCCACGCAACTCACCAGACCCACCTGCTGGGGAGAATAAACGAACTTGTGCAGGATGCGATTCGCCAGTCGACTTCGCAGTTCGGCGCGGGGGTTCAGCTTCATGTTCACGCCGCCCGCCATGCGGGGATAGGTGCTCAACAGGCAACTGTCCCAGCTGCGGACACGCTCGAACTGTTTGGGATCGATCTGCTGGTCGTACAGATAGAAACAATAACACGTCGGGCAGACGTTCGTGCACGCGCCACACTCGACGCAGTCGGCGGCGAACTTCTGCCATCCCATGTCGTCGCCTTCGGGCATTTTTTGGGGGGCCTCGTCGCTCGCCTGAAAGGTAAACTGCTGATTCCGGTTCTGGACCTGCTCGGTCATGCGATTGCGGGCCTCTTGCCTCGCTGAGAGATGCTGTTCCGAGGCCTGGGGATAGTCTTTGCCGTCCAGCAGCGCCTCGCCTTTTTCTGTGGCCACGTCAACCACGTATCCGTCGTCCAGCGGGGTTACGTTGATGTCGTAGCCCTCGGTGCAGTAAGGTCGGCCGCCCACAAGCGTGCAGCAGCACGTATCGGCGCACGCATGGCAATCGCAGGATACCACGGTTATCGCCTCACGCCTGGCCTTGTAGAACGGGTCGGTGTGCTCGCCTTCGAGCATGACCCTGTCGAGGTATTTCAGCGCCTTGAGTTCGCATGCGCGAACGCCAACCACCACGGCGGAATCGGCCTTGATTGAAGCGTCCTGCTGCTCGCCGCCGTAATGTGCCACAGACTCCATCGGCGGCATGAAAACGCCCTTGACGCTCTGGCAGGCGCGGGGGCGACGCAGACCCTCGACCCATACCTGGTCCTCGACCTTCCCGACCCACGGTAATGGTTCGCTCTTCACGCGCGTATAGCGCCCCTGAAGGTCCACTTTCGCAAGGGGCCTGTCATGCCCGGCCGGACGTATCGGTCCGTAGTATTCCTTCCCCTGGCGAACCGTCAGAAAGTCGGATAACTGCTGCTGTGATAAAAAATAAGTCGTCATATTCCGGCTCCGGAAGACGCCGAACCGCACACCGGTCCGGAACCTCCACACTGTATACTCACGCTAGTTTACTCACGTAAAAATGGCAGTTCAAGCGAAATTGGGAAATTTTTCACGAACTTTTATTGTTATATATTTGACCGTATACGGCGTCATTTATTTTCTCACTCCCACCACCGAGGCGATGGCATGTGTATGTATGTGGCTGATGGATATCTGAAGATCATCCAGGCCCTGCTGATCGGCGATTTGACGGCACCTTCCCGACAGCGAAATCCTGGGTCTTCCCGATGGGTCGTTGGACACCTCGATGTCCTGCCATGATATTCCCCTGGCCCAGCCGGTGCCCAGAACCTTCAGCACCGCCTCCTTTGCGGCGAATCGCCCGGAAAGGTGTTCTATCCACCGCTTCTTTGCGGTGCAGTATTCAAGTTCCGTGGGCGTGAAAACCCTGCCGAGCAGCCGCCGGCCATGTCTGTCAATGGCGGCCAAGAGCCGACTGCATTCCACCATGTCAATTCCGTGCGACAACGATTCCATGTGTCCTGCAAATATAAACCCACCGGGCGTGCGGCGAAAGCGCAAAATGCCGCAATTGTGAAGTATTATTCTCCGCGTCGGTTTCGTTTACACCTCAAGTGCCCCGACGCATCGCGCCGATAAAAATAAACGGTCCCGTTTAAAGGAAACCGCAAAAGAAACATCCGGAAGCTAACTTCGTGCCATCCACCGCTTCAATAAACGCCCGGAAACATGACAGGCGCCTTGCCCGCCTCCAGGCGGAGGTGGAATCTCTTCGCGCCCAGTTGCGGCGCGCACAGCGACTGGCGTCGCTCGGGACGATGACGGCGATGGTCGCGCACGAGTTCAACAACATCCTGACGCCAATAGTAAATTACGCACGCCTGGCGCAGGAGAATCCTTCCCTTGCTCAAAAGGCCACCGCCCGCGCCGCCGAAGGCGGCGCCAGGGCCGAGGCGATCTGCAAGGCCATTCTCGCACTGGCGTACGACAATAATGCAAACGGACGCGACGATTACACCAACGTGCGACTGGCCGAACTCGTCGAACAGACCATCCGCGCCACCGCGCGCAATCACGCAAAGGACCGCATCGAGATAATCGTTGACATTCCGGACGAACTGACCGTCAACACCAGGCGCGTGGAGCTTCAGCAGGTGATTTTCAACCTGCTGCTCAACGCCCGCAAGGCGGTCATGCAAAAGAAGCCCCCCCGCCAGATTCGCATTTTCGCCTGGGAAGACGGCGAAAATACCGTTCAAATCGGCGTGTCCGACAACGGCGTGGGCATACCACGCGAGAATCTGGATAAGATATTTCAGCCGTTCTTCTCCACCACGTCGTCCGGAGGCGACTGCGACACCGGCGGATGCGGGCTGGGACTGCCGCTCTGCCGCGAGATAGTCTCTTCGCTGGGCGGAAAAATAACCGCAAACAGCGCCCCCGGACGCGGCGCCGACTTCACCATCTCCCTGCCTGTCAATCGAAAATGATTCCTTCCGGCGGCGATCGGCCGGTATTCATCTTAAATACTTCACAATCCCCGATAATCGTTAATTGACATTGACGCGTAACGTTGGTAGTTTTGGGATTTGCGCGATTATATTAACCACTCTGGGAACAACAGGACTTTCGGAATTACGATGTGATAAGGAGCACATCATGAAGACAGGATTCACGACTGCGTTATCGTTGGCGTTGCTATGCATGGCCGTCCCATGCGGCGGACAAAGCACCGACGAGGAGTCCTCCTACACCGGAAAATTGACGGGCGTCAACGTCTACGTCCGCTCCGGACCGGGCTCCGCCGCATATCCCTGCACGCAACTGTCGGCCCCCGCAAAAGTCAGGGTCGTCGGCGCAAGGGGTGACTGGTTGAAAATCGAGGCGCCGCAGGACGTCTTCTGCGTCATCTCCAAGAACTACGTCAAACCCAACAGCAGCGGAAAAACCGGCACCGTGACCGGCGACAACATATGGGTCCGTGCGGGTGGTCCGCTGGCGGAAAGGAACAGGAGCAAATTAGAACAGTACGGAATGCTGCAGGGACGCCTCAGCACCGGCGCAAAAGTGCGAATCATAGGCCGGGGCGACGATTACTACAAAATCACTCCGCCCAAAGGCGCGTATTTCTGGATATCGGCCGACTACGTGCAGCGTGTGAACGACGGGGGCGCAACGGCGACCCGTCCCGCGACCGGCGAGACCACCGATGCCGCCGACACCCGAGCGACGGACACCGCGCCCTGGCAGGACGATACGCAGGACGTTCGCGACAAAGAGCGCCAAAAGTTCATGGCGATTGAGAAACTCATGAAACAAAAGTTTCAAAAGCCAAAAGACCAGCGCGACCTGAAGGAAATCCTCAACAAGTACCAGGAACTCGAAATCTCCGACGACAGTTACCTCAAGCCCTGGGTGCAGGCCAGGATAAAGTATCTAAAGACAGCCATCGAGCAGATGGAAGACCTGCGCGAAATCGAGGACCTGCTCCAGGACGCGGCCGAAAAACAGCGCCAATACCGCCAGAAGCGCCAGGAAGTCCGGCAGGACATTTTGCTCGAAACCGCCACTCACCCGGCGGCGCTCGGGCAGCGGGCAAAGGGCGTGCTGTCGCGCAGCGCCATGTTCCCCGGCGGGGCGACCGGCCCCAGGTTGTTCATGCTCCAGGACCCCGACACCGGGCAGGTCGACGCCTACGTGCAGTGCACCACCGGGGCGGTGGATCTGACGTCATACCTTGGAAAATACGTCTCGGTGTCTGGAAAAGGACGTTACGAAGCGGGACTGAGCACATATGTCATCGAGGCCGGGCACGTCGTGGTTCTACAGGAAGACGTCGAACTTCCCGCGCCGCCCAGGCCGAGGGTGGCCCCGCCTGAAATCCCCTCCCCGCCCGCAGAGCCCGAACCCGAACCCGTCGAACCCAAGCCCATGCCAGCCGAGCCCGAACCCGAGTCAGTCGAGCCCGAGCCCGAGCCAGTCGAGCCGGAACCAGTCGAGCCCGAGGCGCCCACGATTAAAATCGAGCCCGAGTTGCCTTCCGAACCGGAACCCGAACCGGAACCGGAACCAAGGGAGCGTCCCGACATGGGCGCCGACGAAGGCACGGTCCCTCCCTCCGAGCCGGAAACGCCCGGGGACGACGACGAACCCCTGCCCCCAACCGGGCTGCCACTGGTCTCGCCCAGCACCCAGCCAGACCAGCCGATCGACCCGGATGAATACAAGTAGATTCGTTGACTGGTTGATTCGTTAACTGGTTAACTCGTTGATTAGTTGATCGTTGAACCGGTTAATCAGTTAATCGGTACGCCGCGTCGTAGTCCCGCACCAGTTTTAAGATTCATGCGCACTGTTTATGCAAGGTTATCTTAAATATAAATCATCCTGCTGATTTGAGGAACGATTCTCAAAACTGGTGCGGGACGAAGACGGATTGATTGTATGCCAAGTCGTAACCCAGGCGTGTCGGGACTGCAAGCGGTTTTTACTGTCGCGCCCGCCTGCGCTTCCGGCGGATAAGCGCAATGCCCTACCGCCTTCTCCTACGGAAAAGGGGCAGGCAAGCACCCAATCCCAGGAGCGCCAACGTCGCCGGTTCGGGTACTTGTACGACACGGAATCCGATAAAAGGTACTTCGTGATTAGGCGAAATAGATTCTTCTCCATCGTTACGGTATGAGGAAATAAGTTCGCTTCCCGGACTGCTGTAAGAACCGTTCCTGATCCCGCACAATGGATTGTTTGAATTCCTATTCCATTCCCATACATTTCCCGCTTGGTCAAACGTACCATAAGGACTGTCCGAATTTTCGTGGGAACCAACTTCAGTACGGTAATATGGATTTCCGATAGTCCAATCACCATCGTTGAATGTTGCGTTGTTACCGGGATCAGGATTATTCAGGTCATTGCTCGGCACAATATCTCATTGCTCGGCACAATATCGCTACCGGTAGGATAATCGAAGTAATTACCAGTATCGCCGTCATTCTTATGGTAGGCTGCCTTATACCACTCATCCTCTGTCGGTATCGCCCATTTCCAATCTGTCTCACGGCTTACGGCGAGAAGGTTGGCGTCGCTCATCGCACCATTCAGGTAATATGCCCCATCCTCTGTTGTATCAAGGTTCTGCGCACCCGTCGGCTGTCCATTGTGAAGCCAGTTAGCAAAGCGAGCAGCGTCGCCCCAAGAAACATAGTTCACCGGACGATATGCGTAATCTGATGCAATGCCATAAACGTAGCCATTCGATGACTCTGTCCGTTTTATATTACATCCAGACACACCATTATCAGCATCCATCTTAGTTATAAAGCCCATAGGTATCCGTGCTGGCTACGGCATTTAGGAACTCGGTATACTGACCAGCTGTAATTTCATACTTGCCGATATTGTACTCGTAGTCCACTGCACCATAACCAGTCGTCCCATCGGTTGTCATTACCTCTGTATCGGGAGAGTTAGCAGTATTTCCTACGTGGACGGTTTCAATGTCAACAGCCAAGGCAGCCGATGGCAGAAACATAACCAGCGCCAATAGCATGAGAAACGCTACATGGTTCCGCCTGCGCCGTCGAATCAGCGCAAGCCCGCCCAGGCTCAAAAGCGCCATCGTGGCTGGTTCGGGTATTTGCATCA
The DNA here is from genome assembly GCA_964480425.1 of uncultured Planctomycetaceae bacterium. GTDB lineage: Bacteria > Planctomycetota > Phycisphaerae > SM23-33 > SM23-33 > CAYYMD01. The sequence goes on from CAYZPY010000025.1 coordinate 20,168, forward strand.
CAAACAGCCGGTCGTAGGCATCTGCGCTGCCTGCGCCATCCGGATCATACTCTCCGATTCCGCTGACCCATTCCGTGTCACTGATGGCCCGGGCATATTCCAATACCCATCCGCTTGACGGATCGATCAATGTGTTAAGGTCCACAACCGCGCCATCGTCGCCCCAGCACACTGCTCGATAACCTATGTAGTTGCCGACATCGTCATACTTCATTGCGTAACCCACAGATACGCCGTAAAAGTTGATGTCCTCTGCATAAGACTCAGCATAGCCCGAATCATCAGCGCTGAGGTTGTCCAGTTCCATGGGAACAGTTCCATCGCAGGGCCAATAGACGGCGCGTCGGCCAAGATAATTGCCCGAGGAATCATATTTATTGGAATATCCGGCGACCACGCCGGAATCATTGATATCCTGGGCAGACGCGTACGTGTATCCTGAATTGTTGACTCCCAGGTTACCAAGTTCGGTTACTGTTGTTCCGCCTGCATCCCATCGCACGGCCCGTTTGCCTACACATGTGTCACCATCGTATTTTTCGGATTGTCCAACTATAGTCCCGGAGGCATTGATGGCTTTTGCGTTTGCAATCGTTGCACCCGAACTGTCTGTTTCAAGGTTACCCAATTCCGTGGCTTCTGTGGTGTCGGCATCCCATCGGACGGCACGCAGACCTAAGGATGTGTTGCCACTATATTCCTTGGCATACCCGACAGCGATGCCCGAATCGTTGATAGCATAAGGATACGCTTCCGTAGTACCATAATTATTCGTGCCGATGTGCCCCAGTTCCGTAGCGTCCGTTTCGCCGGAAGCCCAGCGAACGGCGCGGTAGCCGGTCTGGGTGTCGCCATCATAAGTGTAGGCCCTGCCCACAATAGTGCCACCTGTATTAATGTCATAGCCGTATGCATATTTTTTACCGCTGGTATCGGTCCCTATATGACCTAATTCCGTAGCGGTCGTCCCGCCGGCAGCCCAGCGGACGGCACGGGAACCCTTGTAGTTATGCGGATCATCATACTTCAATGCATATCCGGCAATTGTGCCGCCGGCGTTGATGGCGTAAGGCCGAGACAACGTATTGCCCGTATCATCCGTGCCAAGATTAGCCAACTCGCACCACCCACTCGAACTCCAAACTATGGCGCGTTCCCTCTTGTAATTGCCGGATTCGTATTTATCTGCGGAACCCACGGCCGTGCCGGAATCGTTCACGCCGCGCCCGGGGAAAATTTCAATATCCGGGTTCCGGTAACCCGTTTCGGTTGAAGCATCATAGGTCGGACCGCCATAGACTGTTTTATATTCCGCCTGCGCCGAAACCGCCGCCAACATCAACGTCACCGTTGCACAAATTATCCATCTTCCGTTCATCGTCTTGCCCTTTCATTTTTGACGCGGATTATCCGCGTCGGTTTCGGCCGCGCGTTTCGCGGCCGAGAGCAATCCTTTGAGCGGTTGCCGCAGAGTCCCGCAAAGCGGGGACGGCAGGGACGAGAATCCCATCCTCCTGCGATAAGTTTGTCATGTTCAGTTTTGCAAATGTCAATCAATAGCGGGGGAAGGATAAACGTGTAAATTATATGTCCCTCACCATCTGACGCCCGTGGCTCACGGGCAACCTCTTATTGACGAAATGCAATGTTTGCATCGGGGATTTCGCGTGGGATTCTCCATAAACTGCTTCGATTGCTTGCTTTTGAAAACTCCCATAAGAGCCAATTGCTTTGTCTGTAAATGATTGTCGTAAGTAGACGTGAAAAAACT
>CAYZPY010000026.1:0-7373 GCA_964480425.1 uncultured Planctomycetaceae bacterium
GCACGACGCCGCCACGACCGGCCGCCGCATCCGTACCGCAGCTGCTTTCAGCGTGACCGCGACCGCATCGTCCACAGCACCGCATTCAGACGCCTGGACTTCAAAACACAGGTGTTCGTCCCCCACGAGCACGACCACTTCCGCACGAGAATGACGCACACCCTCGAGGTCGCCCAGGTCGCACGCACGCTGGGACGGGCTCTTGGGCTGAACGAGGACCTCATCGAGGCCGTCGCCCTGGCGCACGACCTGGGGCATCCGCCGTTCGCCCACACCGGTCAGGACGCCCTGGACGAGCTGATGTCGGGACACGGCGGCTTCGAGCACAACCGCCAGTCGCTTCGCGTGGTGGACTACCTGGAGCATCCGTATCCCGAGTTTCGCGGGCTGAACCTCACCGACGTGGTGCGCGAGTGCATCGCCAAGCACAGCACGGTCTACGATTCGCCCGCGTCGGCGGATGACGACTTTCCCCCCGGACCGGCGCCGCTGGAGGGGCAACTGGTGGACCTGGCCGACGAAATCGCCTATACCTCGGCCGATTTGGAGGACGCCCTTTCGGCCGGGTGGATTACGACAGAGCAACTGGGCGAGGTCCGGCTGTGGCGACGGGCGTGGAACGCCGCCGAAGACGAGCAACGACGCGCAAGGACGATTCACAAGCGAATCCGCGCGTGCAAAGGGGTTCTCTCGGCCATGGCCGACGACGCTATCGACGCCACCGCCCGAAACGTCGCGACGTCGGGCATAAAAACGCTTGACGACGTCCGCCGCGCCGAGGCGCCCTGCGCGGCGTTCTCGCCCGAGATGCGCCGCGACGCGGCGCAGATGCAGGATTTCCTGATGCGGAACGTCTATCGTCGTCCCTGCTGCCTGGCCGAGGACCGGCGCGGAATGGAAATTATCCGCCGACTGTTCGACGCCTACGCCGGCGACCCGTCGCTGCTTCCGGAGCGGTACCGAAAACGAATCGCCGACCAGGGCGTCCATCGCGTGGCGTGCGATTACATCGCCGGCATGACCGATCGCTTCTGCAAGATACAATACGAAAAGATAATCGGTGCAGAAGACAGCCCGCCGTAGACCTACCGCGGGCTGTGGTTTTTTAATGAGCGAGGCGACCCGGCAAGGCCGCCAACCCCGCGTTGAGAAAAGCGCGGCGGCGTTCCGTTCCTACGCCGCCGCGCTAAACAGTCGGCGACCCGGTAAGGCCGCCGACCCCGTGTTGTGCCAGGAATGTCAACGCGGCGGCCTGGCCAGGCCGCCACGCGCTATTTGGAATTATTCTTCGGGTTTTTCCTCTTGGCCCTCTTGGTCTTGTTCTTCAGGGCCCTGGTCTTCGGCGGGTGGTTCTTCTTCGGCCTCTTCTTCTTCGGCGGGGGCCTCTTCTTCCTGGAATTCCTCTTCGCCCTGCTCGACGTAAACGTCGTCCATGTCGGTGGCGTCAATTTTACGGCGCAGCAGGTAGTAAATCAGCGTGGTGCTGCTGGCGGCGTAGCTGAACAGGTAGGCGATGACCAGTCCGATCACCAGGTACACCCAGAAGGCGATGATCACGGCTGCAATCTTTTCCCATCCGCCCATCGCCGCCCAGTTGAACGCTCCTCCGTGCAGCGAGCCGAAAGTGGGGGAGGTCCACAGCACGTCCATTCTGTCGGCCTGGGGATGCACGCCCTCGCCGCTGCGGAAAACGCCCCAGGAGGCGAAGTAGTGCGTGGTCCACAACGCCAGAAACGCGAAGAACCTCACGAACAGGTAAGTCAGCACGCCGTACACAGCCGCAACGCCCGCGTAAAGCAGCGTCCGCCACGGGCACTTGAAGACGTAATTGTAACTCCTGCTTATGGCGTCGAAGGTGTCCGAACCCTCCACCGCGATGGTGGGGTACATCAGACCGCCCCCGGCAAGCAGACCGATAAGCAGGAACGCTATCACCATTCCGCCGACAATGGCAAGTGGGAACAGAATGCCCATCAGCACCCCGCCGGCGAAGTTGCCCAGCACAAAGGCGCCCAGGGCGATAACGGCCCCGACTATTATCACTATCGCCAGGGGAAGCAGCGGGGCGGTGAAGAAACTCAGGAATTTGCCCGTCGAGAAACGCAGCGCCTGGGTCATGGAGATTTTTTCCTCCCTGGCGGCGTGCAGTGCGGCGATGCGGCAGATGGCCCCGCCCAGCAGCGAAAGGGCGCCCAGCATTAAGGCAAGGAATATCACCGCAAAAACCCAGTGCTCGGAAATAAGCCAGCACAACCCGTAGGCCCCCATCAGAATGTAGACGATCAGGCCCCTTTGCTGGGGGGGGGTCTCCACGGGCGCAAACGGCGCCGCCGACACGGAGGCGGTCTGGTATCTTTTGGATTCCAAGTTCCGGCGGTATTCATCCAGACCGGTGAGAATATTGCCCCGAACCAGCGAATTAAGACCGCCCTTGACGCACTGGACCTCGTAGTTCAGCAGCGAGGAGAATATCCCCACACCGCGGATCTGGCGGATTTCGCGGTCTATCTGAAGTTTTCTGCGGGTCAGCGCCTGGCGGGCGAGTTTTGCGTGCTCGCCGAGTTCTTCCATCGCCTCGTCCTTGTCGTCGCCGACGAGGGTGGTGTCGGTCTTGATCGCCTCTTTGGTATTTTTGTATGCCGGTTCGAGAAGTTCCTCGATGTCTTCGACTTCCTCCTCGAGCTCCTCCCGCACTTCGCCCAGTGCGTCGGACCAGTCGTCCTCGGCTTTTTCCAGCAGCTTGTCGCGGTCGGCGGGGGTGTAGGGATCTTCTTTTTTCTGATATTTTTCCCTGGCCTGTTTGAGGAATTCGCTGGCCAGGCGGCTGCCGCCGGTGAGGTTGTTGAGTATGTTGTAATAATTGCTCAGCGGCGTGCCTATGGTGGTTCGCTGTTCGATGGTGTCTTTCCACAGGGTGGCGATGCGTTCGGGACGGGACTCTATCCACTGGTTCTTGCCCTGTTCGAAATCGCGTGGCGACTGGGAGTAGTACATGTACGGCTCCTGCACCGCGGCCCTGCTGCCGGCGGCGCTCCACACCACGTCCAGAACGCGACCGGCGCAATAGACCGCCAGGACCGCAGCCAGCGCCAGGACCAGCTTGCCGGGATGCACCGCCATCCGCCAGCCCTTGAACAGGTGGGTGAAACCAAACACTTCTTTCCAGTTAATTCGCCTGATTTCGTGCTGTTCGTCCGCCATGTCTTAGCCCTTTCTGTAGCAAGTTTCGCCGGCGTACGGCGCGTTGCCTCTATATCCTTTTACGAACAGTCGGACGGGCTCAAACGTCGGCACCGTCGACCTGCGCCACAATAAAAATCAATGCCGTCGGCGAATGCAAGTATATTTCCGCAAACCGCCGATTCCAGAAAATTTATCGACCGGTTGACGCTCAGTCATTTTCTTTTTTCTTTTCGCCTTTGGGCGCGTTGTCGGATTTATCGCCCCCTTGGTCGCCTTTGTCGGCGGGAGATTCCTGCTGTTTCGCCCCGGACTTGCTGCGGTAATCGGTGTGGTAGAATCCGCTTCCCCTGAAGATGACCGCCGCCCCGGACCCTATAAGGCGACGAAGCTTCATCCTGCCGCAGGAGGGACATTTGCGCAGCGGACGGGCGTTTATCGACTGAAATTTCTCGAACCGCTCGCCGCACGCCTGGCATTGGTAATCGTATGTGGGCATGGCGTTTTCCTGTTTATTTCTCCCGGGGAGGGCTTTCTTCGCCTTGCGCCTCGGTGTCGTCCTGCGCGGCGGCGGCCACCACCACCCCGGCCGGTCTGATGACCCTTCCTTTTAACCTGTATCCCTTGTAAACCTCTCGCAGGACGGTGCCGGGCGGATGCTCGCGGGATACCTCCTGCATCAGTGCCTTGTGCGCCTCGGGGTCCATGGGCTTGCCTGCCGCCGCCATCCGCTCCAGGCCGAAACGCTCCAGTGTCTTAATCGCCTTGTCGTGGACGATCTGCATGCCCGCCACCACGGGGTCGTCCTTGGCGTGGTTCTCGCGGGCGACCTCAAGGGCCCGCTCCATGTCGTCAAGTATGTCAAGAAGCGACTTTATGAGGTTCTCGTTTGCGAATTCCCTTGCCTCGGCGATCTCTCGCTTGACGCGTTTCTGGTAGTTGAGGTAGTCCGCCGAGACTCGCTGCAAGCGCCCCAGCAGGTCGTCCCTTTCGGCCTGGAGTTCCTCCAGGCGGAAGGATTCTGTCGCGGGCTCCTGTTCGGCGGGCGGTTCGCCCATCGGGGGCTTTTGGGGCTGGTTTGGTTTTGGCTTTTTTTTACTCATTGTTCTTATTCCGCGCCTGGTTTTTCGGGGTTTGTGGGTTCGTTCACGATTTCGGTGCGAAGTAGTCCTTCAGTTTTTCCAGGAAGTTTTTCCTCTGTGGCGTGGCGCCGTCGGGCGTGGATTTTTCCGTATCGGCCAGTTCGCCGAGCAGTTCTCGCTGTCGGCGTGTGAGTTTTTTGGGCACCTCGACCATAATCCGGATGAGTTGATTGCCTTTCTTTGCGGTCCGCCCCGAGGGCAGCCCGCGTTTTTTGAGCGTTATGACGTCTCCGTTTTGCGTTCCCGGGGGTATGCGGACCTCCTCGGGTCCCCACAGGGTGGGCACCTCGACGGTCCCGCCCAGGGCGGCCTGGGCGAACGTCACCGGCACCTGGCAGATAAGGTCGTCCCCGCGGCGCTGAAACAGCGGATGCTCGCGCACCCTGACGTAGCAGTGCAAATCGCCGCGTGCGGTGGCGGTTCTGCCCGGCTCGCCCTCGCCGCGTATGCGGATAATCTGCCCGGAGTGGACTCCGGCGGGAACGTGGACCTTCAGCGTGCGTGTTTTTTCTTTTCTTCCGCTCCCCTCGCAGTGGGGGCACGGGTCGGTTACCGTCACGCCGCGCCCGCGGCACTGGGGGCACTGAGAAACCTGGATCGATACGCCGAAAAAGCCCGGCACCTGGCGGCGAACCTGCCCGTATCCGCCGCAGGTAGAGCATTTTTGCGGTTTAGTGCCCGGTTTGGCGCCGCTGCCCGAGCAGGTGTCGCACACGTCCATCCGCCGGAATTCCAGCGTGTGGTCCACGCCGGCGGCGACCTCCTCGAGGGATATTTCGATTTCCGCCTCGAGATCGTATCCGCGCTGGGCGGTCCTTGCGGCCTGGCCGAAGCCCATCCCCGAAAATATGTCCTCGAACATCGAGAATATGTCACCGAAGCCCATCGAGGAGAAATCATGCAGACCCGCCCCGCGCAGACCGGCGTGTCCGAACTGGTCGTACCTGCGGCGCTTGGCGGGGTCGGAGAGGACCTCGTACGCCTCGGCGAGTTCCTTGAACTTCGCTTCGGCTTCGGTCTTGTCGCCCTTGTAGTTGTCGGGGTGGTATTTCAGCGCGCCCTTGCGGTAGGCGCGCTTGATTTCGTCGCCGTCGGCTTGGCGGCTTACTCCAAGAACTTCGTAATAGTCTCGCTTCTGTGCCATGTATGGTTAGACCGGCGATGCCGACCCGGTGATTATTTCTTCTTGAATTTCCAGATTTCGGATTCGGTCCGGGCCGATTCCATTACTTGGGCGATTTTTTCGACCGCGTCGGGGTGCCGGCCGGCAACGTCGTTTTTTTCGCCGATGTCTTTTTCCAGGTCGTACAGTTCTATTGGACCGTCGGGTTTGCGCTTCCGGTTCAGGCGGACGCCCTTCCACTTGCCCCTTCTCACTGCCTGCTTTCCGCCGTGTCCGTGAAATTCCCAGTATAGGTATTCGTGCTTCGGTTGTTTATCGTCAAGCAGGGCCGGCATGAAAGATATCCCGTCGATGTTTTCGGGCGTTTCGGCGCCGGCGATTTCGCAGGCGGTGGGTAGAACGTCCCAGAGCGCCGATGCGTGATGAGACACGCTGCCGGGCTTTATTTTGCCGCACCAGCGGGCGAGCATCGGAACGCGGATGCCGCCTTCGTAAAGGTCGCGCTTGAAGCCCCGCAACGGGCCGTTGCTGTCGAAAAACTTCGGGTCGTGCCCGCCTGCGAGGTGCGGACCGTTGTCGCTGGTGAACATCACCAGCGTGTCCTCGTCCAGGTCCAGTTCCTTCAGCAGGTCCGTTATTCTGCCGACGTCTTCGTCGAGTTTGGTGACCATCGCGGCGAACGCGGCGATGGGATTCTTAACGTCCGGCCCGGCGTATTTGCCGACCGTGTCGTCGAACTGCGGGAACTTTTTGCGGAACCGCTGATGATACTCCTGTGGTACGTGCATCGAGGCATGGGGGATGGTCACCGGGACGTAGCAGAAGAACGGTTCGTCGCTGTGCTTGCGGATGAATTTCATCGCCCGTTCGACTATCAGGTCGTGCGAGTAGGTCCGGTGCTTTCCGCCCTGGTTTTCGGGCAGTGGGACCTTTTTTTCGTTGTGCCACAGGAAGGGGGGATAGTAGTTGTGCGCGTTGCGCTGGCAGTTGTAGCCGTAGAATTCGTCGAAGCCCTGCTTGATCGGGTCGCCCGAGGAGCCGGGCGGGCCCAGACCCCACTTTCCGAAGCATCCGGTGGCGTACCCTGCCTGTTTGAGCAGTTTGGCCACGGTGACGGTCTCCCCGCCGATGGGCTCCTGTCCTATGGGTTTGCGATCTTTGTTGCCGCGGATGTAGGCGTGCCCGGTGTGCAGCCCGGTCATCAGGCAGCACCGCGACGGCGCGCAGACCGTCGAGCCGGAATAGTGGTCGGTGAATTTGGCGCCCTCGGCTGCGAGGCGGTCTATTTTGGGCGTCTTGAATTTATTCTGACCGTAGCAACTCAAATCGCCCCAGCCCAGGTCGTCGGCGAGGATGTAAACGATATTAGGCCGTCGGTTTTGGCTTTTTGTCCCGGCCAACCCGGCTGTTCCCGCCGCCGCGGTTACCGCGCCGCCGGCGGCGGCCTTGAGAATGTCTCGCCTGTTCATGTTCATAATCGTCTCTGGAAGGATTGTCTCGCCTGCGGTCTTTGGGATTACATAACTAATCCAGGGGGCATATATTATCAAGGGGCGCCCTTGGGTTAAACACCCGGCGCCCCTTGTGTGGCTGCCTCGCGTCAGTCCGGCGCGCCGCCTTAGACGACCGCCTCGTCGACCTTGTCTTGTTCCTCGGCGTCTTCGTCGTATTCTGTGACCATCAGGTTGGTGGTCAGCAGCAGACCCGCAACCGATGCGGCGTTCTGAAGCGCCGAACGCGAGACCATGGCGGGGTCGATGATGCCGGCCTTGATCATGTCCTCGAACTCGCCGGTGGCGGCGTTGTATCCCACGTTTCCGCTGCGCGCCAGCACCTGCCCGACGACGACCTCGCCGTCGGCGCCGGTGTTGTCCACTATCTGGTGGGTGGGGCGACGCAGCGCCCTGGCCACCACGTCGACGCCGATC
>CAYZPY010000026.1:7383-21645 GCA_964480425.1 uncultured Planctomycetaceae bacterium
CCTTGGCGCGCGCCTTGTCCAGCGCCTTTATCGCCCGAAGGAAGATAACGCCCCCCCCGGGCACGATGCCCTCGGCGTGCGCGGCGCGTGTGGCGTGTACGGCGTCGTCGATGAGGTCCTTGCGCTCCTTCATTTCGGTTTCGCTGGCGGCCCCGGCCTTGATTACCGCCACCCCGCTGGTCAGCTTGCCCAGGCGCTCCTGGAGCTTCTCCCGGTCATAATCGCTGGTGGTCTTGTCTATCTGCGTGCGGATGGTCTCGGCGCGGGCGGTGATGTCCTTCTTCTTGCCGCCGCCCCTGATGATGGTGGTGGTGTCCTTGTCGATGACTACCTTGCGGGCGGTTCCCAGCATATCAAGGGTGACGTTTTCCATCTTGACGCCCAGATCCTCCGAGATGAACTGCCCGCCGGTGACCACGGCGGTGTCGCCCAGGATGGCCTTGCGCCTGTCGCCGAACGCCGGCGCCTTGACAGCGCAGACCTTCAGCGTGCCGCGAAGTTTGTTGACCACCAGTCCCGCCAGGGCCTCGCCCTCGACGTCCTCGGCGATGACCAGAAGGGGCTTTCCTGACGCGGCGACCTTCTCCAGCACCGGAAGCAGGTCGCGCAGCGAGGATACCTTCTTTTCGTGAATCAGAATGTACGGGTCCTCCAGCACGCACTGGAGCGTGTTGGCGTCGGTCATGAAGTAGGCCGAAATGTAGCCCTTGTCGAACTGCATGCCCTCGACGACCTCCAGTTCGTTGGCCAGGGATTGTCCTTCCTCGACGGTGATGACGCCCTCGGCGCCGACCTTCTCGAACGCATCGGCGATGAGTTCGCCGATGTCTTGATTCCAGTTGGCCGACACCGTCGCCACCTTGCGGAGGTCCTCGTTGGTCCGGCAGGGCTTGACCTGGGAGGCGATAAAATCCACCGCGGCGTCGACGGCAAGGTCTATGCCGCGCTTCACCGCCACGGGATTCGCCCCGGCCGTTACGTTCTTGACGCCTTCCTGGACGATCGCCTCTGCCAGGACCACCGCCGTGGTGGTCCCGTCGCCCACAACGTCGGAGGTCTTGGAGGCGACCTCGTTGGCCATCTTGGCGCCCATGTTCATGAACGGGTTGGGAAGCTCAACTTCCTTCGAGACGGTCACGCCGTCCTTGGTGACCTTGGGCGAGCCGAATGATTTCTGCAAAATAACGTTCCGCCCGGTCGGTCCGAGCGTTACCTTAACGGCCGAGGCCAGCGAAGATATGCCCTTGAGCATTTCCCTGCGCGCCTCGACGTCGAACAGCATCTGCTTGGCAGCCATCTTTAATTCTCCTAAGTTGATCAGTTAATCGGTCGGTCAGTTAATCGGTGAAATCAAAAACAGATAAGCCGTACCAATACGTGAGGCAAAATCGATTAATCAGATTTTTTCTGATTAACTGATTCACCGGTTAACCGATTCACTGTTATTCAATTACGGCCAGTATGTCCGACTCCCGTAGTATGACGTAATCGTCGCCGTCTATGCGGACCTCGGTCCCGGCGAACTTGGCGTAATAGACTTCCTGTCCTTTTTTTACGCTCACCTCGGTGCGTTCGCCCGTTTCGAGCATTTTGCCAGGCCCGACCGCCTCGACCTTTCCCCGCTGCGGCTTTTCGCGGGCCGTGTCGGGAAGCACGATCCCGCCGGGCGTCTTTTCTTCCGCATCGCTCTGTCTAATCAGAACCCTGTCGTCCAAAGGTTTTACCGCCATGTCTTTTGCTCCTGTTTACGTTTTTGATTTTTCTGCTGCTCAATATCCCGTTCGCTTGCCTGCCTGCTTACCGCACCTGCCTGCCTAACGCCAGGTAGGCAGGGGTAGGCAGGCGCTGGCGTCTGGTTTATTCCGCCCAGACGGGCGGCCTTATGGCCTCAATCCGCAATCGGCAATCACATCATGCCCCCCATGCCGCCCATGCCGCCCATACCACCCATGCCGCCCATGCCGCCGGGTGGCATTCCGCCGGGTCCGCCGGGCGGGGCCTGTTCTTCTTCCTGCGGTTTTTCCGCCACGGCGGCGTCGCAGGTCAAAAGCAGCGAGGCCACCGATGCGGCGTTCTGAATCGCCGTTCGGGCGACCTTGGCCGGGTCGATTACGCCGGCCTTGATGAGGTCCTCGTACTTTAGCGTCTCGGCGTTGAAGCCGTAGTTGCCCTGGTGCTCCATTACCTCGTGGAGTACCACGGAGGCGGGCTCGCCGGCGTTTGCGGCTATCTGCCTTAGCGGTTCGGCCAGCGCCTTGCGTACTATCTCCACGCCGGTTTGCTCGTCGCCGGACGCCTTTGTGTTGTCCAGTGCCTTTGCCGCACGCACCAGCGCCACCCCGCCGCCGACCAGCACGCCTTCTTCGATCGCGGCTCGCGTGGCGTGCAGGGCGTCTTCTATGCGGGCCTTTTTCTCCTTCATCTCCGACTCGCTTGCGGCGCCCACGTTCACCTGCGCCACGCCCCCGGCGAGTTTGGCCAGACGCTCCTGGAGTTTCTCGCGATCGTAATCGCTGGTGGTGGTATCGATCTCGCGGCGAATCTGCTCTATCCGCGAGCGGATGTCAGAAGTTTCCCCGGCGCCTTCGATTATCGTGGTGTTGTCATTGTCCACGGTGACCGTCTTGGCCGTGCCAAGGTCCGCCAGCGATATGCTCTCCAGGTCAACGCCAAGGTCCTTGGAGAAGAACGTCCCGCCGGTCAGCGTGCTTATGTCGCCCAGCATCGCCTTGCGCCTGTCGCCGTATCCCGGCGCCTTTACCGCGCAGACGCTCACGATGCCGCGAAGTTTGTTGACCACCAGCGTCGCCAACGCCTCGGACTCCACGTCCTCGGCGATTATCAAAAGCGAGCGCTTGGCCTGGGAGACCTTCTCAAGAAGCGGGACGAGTTTGGACACGTTCGATATTTTATCCTCGTGGATGAAGATCAGCGGCTTTTCCAGGCGGCATTCCATCGCCTCCGGGTCGGTAACGAAGTGAGGCGAGAGGTACCCCCGGTCGAACTGCATGCCCTCGACCACGTCAACGCTCGTCTCGACGCCCTTGCCTTCCTCGACGGTTATCACGCCGTCGCGCCCGACCTTGTCCATCGCCTCCGCCAGCATTTTACCCACTTCCTGGTCGTTGTTTGCGCTGATGGCGGCGATGTTGCGTATGTCCTCGGCGCCCTTGACGGGGATGGACATGTCGCCCAACTCGCCAACCACGACGTCGGTGGCCTTCCTGATGCCGCGCGCCAGCGCCATGGCGTCGGCGCCGGCGGCCAGGTTGCGGTACCCATGTCGGAACATCGCCTCCGCCAGTACGGTGGCGGTGGTCGTCCCGTCGCCGGCGGCGTCGGAGGTCTTGCTGGCCGCCTCCTTAATCAACTGGGCGCCCATGTTCTGGTACTTGTCGTTAAGTTCGATTTCCTCGGCGACGGTGACCCCGTCCTTGGTCACTGTCGGTGCGCCCCATCCCTTGTCCAGAACGGCGGTCCTTCCGCGCGGACCGAGAGTGGATTTGACCGCGCGGGTGAGTTTCTCCACGCCTTCCAGGAGGGCTTGGCGGGCGTTTTTGTCGAATGCAATCTGTTTTGCCGCCATCAGGTATGTCTCCTTATCGGTTTGCGGTTGACTTCTCGACGATGAATCACGCCGGCGGCGCATAGGCCGCGCAGCACTTGCGCCGTTAATAGCAGCAAGCCCTATGCCGACACGCGCATCTATCTGAAATGAATCAACTTAGATATTTTACTCCCCTCTGCGCCGCCAGCGGGAACCTGCCATCTCTGCGCTTGACGCGCGAAAAAGCGGTGATTTTGACAGTATACCGCGGAAGATTAACACCTGATTTAACGGCTCGGGCTGCACGCTCGTCGCCTGCGAGCAGACCGACCGGAAGGCGTGCCTCCGCGCCTCATGGAACTCGACCCGTCGTATTGCGAGGTGATAGTGCAGAGATTGGAACAGTTCGCCGCTCTAAAGGCAGAGAGGATTACCGGAGATACGGACTAATGTGCAATCTTCCGAAAAAATTCCGCTATCTGGTCCTCGTCGGCCTTTGCTTCGGCTACGGCCATGGTAATGGCTTGGAGCCCCTCTTGGTCGGGCTCCATCTCAATGTCGTTGATCCCCGGGAACACGACGGTCGCCGCCGCGCCTTAATTGGGAGCGTTTATCCGCCTTTTACGGGCCGCCGCGCCTGACGAGGTTGGTCCTGCCGGTGTCGGTAAGCGGGCGCCGCCCGTCAGGGCGAGTCCGTGGTTGATTGGCGCTTTTGAATGTCGTCTATCCGCCTGCTCAGCGAGGTCTTGACGAACATCAGCCATCCGAAGACCTTCATCATCACGATGGAATTCATCGCCACGATAATCAGCACCGCGCCTATGATGTTGGTCCTCACCTCGGCCGAGGGACCGAGCATCGTTATGCCGATAATCGCTATCGCTATCGCCGCAGCGCTTATCAGCACCAGCCAGGCGAATATCCACGCGGGTATCGCCGCGAACATGTCGCGCATCATGCTCCCGAAAGACTCGCGGTATTTGCCTTTTTCGTTTCCGTTCATGGTGTGTTCCTTTCCGGGCGAATCCTGCCCGCCAGGCGCCCGCGATAATTATACCCGTCGCCTCACGAGTCGCCACCGTCATTTGGCGGTGATGACCGCTCGCTTGTAGCGGGTAAGCGCCGGGTCGGTTCCGTGAAAATGTATTTCAGGCGGGGCGCGGGCTTGAGTGACGGCGGGGGGTATCTTATCATCGGCGAATCCGTCATGGCCAGAAAGAGCAACCCACACAACGACACCCCGGCGATGCGCCAGTACCGCTCCTTCAAGGACCGGTACCCGGACTACATCCTGCTTTTCAGGATGGGTGATTTTTACGAGATGTTCTACGACGACGCGCGACTCGCCTCGCGCGAACTGGGCCTGGCGCTGACCTCCCGCAACAAGGGACCCAGCGCCATTCCGCTTGCGGGCATTCCATACCACGCGCTGGACAGTTACCTGTCGCGACTGATCCGCGCCGGGCACAGGGTGGCCATCTGCGAGCAGATCGAAGACCCCAAGCAGGCAAAGGGCGTGGTCAAGCGCGACGTGGTCCGCCTGGTGACGCCCGGGACCCTGGCCCAGCAGGAACTGCTCGACCAGCGGGAGGGGAACTACCTCGCGGCAGTCTTCGCCCCGGCAAGCGCAAAAATGACAGGCGCCCCGTCGGGTGATAAATCCGAAATCCGTCCTTCGACGGGCTCAGGACTACGAAATCCGCCCGGAGGGGCGGCCGCACGGCCGAAATCCGAAATTAATGTCGGTATCGCCTGGGTGGAACTTTCCAGCGGGCAGTTTCAGGCCGCCCTGGCGCCATGCGAGCATCTGCTGGACGAACTGGTGCGAATAGCGCCCGCCGAGGTCATCTATCCCCAGGGCGGCGCGCTGGACACCGGGGAATTCCGCGACTCGCTTCGCCGGGTGGTGGGTGCATCCGCCACGCCGCGACCCCCCTGGGCGTTCGATTCGCACTCTGCCGCCGAGACGCTCAAGGAGCATTTCGGCACCTCCACGCTGGAGGGCTTCGGCTTCGGCGGGTGGGACGAATCGCTGTCGGCGGCGGGCGCCGTCATCGAGTATCTAAATGAGACCCAGCGCACCGCGCTGTCGCACATCAGCCGCCTGAGCCGCTTCGAACGCGCCGACCACATGATAATCGACGGAAACACGCTGCGGTGCCTGGAGGTCCACCGCACGTTGCGGACCAACCGTCGGGCCGGCTCCCTGCTGGCGTGCCTGGACCGCACCTCCACGGGGATGGGCGCCCGTCTGCTGGAGCGTTGGCTGACGTTCCCGCTGACCTCTTACAGCGGCATCGTCGCCCGGCACGACGCCGTGGAGGAACTGTCGGCCGACCGCGGCCGACTCAAGCGCATCGGCGCCGCACTGGACGATGTGGCACAGATTGATCGCATCGCCGCCGCCATCGCCATGGGACGCGCCCGCCCGCGGGAACTGCTTGCCCTGGGAAACACGCTGCGTCTGCTTCCGCAAATCGCCGAAGACGTCGCACCATGCCGCGCCGAACTGCTGGGCGGCGTCGCGCCGCGACTGACGGGCATGGAAGAGCCCGCCGAACTCATCGCACGCGCCATAGACCCCGAGGCGCCCAACGTCATACGCGACGGCGGCGTCATCGCTGACGGATTCGACCGCGAACTGGACCGCCTGCGAGGCGTCGGCGCCGACGGGCAGGCCTGGCTGGCGAAGTTTCAGGCCGAGCAGGCAAGGCGACTGGGCATACCGAACCTCAAGGTCGGGTACAACAGGGTCTTCGGATATTACATCGAGGTTACCAACGTCCACCGCGACAAGGTGCCCGACGACTACGTCCGCAAGCAGACGCTCAAGAACGCCGAGCGGTACATTACCGACGACCTGAAGCGTTACGAGTCGGAGGTCCTCACCGCCTCCGATCGCGCAAAGACCCTCGAGGGCGATATATACAGGCGCGTCTGCGACGATCTTTCCGCCCACGTGCCGGCGTTTCAGCAGGCCGCCGAGGCCCTGGCGGAGTTGGACGTCCTTGCGGGACTGGCGCGGCTGTCGGTCCGGCGCGGCTACACGCGCCCGCGGGTCACACAGGACAACGTACTTGACATCGTCGACGGAAGGCACCCCGTTCTTACAGAGCAACTCAAGGAGCAGTTCGTGCCCAACGACGTTCACATGGGCGACGACGACGACCGCCTGCTGCTGATTACCGGTCCCAACATGTCCGGAAAGAGCACCTACATCCGACAGGTGGCGCTGCTGGTGCTCATGACCCAGGCGGGCAGTTTCATTCCGGCAAAAGAGGCGACGATTGGGTTGGTTGATCGTATCTTCACGCGCGTGGGCGCCGCCGACGAGTTGGCGCGGGGGCTGTCGACCTTCATGCTGGAGATGGTGGAGACCGCCAACATACTCAACAACGCCACCGCTCGCTCGCTGGTGATCCTCGACGAGGTGGGGCGCGGCACCAGCACCTATGACGGGCTGGCGCTTGCCTGGGCCGTCAGCGAGCACATCGCGCTTCGCATCCGCTGCCGAACGCTGTTCGCCACGCACTATCACGAACTGACCGAGTTGGAAAACGTCCTGGACGGCACGAAAAACCTCAACGTCGCCGTCCGCGAATGGGCCGACGAGGTCATCTTCCTGCACAAGATCATCGAGGGCGGCAGCGACCAGTCCTACGGCGTTCACGTGGCGCGCCTGGCCGGGGTGCCCGGGGAGGTCATACAACGCGCCCGAGCGATACTGCCGCAGTTGCAGGCCCACCTGGCCGAGGGGCTGGACATGCCCGAACTGGCCCGTCGCGCCAGGCAGGCCGCCGCACAGATGCAACTGTTCGCCGACCCGGCCTCACGCGCCGCGCGCCAGATAAAATCCGCCGATACAGACAACATGACGCCAATGCAGGCCCTGGAACTGTTGCGGAAATTAAAAAGCGAATTGTGATATTACTATACCGGCGCGGCGGCGTTAAATTGAATGGGTTGGCGGCGCTCCAAGCGCCGCCACGCCCGCTGTCAAGCGGGGGATACGTATGCCGGTGTTAGAGCAGTTTGCAGAAATCTTGTCGCCATCTTCTGATTGCGGCTTCGCCCGGCGGCGTCCGGCTGCATCGACAATGCTGCGGCATTGCCTGCTTCGCCGTCCTTGCCGGACTCGTCCTCGGCGACGAACATGACGACAATCTTTCTGCAAACTGCTCTAGCCAATTATCCCTGTATTTACATGCGGGGCTTGAGTATTTCCGCCGGCCCGGACGGGCCAACCCTACCGGTTTTGGCCTTCGGTGATAATTTCGGTGTCGAGATATTTGTGCTTGTACTGTTCTGCTGCGCCGTTGCGGGCGCGGATGTTTTCCAACTCCGCCCGCTCGAATTCGCCCCTGTCGAGCACGACCGGGCGCACCGGACCCAGGCGCTGCGTGCGGCGCTTCGAGTCGTATTCAATGTTCAGCCGGCACAGGGCGTCCTCAAACTCGCGGGCAAGTTTTTCGGCGTCGTTGTCGCCGGCCTCGATGCGCAGTTCGTAATGCGGCGGGCGGGCGAACCTTCCGCGGACGACGAACCGGCGGCGACGAGCGCCCACCGCGGCGCACGCAAGGTCCATCGCCTCGACGACCTGGTCCTCGGTTATCTTCTCGCCGGTGATGCTGGAGGTCTGGGACCCGCGGCAGATGAAATCGAACACCGGGCTGAGCCCCAGTTTGTCCACCACCCGCACGCGGTCGTCTATGTCGTAACGCCACAGGCCCGCCCAGTTGCTGGTCACAAGGAAGTATTCCCTCCCTACCTCGAGTTGCTCGGCGCGGAGGGCGTCCGGGTCGTCGCTGCTGCGCTGGTCGGTGGGTATGAACTCCAGGAAGTTGTGGGTGATTTCGGCCACGCCCGCCGGCGTGTTGTCTTCGATGGGCACCGAGAACCTGCCCTCGCTGGCAAGCAGTCCTATGTCGCGGATGGGCACGTCGCCGAACAACTCCCGCAGGCGCGGGATGTACAACTTCAGCGTCCCGCCGGTCCAGTTTGCCAGGAACGCTACGTTCCAGAAATGCCGCGGCAGCAGGCGGTCTTCGCTCGCCAGGGATTGGAGTTTTTCGCCCAGGCGCCGGTCGGGTCGGAATTTGAACATTGCGGCGGTCTGCGGCGAGATTTCGCCCGGCGGGTTGAGCGTGCCGCGGCGGACGTCCTCGATGAGGCGCCCGGCGTGCTCCAGACCGGTCTCTATCAGGCGTATCGTGCTGGACGGATTGGCGGTGGTGATGATGGCCACGTCCTTGCCGATCGCGCAGCGTAAAATGGTGTAATACCTTGCGGTGGGATCTTTGATATTCCCCACGTGCGTCCCGGCGGCGTACATGCGCCGCACGATGCGCTTCTGCGTGGCGGCCAGTAGCCCGCTGATTGCCCCGCACGGCACGCCGCACGGGCTGGCGACGGCGCCGGGGGGGGAGGAAATCTGCACTATGTTCCTCATCCACGCCTCGCGGTGGTCGTTCAGCGCCATCAGTCCGAAGATGTTCCACCCCTGGCGCAACTGGGTCAAAAACCGCGGCGGCACGGGGATGTACTTGGGGCTGCCCGTGGTCCCGGAGGTCATCGAGAACATAAGCGGATCCTGACCTTTGGGCAGCAGGGCGGCAAAGTCGCCCTCCAGCACGCGATCGATGTAAGGCCGGAGGTCGTCGTAGGTGTTCAGCGGCACTGCCGATTTGAAATCCGCGTAGTTCCTGATGTGGGCGAAACCGTGATCGCGACCATAGGTGGTGGATGCGTGGGCGGACAGTAGTTCGCGCAGGAGATTGTCCTGGATCTCCCTGGTGTGCCGGTGCGCCTTGATGAAAGCGCCCGCCTGGCGCGCAGCGTGGGCGCCGGCGACAAACGCAACTGGTTTTAATAACCACCGTGAGAGATTCATGCCGGTAATTCTATACCAAAGTGCCCGCCGGCGCAATGAGAATGAGATAATTCAAAGCCCACGGATGGTAATCCGCGGGCTTTGCGTGTCGTGTTATTCCGGTCCGCTCTCCAGCGAGGATTCGATAAGTTCCTCCAGCGAGGCGGAGGCCACGCAAATGGCGGTGTCGGCGGCGCCGTAATAGACCTTTACCTCTCCGTCATCTTCGGTAATCGCCCCGCATGCGAAGACGACGTTGTTCACGTCGCCGATTCGCTCGTAGTCTTCCCGCGGGCTGAGGATCGGCACGTAGCACCTTCCCGCCACGCGTGATGGGTCCTCGGCGTCGAGCATGACGGTGCCTATGCGGTAAATTGGTCCTGCGGAGGTCATCTTGACGCCGTGATATATTTCCAGCCAGCCGTGCTCGGTCAGTATCGGCGGGGCCGAGGCGCCGATGTGGTTGGAATCCCAGTATCGCTTGCGGGGGTGGATGACGCACTTGCTGAGTCCCCAGTGTATAAGGTCCGGCGAGTAGGATATCCATATCCCGTCGTCGCGCCCGCGGGTGGGGCGGTCCAGGCGTGCGTACAGCCCGTTTATCTTCCGCGGGAACAGCACTCCGTCCTTGTTGCCCGCATCGGAGATGACGGCTATACGCCGGTAATGCCTGAAGTCTTCGACCTCGGCCAGCGCTATGCGGAACCCGTGGGGTCCCACTGCCGTGTAAAGCATGTAGAACTTCCCCTCGATAAACGTCAGGCGGGGGTCTTCTATGCCGAATTCCTCCCATTTTCTAAACTCCCCCGAGTCCGGCAGCATGCACGGCAGCTTATCGACCCGGAAATTCAGCCCGTCGTCGCTGCGCGCAAGTGCGAAGAACGAATATCCCTGCTGTCCCTCCACGCGGACAATCATGAAGTAGCCCTGGGGGACCCTCACCGGCGAACCGTTGAACACGGTGTTGCATCGAAACGGCATGTCGTCCAGCGTCAGGACGGGGTTGCCCTCCCACCGGTGCAGCAGGTCTCTTCCCACCGGTCTGTTCATGCCTTTATCCCTCCCATGTATCCCGAGCATATGTGGAGGATTTCGTCCAGCGGCGCGGTTCCCAGACAGATGCAGCTGTCGGCCCCGCCGTAGTAGAGTCGCAGCGTGTTGTCCTGCTCCAGCAGCGCCCCGCAGGAGAACACCAGGTTGCCCACGTCGCCGAGGCGCTCGTATCTCTCGCGCGGGGCGAGGATGGGTATGTTCGAGCGGACCAGCACCTTTGACGGGTCGTCCCTGTCGAGCACCGCCGCGCCCAGGCGGAACAGCGGACCGGCCGAGGTGAACTTCTCGCCGTAGTAGATCAGCAGCCATCCGGCGTCTATCTCGATTGGCGGTGCGGCGGCGCCGACCTTGTCGGCGTCCCAGAAGCCGCCACGGGGCGACATGACCACGTCGGATTCGCCCCAGTAGACCAGGTCGTGGGAGTAGCTTATCCATATGCTCCCCCCGTGTTCGGGGCGGGTGAGGATGGCGTATCGCCCGTTTATCTTCCGGTCGAACAGCGCGCAGCCCTTTGTGTCCGGCTGGGAGACCAGCGCAAAACGCTCCACAGTTTTGAAATCCTTCGTCCGCGCCAGTCCCACGCGGAAACCGTCGGTGCCCTGCGCGACGTAGGATATGTAATAGTAATCGTCTATGTACGTTACCCGCGGGTCGCGCACGCCGAGGTCTTCGGCGGAGGCGTAGGGGCCTTCGACGGCGCCCGTCATGAACGGCTCGTCCTCGACGGCGAATTCGTACCCGTCGCTGCTGCGTGCCGGGTATATCCGAACGAAGCCCTCAAGCATCTCGATGGTCACCAGCAGCAGGTATTCATCCCCGCGCCGCACCACGGCGGCGTTGTGAACGTCCATGCACTGGAACGGCACGTCCCGCAGCGTGATCAGCGGGTTGCCCGGGTGCCTGGATATAACGTCGCGTCCTTTGCGCTTTATCATTCTTTTAAGCCACTGTTGTTTTTGCGGGATTGGTTATCAGTTC
This sequence comes from uncultured Planctomycetaceae bacterium, assembly GCA_964480425.1. GTDB lineage: Bacteria > Planctomycetota > Phycisphaerae > SM23-33 > SM23-33 > CAYYMD01. Next base: position 18,831 of record CAYZPY010000026.1, read on the forward strand.
GCTGTCGATTTCTTCCTCGGCCAGGTATTTCCTGAAAAACGCCACCGTTCTGGCGGCGTACTGCTCGGGCTGAATCGATACCGACTGGTTGTGCTTGGCGCTGGGAACTATCCACAGGAATTTCTCCTGATGCGCCTGGTCGTAAAGCAGGCGGGTCTGGTCCTCGCGGATGTAACTGTCCTTCTGCCCGTGGATGAAAAATATCGGTCGGGGGGGCATTTCCTTAATCGCCCTGCGGACGGACGGGAATTTTCGCCCGAGTTTCGGCTGGGCGAACCGCATCAGGAGCCACAGCAGCGTCTTCCAGAATATTTCCGGGTGATATTCGTAAACCAGCTTCACCCTTGCGAAGATGTGCGCCCATCGCTTCATCAACGCGATCAGCGTGGTGCCGGTGCTGAACGCCCCGTCGCAGACGATGGCCTTTATGCTCGGGTCGCTGGCGGCGGCCAGAAGCCCCGAACCGGCGCCGCGGGATACGCCGAACAGCCCGATGTCCGTTGGTTTCCCCTCGCCGGAAAGGGCCGACTCGACGTACATGCACGCGCCAAGAACGTCCTCAAGCTCCTTGTCGCTGGGCCACTGGAGCGGGTTGTAGTTCCCGCTTCTGCTGCTTTCCCCGTGCCCGCGGAAATCGAAGGAAAAAATGTCGAAACCCGCCTCCAGCAGCGGATTGGTGTACCGCGCGCATGAGTACATGTCCGAGCCGTACTCGTGGCAGAAAACGACGGTCCCCCTGTAGGCACTCTTGTCCGGCGTGCGCAGTCGCATCCCCCGAAGCGAGGTCCCGTCGAAACTGCGGAACCGCACCACCTCCCCGTGAATGGGTCGAAAGTCCACCGGGCCCATCGACAGCGGGGGGGGGGTGTCCACGAAAATGTTCAGGCAGATGCGGATGTAACGGGCCAGCATGAGCGCCAAAAAAAGCACCAGCGACGCGCACGTGATTGCTATCGCCAAAAATGCCCAGTTGTGCGATATCCACTGCCACTGAGCCGGTGCGATTTGTAAGACAAATTCCATCCGGTATTCCGCTAAAGCACGCCTTGATAATTACAAATGAATGGGGCGGGAGTATTTGAACAAAAACCCGAAGGAGGCAAAAGAAAAAACTTAAAGTGAAAAACTAAAAGCGGTTGCCTGTTGCCCGTCGCCTGGCATGCGCCTGATTCACCGATCAACCGATTAACGAATCAACTAATCCTGTGGTCGGGTTATTATCAGAGTGTTGTTCTGCCCGCCGAAGCCGAAGCTGTTCGACATGCAGATGTTCAGATCGGCCTTTCGCGGCTGGTTGGGTACGTAGTCCAGGTCGCAGTTGGGGTCCGGGACGCTGTAATTCGTGGTCGGTGGGATGACGCCGTCGCGCATGGCCAGCACGCACGAAATGAGCTCCGTGGCGCCGGCGGCGGCGATGAGATGCCCTATCATGCTCTTTATGCTGGAGATCGGAACCTTTTTGGCGCGCTGGGCGAAGACTTTCTTTATCGCCCGAGTCTCGACCAGGTCGTTCTGCTGGGTGGCCGTGCCGTGCGCCGAGATGTAGTCTATGTCGCCAGGGGACAGTTGCGCGTCGTGCAGCGCCGCCTGCATGCTCCCGGCGGCGCCCTCGCCCTGGGGGTCCTGGTCGGTGATGCGGAACGCGTCGGCGCTGGCGCCGTATCCGATAATCTCCGCCAGTATCTTCGCGCCCCGCGCCCTGGCGTGCTGGTAGTCCTCGATAATCAGAATGCTGGCGCCCTCGCCCAGTATGAACCCGTCGCGCGTCATGTCGAACGGGCGGGAGGCGGTCTCGATTTCGTCGTTGCGGGTCGAAAGGGCCGTGAGGCGCACGAAACCCGTCACGCCGTAGGGATGTATCATGCTGTGCGCGCCGCCGGTGATTATCGCCTCGGCATCGCCCCGGCGTATCTGGAGAACCGCCTCGCCTATCGCCTGCGTGCTGGCCGCGCAGGCGGTCAGAACGTTGAACGCCGGACCGTGCACGTCGAACTCGTTGGCGAGGTGCGCGACCACCATGTTGGATTCCTGCTCTATCTCGCGGTGGAGGTCCATGCGCTGTCGCGCCAGGCGTGCCCATTTGCGGGTGTCCACGCGCCCCTCGTCCCAGGCGTCGACCATCAGCGAGGTGAAATTATCGAAGTCCAGCGAACCCTCGCCGCTGCCCAGGTAGATGCCCATGTTGGACCGGTCCAGTTCGCTGGATTCGTCCAGGTTCGCCTGTTTCCACGCCTCCGCCGCCGCGGCCAGTGCGAACTTGCAGTGCCGACCGGCGTGACGGTGATTTTGCGCGTCTTCCACGTGGCGGGACAGGTCGAAGTCCTTGACCTGTGCGGAGAATGTCACCGGGAACGTTTCGGCGTCGAAAAGTTCGGTCTTGCTGACGCCGCTTTTTCCCTCCAGCATCGCCCGCCAGGTGTCCTCCACGTTGTGCGCCAGTGGATTGACCGTTCCCATTCCCGTTATGACTACTCGTCTTTTGCTCATGATTCGGTTCGCTTCAGCACGCACGCCCCGCTCTGCCCGCCCACGCTGAACGAGCCGGACACGGCGTATTCGATGTCCGCGTCGTAGGCGTCGCGCGAAAAGTTCAGTTTGCAGTCCTGGTCGCACTGCTCGAAGTTGGCCGAGGGCGGCGCCGCGCCGTTGTGCAGCGCCATGGCGGCCACCGCCAGCTCCACGCCGCCGGCGCCGGCGAACAGCGAACCTATGGTTCCGGTCACCGACACCGCGGGAATCTCCTGGGCCCTTGGTCCCAGCGCCGCGCACCACGCCTTGGTCTCGCGCCGGTCCTCGCCCGGCACGCCCGTGCCGT
>CAYZPY010000027.1:0-21371 GCA_964480425.1 uncultured Planctomycetaceae bacterium
TCGCCGCCGCAGCCAGTATCGTCGGAAGACGGAAAACAAAATCATTGTACGCGCCGGTGAGTTTCAGCAACCCTGCCAGCATCCAGGTATAGAGAGGCGGCTTTTTGGGTAGTTCGCCCTGCTGGTTGCGGGGCAGCAGCCAGTCGCCGCTTTCCAGCGCGCCGATGGACGCCCCCACCTGCCACAGCTGGGCGTAGCGATAGGTGTTCGGCGGCGCGTGCGCGCAGGCGGCGATAACCGTCGCCATAAGCACAAGTGCCAGGATCAACCCTGACGCAGCGCCGCGCAGGCCTCGCCGGCGCGAGTGCCCCGGTTCGCCGATTTGCCCATTGGGGGTGGCCATTTATACCATCCGCGGGCGATATGACCGCCCGCGGGGCTATTTTTCCTTCAGTTCCCTGATTCGCCTGTGCGCGTAGCTTACGTTGGATGAGTTAAACTGCTCGTGCTCGATGGCGGCGCGATAGCATTCGATGGCCTTGGCGTAGTTGTGCAGGCGGATGTCGTAGACCGTGGCGGCCTGGAACCGCGCCGGCTTGGGGATGGCGGGGTCCCACTGCCAGGCGCGTCGGTACCAGTGGACCGCGCGGATGTTCTCGTCGAAGTATTCCTTGTATATCTCGCCGATATAATACGCCGATAAGGCGATCTTGGTCGAGCGGGGATACTCGTTTATGAGTTGGCGGAAGGTCATCAACGCCTTGCGCTCCTTGTCGTAATCGATGACCAGCGGCAGGATACGCCCGTCCTCGTAGAGTTTCATGGCCTTTTCGTAGAGCCGGTCCGCCTCGGGTATGACTTCCTCGGGCGTCAGGTCGGCGGGGGGAATTTCGGCGGAGAGGAAATACATGTACGTGCGTACGGGGTCGAATCGCTCCAGGATGTTCTCGACGCACCTTCTTTTGAGTTCGTTTCCGCGCCGGCGGTACAACTCGACCAGTTCTTCGACGGCCTGCTTCCAGGTTCTCCTTGCCTGGACCACCAACTCGACGAGGTATTTTTCGTCGGCGCTGGCGATTGATTCGCCCTCGGGCGGACTGACTTCGCCGATGCCCTGCCACTGGAACTTCTGCGCCTCGGCGAGGTTCTTCAGCTCGCGCTGCGTCCAGTTGTACTTGTCGAGGTTGCCGACTTTTTCGTAATACCCTGCCAGCACCGCGAGGCGATACCTGTAATTGACCCTTGCCGCCTCAACCGCACGCACGGCAGACTGTTCCGTCGCGTCGTTTTGGGATACCGCAAGGATCCGGACCTCCTTCCAGTCGGCGCGCCGCGGCACGGACGGGGGACGGTCGCACCCCGCAGACCCAACAGACAAAACCAAGCCCAAAGCCGCCGTCAGACATAGCATCTTTTTCATTTGATGGCTCCTTGTTCCCGATCGCATAAAAACGCAGGCAAAAACATTATTACGCCCCACCCCGCCGTATGCAAGAATTTAGCGCAATCTTCCCGCGCCGGGGCGCACGGGCGCGGTTTGGCGCTTGCGGGGATTCGCCGGACCAGTTAAACTAACGTCCCCGAAAGGTTAAACGGAGCGATCATGAAGATAGCCATCTCGGGAAAAGGCGGCGTGGGCAAGACCACGCTTACCGCCCTGCTGGTGGGCGCCGCGGCGCCCAAGGACAGGCGCGTCATCGCCATAGACGCCGACCCGGACGCCAACCTCGCCTCGGCGTTCGGCATCCCGCCCGAGCAGTCACCCACGCCCCTTTCGCTGATGCGCGACCTCATCGAGGAGCGAACCGGCTCAAAAGGCGATTACGGCGGGTACTTCAAACTCAATCCCGAGGTCAACGACATACCCGAGAAATACTCCGTGCGCCTGGGCGGATTTCGCCTGCTGGTGCTGGGCGGGGTGACCAGCGGGGGAAGCGGGTGCATATGCCCCGCCACGGCGCTCATCAAGGCGCTTTTGACCCACCTGGTGATGGGAAGGGACGAAGACCTGATAATGGACATGGAGGCCGGCATAGAACACCTCGGCAGGGCCACCGGGCAGACCATGGACGCGCTTGTGGTGGTGGTCGACCCGAGCCCGTGGAGCGCCACCACCGCCCATCGCGTGCTAAAGCTGGCTGGCGACATCGGGCTAAAGAAGATATTCGCCGTAGCCAACCGCATCACCGACGCCGAGCACCTGGACCGCATCCGCGAGCGACTGGACGACGTGCCGCTTATCGGGTCGATTTCGCAGGATCCGCGCCTGGTGGGACCGCTGTATTCGCTCCACGAAGAAAAAGGCATAGTTCCCGCCGATGGCATCGAGGCGCACCTTTCCGCCGCCCGGGAGATTCTCGGCGAGATAGAAGACCGCATTTAAACCGTTTATTAATCAGGAGCAACTAATGAGCAATTCAGTGCCTTCCGACATCGAGATTTCACGTTCTGCCAAACCCAGGGCGATAACCGAAATCGCCGCCGCCGCGGGCATCCGTCCCGAGGAGCTCGAGCCGTACGGGAACATCAAGGCCAAGGTCAAACTCGACATTCTCGACCGCCTCTCCGATGCGCCCAACGGCAAGTACATAGACGTAACCGCCATAACCCCCACCCCCCTGGGCGAGGGCAAGACGACGACCTCGGCGGGGCTTACACAGGCCATGGGACTCATAAACAAGAACGTTTTCCTGTGCATACGCCAGCCGTCGATGGGTCCGACCTTCGGCATCAAGGGCGGCGCCGCCGGGGGCGGATACTCCCAGGTCATCCCCATGGAGGAGTTTAACCTTCACCTCACCGGCGACATCCACGCGGTGAGCATCGCCAACAACCTCCTTGCCGCCGCCGTCGACGCCAGGATCAAGCACGAGGACCACGCAAGCGACAAGGCGTGGGCCAAGACGGGTCTTCCGCGCCTTGACATAGACCCCGAGACGGTGACCTGGCGTAGGGTGGTCGACGTCAACGACGCGGCGCTTCGGTACATCGAGACCGGTCTCAGCGACAGTTGGATGGACGGCCCGCGACGGGAAACGGGTTTCGACATCTCGGTTGCCAGCGAGATCATGGCCATTTTGGCGCTGGCCTCCTCCCCGCAGGACATGCGCCGTCGCCTGGGGCGGATAATCGTCGCCATGGACAAGTCCGGAAAGCCCGTCACCGCGGAGGACATCGGATGCGCAGGTGCGATGATGGTGCTCATGAAGGACGCCATCAAGCCCAACCTCATGCAGACCATCGAGGGTCAACCGGCGTTCGTCCACGCCGGTCCGTTCGCCAACATCGCGCACGGGAACAGTTCGATCGTGGCCGACGAAATCGCGCTGAAACTCGCCGACTACGTCATAACCGAGTCCGGATTCGGGGCCGACATCGGCATGGAAAAATTCTTCAACATCAAGTGCCGCATAAGCAAACTGGTGCCCAACTGCGTGGTGCTGGTGGGCACTGTGCGGGCGCTGAAGATGCACGGGGGCGGACCAAAGGTCATACCCGGAAAGCCCCTGCCCGACGAGTACGTCAGGCAGCGCCTGGACCTCCTGGAGGCCGGGGTGTGCAACCTCCAGCGAAACGTGGAAATTGCAAAGATGTTCGGCATACCGGTGGTTGTGGCGGTCAACCAGTTCCCCGACGACACCGACGCCGAACTCGAACTGGTCCGCAAGGCCGCACAAGACGCCGGCGCCGAAGCCGCCGTCACCACGAACCACTGGGCAAAGGGCGGAAAAGGCGCCGTGGAGCTGGCCGAAGCCGTCGTCGCCGCATGCGAAAAGCCGTCGAACTTCAGACCGCTATATCCCGACGACATGCCCATCAAGGAAAAAATCGAAACCGTCGCAAAGAAGGTCTACCTGGCCGATTCGGTCTCCTACGATCCCCTTGCCGAGAGGCAGATCGCCTCGTACGAAAAGGCCGGGCTGACCAACCTTCCGATGTGCATGGCCAAGACGCACCTGTCGCTGTCGCACGACCCGACGCTCAAGGGCGTGCCGAGGGGCTTCACCGTACCGGTCCGCGAGGTCCGCGCCTCCGCCGGGGCGGGCTTTCTCTACCCGCTGCTGGGACAGATGCGGACAATGCCCGGACTGCCCTCAAAGCCCGCATTCCTCGAGGTGGACCTCGACGAGGACGGAAACGTGGTGGGCATGTTCTAAGGCGAGTCTTTGTGCAAGCCGCTGAGGCGCAGAGGACACAGAGAAAATTTGATTGTTTCATCTTAGCTCGGCGACGAGGTTTGGGCCCAAGGCCCAACTACGATTACGCGCGCCGGCATAGATTTTGCAGTTTATCCCGCGGTGGATTAAAATTGCCCCCATGCACAAAGTGCTTGTATGCCTAATCTTGTCCGCGATTGCGTGGCGTGCGGAGCACGCGCCGGCGCAGCAGACTCCTGCGACGCAGACGGGCGCCGAGGGCGCCACGCGCCCCGCCCCGCGCGACGCGCTGGAGCAGATCGAGCGCATTCTGGAACTCGATCGGCGCGAGAAACTGATCCTCTCTGACGTGCAGGACCACTCCCGCCAGCTCGACGAGCCGGGACTGTACCTGATGCTGGCCAAGACTGCACGTCTGGGTCAACTGACCGACGAACAGTTCCGACAGCTTGACCAGCCCGCATACCGCAACCTGTTGAAAAAGCCCCGTCGCTACCGCGGCATGCCAATCCGGATGAGCGTGCGTGCGTACGCCGTAAAAAAACTGCACGCCGGCGCCGGCGGCGGGCTTTCGCCCTCGCGGTACTGGCCCAGGGACAAGACCGTGTGGCGGATGGACTGCCTCCACGCGCCCGAAGGTCAAACCCGGCGCAAGGAGCCCGTTCGCATCTTCTCAGTGGCCGACCCTGCCGAGATGCTGGGCGAGCCGGACAAAATCGAAAACGGCGAGATGATATATTCCTCCGGAAGGCGTCTCGCCCTGGCCGGGGTGTTTTACAAGGTCTACAAGGGCGGAACCAGGAAAGACAAGCAGGCCGATTCACCCGTGGTAGTGCTGCTGGCGTGGCAGTTCCGAAGCGGTTCGGGCGGATTGTTCATGCAAACGGCCTCGCATCCGATAGTCATCACCGCCATAGCGGCGGCGGTGCTGCTGGCGGGCGGATACATTATCGTCCGCCGGCGCATCTCCCGCATCCGGCGCGCGCAGACCGCGCAGCGCGAGTACAGACCAAGGCGCCACGAACCGCCGCCCCGGGAACAGGCGCCCGCGCCCGAGGACGACAACATCGACCCCCTACTCAAAGAGGCGGTCGAAGATTTCCAGCGGGAGGCGCGGCGAAAGCGACAGGAAAATGACCAGAACGATAAAAGTTGACCTCGGGCTGCGCAGTTACAACGTGCGGATCGCGCCGGGCATGCTCGCGCGGCTCGGTCCGACGGTGGCGCATCTGGGCGAGGTGTCTTCGGCGGTGGTGGTGTCCGACTCCAACGTGAGCGAACTTTACGGCCTGACGGCGATTGACTCGTTGAAGCAGGCGGGCGTTTCGGCGCGGCAGATTACGTTCCCCGCCGGCGAGCAGCACAAAACGCTCGCCTCCGCATCGAACCTTCTGGACGAGTTGCTCTGGGGCGACCCGCCCGCCGACAGGCGAAGCGTAGTGGTCGCGCTTGGCGGGGGCGTCACCGGCGACCTTGCGGGATTCGTAGCAGCCGTGGCGCTGCGCGGGCTGCGGTGGGTGCAGTGCCCCACCTCGCTACTGGCCGACGTGGACGCCTCGGTGGGTGGAAAGACGGCCGTGGACCACCCGTCCGGGAAAAACCTCATCGGCGTGTTTCACCAGCCGGCGGGAGTGCTCATCGACATCGACACGCTAAAGACCCTCCCGCGCGAAGAGTTCATCAACGGACTGGCCGAGTGCGTCAAGCACGCCGTCATCCGCGACGCCGAACTGCTGAACTTCATCGAGGACAACACCGAAAAGATTCTCGCCCTGGACCCCGGGGTGCTCACGGACTTCATCGCGCGGAACGTCGAGATTAAGGCGGCGGTGGTCTCCGCCGACGAGAGGGAGTCCGGCATGCGGGTCCATCTGAACTACGGGCACACCGTCGCCCACGCAATCGAGACGTTCGTGGGATACGACAGGATAACGCACGGACAGGCAGTGGCGCTGGGTATGGCGGCGGCGGGTAGAATGGCCGCGCGGCGCGGGCTCATAGAAGACGAGGTCGCCATGCGCGTGGAGAAAATACTCGCCGATTTGCGCCTGCCGGTGCGCATGACCGACGTCGGCGGCGGGATCGGCAAGCTGAACCCCCGGCGAATCCGAGAGATAATGCAGCGCGACAAGAAGACCCGCGGCGGGCGAATCCGTATGATCCTTCCGGTGGCGCCGGGGCAGGTGTCCATCTTCGACGACATAACGCCCGACGCCATCGACGACGCGGTGGAATATATCAACCGATGAAATCCCAAAATCCGAAAACCAATCCCCAGCCCGACCTGAGCGTTGAAATCGCCGGGATAAAGTTGTCCTCGCCGCTGGTGACCGCCAGCGGAACGTGCGGATACGCCGACGAATACGCCGGTCTGGTGGATTTTTCCGCCCTGGGCGCGTTCGTGACCAAGTCCGTCACTCACCAACCCTGGAGGGGCAACGAGTATCCCCGCGCGGTCGAGACGCGCGCGGGGATGCTCAACGCCATAGGCATGGCCAACGTGGGCGTCGAAAAATTCATCGCCGAGAAGGTCCCCCTGCTGAGGCGCCTGGGCGTGCCGGTTATCGTGAACGTATCCGGCGCCACGGCCGAGGAGTACGTCAAGGTCGCCGGCGCGCTGGCGGACGTCGAGCAGATAAGCGCCCTTGAGATGAACATATCATGCCCGAACGTCGAGGCCGGGGGGATGACCTTCGGCACCGATCCGCGCAGGGTGTCGGAACTCACCGCGATGGTCAAAGACGCCTGCGGGCACAAGCCGCTCATCGTCAAACTCTCGCCCAACGTCACGGACATCGCCGAAATCGCCGCCGCCGCCGTAGACGCTGGCGCCGACGCGCTCAGCATGATAAACACGTTCACGGCCATGGCGATAGACGTCGAGACCCGCAGACCCATCCTGGCAAACGTCACCGGCGGGCTGTCGGGCCCGGGGATCCACCCCATCGCGGTGCACATGGTCCGCCGCGTCTACAGACGGGTCGCCGCGGCGGTCGGCATGCCGATTATCGGAATCGGCGGCGTCCAGCACGCCCACGACGCCATCGAGTTCATCCTGGCCGGCGCCACGGCGGTAGGCGTGGGAACGGCGCTATTCGTGGACCCCGGATGCATCGGAAAAATCCGCGACGGAATCGCCAATTACCTCGCACGACACGACTTCAACTCGGTCAGGGACATCGTCGGGGCGATGGAAACGCCTGACTAAATACTCTCTGCCCTTCGAACACCCGGCAAACGAATGGTTAACAGCCCGCGGATATCCATCCATGGGATGTTTTTTTGCGCATAGGTCATTCTTCGAATACCACATGCTTTATTCCGCCCGCTCATGTGATTATAATTCACCCAGGCGGGAGCAAAAAAGGGTATAGGTAAATGAGAGTTTTTATGCTCGGCTGGGAATTCCCGCCGCAGATAAGCGGTGGGCTCGGAACGGCGTGTTACGGGCTTACCCGGGCGCTGGACGAAATCGGTGTGGAGGTGTGTTTCGTGATGCCCCGCGCCGCGGCGCCCCGCCTGCAGGGGCGGGTGAAGGTCCGCGCGCTTAGCGACATGGAGCCCCGGCGCCGGCGCAACTTCCGGCACCTTCGCATGCACCGCCTCGAGGCGCACCTTCAGGCGTACGCTTCGCCCCGTGACCGCCGCCTGGTAATGGAGCAGGAACTCGCCCGCCAGTGCCACAGCGCCCCGACCCGCGCCGCCCCAACCGCCGACGTGCCCGAGGGGTCATTCGACCTGACAGGCGCCGACTACGAGGGCGACCTGTTCGGGCAGGTCTACAAATACGCGCGCCTGTCGGTGGAACTCGCCCGCCAGGAAAGGTTCGACGTCATCCACGCACACGACTGGATGACGTATCCCGCCGCCCTGGCGGTGGCTGCGATGTCGCGCAAACCCCTGGTGGTCCACGTCCACAGCACCGAACTGGACCGCTGCGGGGTCTATCCCGACGCCAGGATATACGAAATCGAGCGCACGGGGATGCTCAGCGCCGAGAAGGTCGTGTGCGTCAGTTACCTCGCACGCAGCATGGTCACCGGGCGATACAAAATCCCTGCCGAAAAGGTCGAGGTCGTTTATAACTCCGTGAACCTGCCCGCCGACGACCACCACGACCAGAAGCCCATCCGGCGCGACGAGAAGATCGTGCTGTTCCTTGGCAGACTGACGGTGCAGAAGGGCCCGGAATATTTCCTCCAGGCCGCCAAAAAGGTCGTCGAAAAAATCCCCAACGTCCGCTTCGTGGCCGCCGGTGCGGGCGACATGATCATCCAGTGCATCCGCAAGGCCCGCGCGCTGGACATCTCCAAATACGTGACGTTCACGGGCTTTCTGGAGGCGGCCGACGTGGCCAAGGTGTTCCGCATGGCCGACCTCTACGTCATGCCGTCGGTCTCCGAGCCGTTCGGCATCGCCACGCTCGAGGCCCTTTCGCACGACGTGCCGGTGATAGTCTCGCGCCAGTCGGGCGTGGCGGAGGCGCTCCAGCACGTGCTGAAGGTTGACTTCTGGGACGTGGACGACATGGCCAACAAGATCGTCGCCGTCCTGCGCCACCCCCCGCTTCAGCGCGCCCTGCGCCAGCAGAGCCGCATCGAACTGCGCAAATTCTCCTGGTCCGACGCCGCCGAACACCTCAGCCGAATCTACGACCAGGTTATCGGTCAAGCCACTGACGCGCAGAGGATACAGAGGAAATGACATACTCAAAAAACTACTGCTCGCGTTTAAAGGTCGTTACGGGCATTGCCGCGACGCGAATTGAAATTTCCTCTTATAAAATATAGAATCTTCGTGTCCCTGCGCCCCGCCAAGATGACCGGCGGGCATGCCCTTTGGCAATGCCGGTCCGGTTCCAAACCGGCCGGATTCATCTTGACGGGGGTGCATCAAAGAGTGTTTCAATAGACGGATGCCCTCGATCGTTTTTTATTTACAGGTTCACCAGCCGTTCCGCCTGCGTCGTTACAGCGTGTTCGACACGGGTGGGGAATACTTCGACGACCGGCTCAACGCCGAGATATGCCGCAAGGTCGCCCGCAAGTGCTACCTTCCGGCCAACCGCGCGATGAAGGACATCATCCGCCGCCACGGCGAGCGGTTCGCCGTGAATTTCTCGCTCACCGGCGTCGCCGTCGAGCAGTTTCGCCGCTGGGCGCCCGAGGTGCTCGATAGCTTCGTGGAACTCAACGAAACCGGGCGGGTCGAATTTCTGGCCGAGACGTACTACCACACGCTGGCGTTCCTCTACGATCGCCACGAGTTCGCCGAGCAGGTCCGCATGCACGTCGAACTGATGGAAGGGCTGTTCGACCGGCGACCGGCGGCGTTCCGCAACACCGAACTGACCTACAACAACGACCTGCCCCAACTGATACGCCCGCTGGGCTTTACGACCATCATCACCGAAGGCGCGCCCCAGGTGCTTGGGGCGCGCAGCCCCAGCCGCGTGTACCGCCCGCACGACGGGTCGGATATAAAGATCCTGCTGAAAAACTCGCGCCTGTCGGACGACGTGGCATTCCGCTTCTCGACGACCTACTGGGAGCACTACCCGCTCACCGTCGACAAATTCGCCCAGTGGGTCGACGCCGCCCTGTCCGATGGGTGCGCGTGCAACCTGTTCATGGACTACGAGACATTCGGGGAGCACCACTGGGCCGAAACCGGCATATTCGAATTCCTCCACGCAATGCCCGAAAAGATAATCGCCACAGGCCGGCACGCCTTCGAGACAGTATCGGCGGCTGCCGCCAGGCACCAGCCCGAAGACGAACTCGACGTGCCCGAAACCATCTCCTGGGCCGACACCGAACGCGACATCTCCGCCTGGCTGGGAAACTCAATGCAGATACAGGCACTGGAAGACCTTTATTCGCTTGGTCCCAAGGTCCTCGCCGCCGGCGACGAGCGATTGAGAGACGACTGGCGCAAACTCCAGACCTCCGACCACTTCTACTACATGTCCACCAAGTGGCTGGGCGATGGCGTGGTGCACAAGTACTTCACGCCCTACGAGTCGCCCTACGACGCATTCATAAACTACATGAACGTCCTTGACCACCTGAGGGGAAGAATAAAATAAACAAAATCCCAAATTCCAAATCCCGAACTCGCACGCCAAGACCCACACACACCTCGATTTCCCACGCCGGGGCAGGCCTCAAAATCCGCACTGCAAACCTCGAACCGCGAAATTTTTAAATATCCCTGCTCCCTGCGCCCTATACCCTCCTCAATTACCGATTGCCGATCGCCGATTACTAAACACGTAAGTACGGACAAGTCGCCTTACAACATGAATTTATATTTTATAGACATTTTAAGCAAGATAATGTATAATACCGATGTATACATTAGAGGTGCCGCATGCATCGAACGCAGATATATCTGACCGGTCAGCAGCGTCGGAAACTCTCCGCCGTGGCCAAGGCGACCGGGAAAAAGCAGAGCGAACTGATCCGCCAGGCGGTGGATTTGCTCATAGAGCGGTCGCAGCCCCGACGGCGAAACGAGATACTCAACAAGGCCGCCGGAATGTGGAAGGACCGCCGCGACCTGCCCGACTTCGTCTCCGTGCGCAACCAATGGGACCGGCACTGAGGTCATGACCAAAACCGTCATAGTCGATACGGACGTAATGGTGGATTTCCTTCGCGGTGCGGACCAGGCCGTGGTCGTCATTAAAGAACACGCGGAGCGAATCGCCCTCTCGCCCATAGTTGTGGCCGAGTTATACGCCGGCGTGAAAGGCAAACGCGAGCAGGAAACGCTCGACGAACTGGTCTCGATTTTTCGAGTTATCAACGTAACGGCGGAAATCGCCAAGTCGGCGGGACTGCTCAAGCGCGATTACGCCGCCTCGCACGGCGTGGGACTGGCCGACGCCGTCATCGCCGCCACCGCACGTTCGCAGAACGCCGAACTGCTCACCCTTAACGTCAAACACTACCCCATGCTCAAGTCACTGGAACCCGCATACGAGAAGAAATAATAAGGCCGCGCGAGCGTGGCTGACGCTTACGTGCCAAGCCACGGCGCCCGCCACTTCGAACCGCGAACTTTTAAATATCCCTGCTCCCTAAGCCCTATACCCTCCTCAATTACCGATTGCCGGACGCCGCCGGGCGAAGCGGCAACCATAAGACGGCGACGAGATTTCCGTAAACCGCCCTAATCCATGTACTTTTCCTTATTATCCAGCACATCGCGGATAGTGGCGTAGTACTTGTACTGGTGATTGAAATTTTTCTTGTGTCCCTGTTTGAGGTCGCAGTCGAAGCGGACCAGGAAATCCCAGTCGCCCTTGACGTGGCACAGTCCCCAAGTGAAGCCCTGCCCGTCGGTGGTATTTGAGAACTTGTCGGGGATGTACGCCCCCCCTGCCGGTGGAATGTCGTTAAGCCCGGTCATGAGGCGGAAGTTCAGCCCGTCTTCGGCGTACTGGATGGTGTTTTTCTCCGGTCCGGCCCAGTCGAGCATCGCCGCCACACCGGATTTATAAGGCCAGACCCACACCTCGTGCCCGCTGTTGGTTATTGGGTTCAGGGGGTGCTTGACGTAAGGGCCTGTGGGCTCCTCGGCGATGGCGACGCCCCACTTGGAGTCGAATGGCTTGCGCCCGATCTGCTGACCCTTGTAATACAGCCAGTATTTCCCCCCGCGCACGAGTATGCCGGGGTCGTGGACCTTGTGGCTGTCCCAGGGGCCTATTTTCTCGGCCTGGGACCAGTGGACGTCGGGGTCGCCTTCTTTGCCCTTCCACTTTCCGCCCGGCGTGGGGCGGAGGATGGGCCGGGGCAACTTTTTTCAGGGTCCCTCGGGCGAATCGGACACGGACATTGCTATGACGTTTTTGCTCCGCTGGGTGTAGGGGGCCTTTACGGCCTGGTAAACCAGATAATACTTGCCATCGGCTACCAGAATGTTCGTGGTGAACACGCTGCGATCGTCGAACGAACCCTTCGGTCCGGGCGTCACGGCCACGCCTTGTTCTTTCCAGTTGCGCCCGTCCTTGCTGGTGGCGTACCATATCTCGGCAAGGTCCCAGCGGAAGGCCCGCAGTTTTTCGGTCGCCCGCTTCACGCCCACGGGGCGATGGCCCGATATCCGCGTGTACCACACGTAATACTTATCGCCCACCTTGATGATGGTGCTGGGGTCGCGCCGCCCCACGCCCTTTTCGTAGCCGATGCCCTTCACCGGCGAGTATCGAAACAGCGTGTAAAACTCGCTGACGCTGTCGTCGCAGCGGAATCGCCTCATGGCAGCGCTTTTGCCGCCGTTGAGGTCGGCGGTTTTATGTCCGAGCCCGTACATGGCAGCGCCATACAGGGCAACCAGAATCACCCCCGACCATGTCAACGTCATCTTGATGCCTTTGGACACGACATACTCCTTAACGCTCGCTTGGCTTCCGTCTGACATACACGTAGTACGCCCCGCGGGAGGTTCCGTCAACGTCGGTCAGCCAGGTCCGGAGGTTCACGTTCCCGGCCCGTAGTTTGACCTCGAACGTGACGGACTTGTCGTGCGGCGAGATTTTTTTCGTCTCGTCGAAATCGCCCGCCTTGAGTCTCGCGGCTGTGGGCCTTATCGCGCGGGAGGGCAACCCGTACAGGCGGAAATTCGTGTCGTGCTTTTGGCGGTCGAGTTCGGCGGGTTCGACCTTTGCGCCGAATGACCTGTCGAGTTCTTCCGGCCAGCGGCGAAGGGTGATCTCGTACACGCCGTTGCGCGCCGCTCGCAGCGCCCAGAAGCCGTTGGTCTCGACGGCGGCGCGGACGTGCTGCTGGCTGTAAGGCGCCTTCGGCCCGTGCCAACCCTGACATGTCAGGACGGTGCGCGGGGCTTTGTGATGGCCTACGACAACGCGACAATATTCGTCGAACCGTTCTGATATGTCCGCCCACCACTTTTCGTAGGCGGCGCCCAGCCGCTCGACCACGTCGGGAAACCGACCGGAGAGGTCGTTTTTCTGTCCGGGATCTTTGCGGATGTCGTACAGTTCCCTCTTGTTTTTCCCGTCGCCCACCATCCGCCATCTGTCGGTCATCACCGCAAAGTCCTTGTACTTTATCGGTCGGTCGTCGGTCAGGTCCTCCCCGAACCGTCCCTGGTGCTGGACGAAGAGCATCCGTCCCGGCCAGGGCGCGTCCGGCGATAACAACTGTGCCTGGAGCGATCGGCCGTCGAACTGCTTCGCCTGCGGCGGCATTTCCAGACGGCACAGACTCACCAGCGTCGGCATGATGTCCACGTGCGAGGTGACCGGTCGAATGTCCGCGCCGGTTTTAAGCCCGCCGGCGGGCCAGTGCACGAAGCACGCCGCGCGGTGCCCGCCCTCGTATGCGGTTCCTTTTCGCCCCCGCATTTGCGCGTTGAACAGGCGCGCACCCGTCGTGCCGCCGTTATCCGTCATGAAAATCAGTATGGTATTCTCGGCCAGGCCAAGTTGCTCCAGGCGATGACGGAGCCGGCCGAGGTTCTCGTCTATGTTGGCAATCATGCCGTAGAAGCGCGCCTGGTTGACGTTTATCCGCTTGTCGTCGATGAACGGTTTGACGTATTTCCATGGAACGTTTTGCGGGCCGTGAGGGGCGTTGGTCGGCAGGTAAACAAAGAACGGGCGGGTGCGATTCTTCTCGATGAACTTCATCGCCTCGGCAAACCACACGTCGGTGCAGTATCCGTTGAACTTTTCGGGTTTGCCGTTGCGGAAGTACGTGTCGTCGTAGTAGTCGTTGCCCCAGTAGTCGGGCGTCTCGCCGACGACCCCCCCGCCGTGGACCAGCGCCTCGTGGAATCCGCGATGCTCAGGTCGGTAAGGGTAACTGTCGCCCAGGTGCCACTTTCCGAACACTCCGGTTCGGTAGTCGTTGTCGGCGAACGCCCGGGCCAGGGTTGTCTCGTCGGCGCGGAGGTGGTTCCGGCCGGCGTAGGTCAGCCACACGCCCGCCCGCGCGGGATAGCGCCCGGTAAGCAGCCCGGCGCGCGTGGGCGAGCAGGTGGGGCTGACGTGGAAATCCGCCAGGCGAGCCGATTCGTCGTGCAAAGCGTCGATGTTGGGCGTGCGGACGAACGGGTTGCCGTGGCAGGACATGTCGGCGTAGCCCTGGTCGTCGGTCAATACGAGAATGACGTTGGGCCTGTGCGGGCGAACGTCCGCGGCGCCCGCCCGGGTCGCCCCGGCAACCACGACCGCAGCGCCCGCCGCCCTTAAAAACTCCCTGCGCTGCATCCTTTTACTCATTATTGGAGCACCCTGGTGTCATCTTTGGTTAGAGCGTTCCGTCGGGCGGCGTCACTTCGGCTGGTCTTCCATCAGTGCGTGCACCTGTTCGTAGGTGGGCATTGCCGACATCGCCCCGAGTTTCGTGCACGCCAGGGCGCCTGCGGCGTTTGCGAACTTTGCGGCCTGATGAAGGTTCTCTCCTTTGGCCAGTGCGACGGTAACAGCGGCGGTGAACGCGTCGCCGGCGCCGGTGGCGTCGACCACGGGCACGCGATAGGCGCCCACCCTGTAAAAATGCTCGTCGTCGGTAACGACCATGCATCCTCGGTGTCCGAGTTTCAGTGCTGCCGCCCGCGCGCCGCGGGCGATGAACTCGGCGGCAACGACCTTGTCCACCCGCTCCTCGACCGCCTTTTTTCCGGTGATTGTCTCGGCCTCCAGAACGTTTGGCGTTATCAGGTCCACGCGCGAGACCTCCTCGGGCAGCACCTTCGGCGCCGGGGCGGGGTCCAGAACGATTTTGCACCCGTAGCGCCTGCCCAGCGAGATGGCCGCCCGCACTATCGGAAGCGACACCTCCAGTTGCATCAACACGGCGTCGGCTCGCTCGAACAGTTCCTGGCGGGCGAACACGTCGTCCGGGCTCAGAACCAGGTTGGCGCCCCCGGCGACAACTATGGTGTTCTCGCCGCGCGAATCGACGATAATCATCGCCACGCCGGTGGGCGCCTCGGACGAGACGTCGACGTTGTCGCAGTCCACGCCCCTTTGGCGCAGGGCATCCTTGAGAATCTGTCCGAAATCGTCGTCGCCCACCATTCCCAGCATTGCGCACCGGGCGCCGAGAGCGGCGGCGGCGACGGCCTGGTTGGCGCCCTTGCCCCCGGGCGCGGTGGCGAAATTTTCGCCCGGCACGGTCTGCCCGGGACGGGGAATGTCTTCGGTACGGACCACCAGATCCATGTTCAGCGAACCGACGACCAGTATGTTGGGCTTATCCGACATTCCCAGAACCCGCCAACGGGATTATCCGGCGCAAAGTAAGGATAACCACCGCAGGGTCCGATGACAACAATTCAAATTTCGACCCGATGGTAATGATTAGACTCGCCTTTAGAGGAATGTTGATTTTTGACGATTAAATCAGACAACAGGCCGGTTATACTCGCCGCAGCGGGATATGTCCGACGGAAACTTTATGCAACCCGATAACGGCAGCCAGAACACGAGAGCCGACGACGCCGTGCTGAGGCGGATGCGTTCGAACCCGCCCCGCGAGGTGTTCGACGGGCGCCTTTCGTTCCGCCGCCAGATGCCCCTTGCGCTTTTCGGTCTGCTAAGCGCGGTGCTGCTGACGATTTGCTTCGAGCCGTTCGACGTGTGGTGGGTCGCCTACGTGGCGCTGGTGCCGTGGGTGCTTATGCTGGGCGGGGGACACAGCAATCGCCGGGCGGTTTTCTGGGGCTGGCTGACTGGTTTTATCTTCTGGGCGGCGAATCTTTACTGGCTGTGGTGGATAACGCTGGCGGGGTACGCTGCGCTGGTGATATACCTCTCGGCGTTCTGGCTCGTTGCGGCGATAGTTCTGCGTGCGACGATACGCCGTCACTGGCCTCTGTGGGCGGTGCTGCCGGCGGTGTGGGTGGCGCTGGAATACGCACGCGCATACGGGCTGAGCGGATTCCCGTGGTTCTACCTTGGACACAGTCAGTACTCCCGCACGCACCTGATCCAGATCGCCGACGTGACGGGGCAATACGGCGTTTCGTTTTTCGTTGCGATGGTCAACGGCGCAGTGGCGGACGTACTGGCCTCTCCGCTGTTTATCCACCGCCGAACGGCAGGACCGGAGCGTCGAACGCTTCCGGAGGCGGGCTTCAACCGCCAGATAGTCGTCGGTCCGGCGGCGTGCATCGCGGCGGCGACGGGAATGCTGCTTTACGGGCACTACCAAATCTCCAATGCACAAAGAACCACCACGCCGGGACCCGTCGTCGGCGTGGTCCAGCGGGCGATACCCATTTCGCTGACGGGAAGAAAAGATAATCCCGAAGAAATCTTCGAGAAGCACTACCGTGCCTCGGAAACATTCCTAAACAGCGGATGCGACCTTGTAATCTGGCCTGAAACCATGCTCCTGCGGGGGCTCAACGCAGAATTCCTCCAGGCGGACCTGTCGCAAATGTCCCAGGACGAAATCCGCTGCCTGGGGCGCAAGTTCATAGGCCCCAGGGAGAAAAAAAACTCCGTGGAGGATCTTACATGGTTGCTCGAAGTCATCCGCCGGGGCAAGGTTTTAAAGAGCGGGGACAAGATTACCGGTCTAAATGAGTACGTCGAGCGGATGTATCAACTATCGCGTCGCCTGGGGTGCCCCGTACTGGCGGGCGGAATCACACTGCACGCAAACGCCAACCCCGCCGGTCCGTACCGCACGTGGGTTTCCCGCAACTCGGCCTTGTGGTTCGAGTACGGCATGAAGGACCGCCCGATATACTCCAAGATACATCTGGTGCCATTCAGCGAGTACGTGCCCTTCGAGCACTCCTGGACGTGGTTATACCGTCGGCTGCGAAGCTTTGTCCCACCGGTGATGGAGCAACTGAACCCCGGGCGCGAGCGGACGCTGTTCACGCTCCGGACCGGTCCGCGCCGCCGGCGCCTGGCGATCCCCATATGCTACGAGGGCACCTTCGCGCGCGAGTGCCGCCGGCTGGTCATGCGCCACGGACGCAAAAAGACCGACATCCTGGTAAACATCTCCAACGACGGGTGGTTCGTCCCGCCGGACAACTGGCCCGCAATGCCCCTGGCCGAGCACTCCCAGCACCTCGTGCAGTACTGTTTCCGGGCCATCGAGTACCGCGTGCCCGTCGTGCGCGCCGTCAACACGGGAATCAGCGCCTCAATAGATTCTTGCGGGAGAATACAAGCTAAGGTAAAAAAGAGCGGCGCCGAAGCCATGGTTCCCGGCAACATGCTGCTGGGCGCGGGCGGCGGCGAAGGTAAAATCCACGGACCGCAAATACTTGTGGACAGACGCGTAAGCGTGTACAGTCGTATAGGCGACGCCTTCGCGCAGGTGATTTGCGTGTCGGTTACTGTGATGACTATAGCGCTCATATTAAAATATATGCGCAAGGGCCACGAGGAAACAAAGTGAAAAAGGCATCTACAAAATCAGTCGGGCGCGTGCTTTGCGGGGTGCTGGTATGCCTGTGCCAGATAGGATGCTTACAATTTGAAAAAGAGGCGAAAATGACCGTTAATCCGGTCAAGGCCCGCATTGACGCCAGAACAACGCTGTACGAAGCCGCCGAAAGCCCCAATCCCGAGGTCCGCTGCCACGCCATCGAGGCGCTGGGCGAGACGATGGGAAAACAGGCCGGGGGCGTCTACATGGAGGGTCTCAACGACGAGAACCCGGCGGTGCGTTTCACCGCCGCCATGGTTATCGGCGACCTTCAATACGCCCCGGCAAAAAAGAGATTGCAGAAGATGGCCTCAGGCCCGGGCGCCGACGGCGCCGAGACGGACAAGCGGACCTATTGCGCCGTGCTCTACGCCCTGCACCGCCTGGGCGACGACACGCACACCAACGACCTGATCGACCTGCTTTTCGACCGGGAGGCGGTAATCCGCGCCAACGCCGCCCTGGTGATAGGCAAGATGGGCAAACCGTCCGGAACGGACCCGCTGGAGGCGCTGCTTGCCGACGAGAAGGACCCCGCCGTAAAACTCCAGGTCACCGAGTCTCTTGCGATGCTGGGCGACACGCGCAGCGCCGAGATGCTCGAGGCGTATACCAAGGGTCTGTTTCTGGACCTGCGACTGGCGGCGATACCCGCCATGGCCAAGGTCGCCCCCAAGCGCGCCCAGGTGCTGTGCACGGAACTGCTGGACGATCGCCATCCGCCCCGCGTGAGGGTCGCCGCCGCCGATGCCCTGGCGCGGACGGGAATCGTACAGGAAGAGCAATACCGCCTGTGTGTTCGCGCCGTCGAAGAACCGCAAGCGATGATGAGGGAATCGTACCCAAAAAGGAAAACCAAACCGCTGGACGTAAAATCGCTTCGGCGCCTGGGCGCCATCGCCCTGGGAAGTATGGGCAGGTCGTCGGCAGTTAACTTCCTCTATCCCCTGCTGAAAAACCAGGACGGAGCGATTCGCGTGGCGGCGGGTATGAGCATACTGCGAATTTTACCGCCCGGCGGCGAACGCGCGCCGCAGACGCAACCCCGCACCGACGGGACGAAAAAAAACCAACCCGGGACGTTCCGACTGCACTCCGCCGGCGGAAAGGATTAATTCGCGCGGAAATTTACCTTGACTGACATTACCCGCCCAATACAATCATTGCACAAATGCATAACTTTATTATCCCAATGGCAGTAAAGGCGCCTGCCGCCTCGAGCGACGGTCGTGCGGCGGCGCGGTTTGATTGAAGGAGAACGAGGTTGAATATTCTTACTAAGATCGCGATTGTGGTGCTCCTGGTGCTGATTCTGATTACGTCGGTAGTATTTATATCACACGCCTCTACCACGGCGAATTACCGTTATGCTTATGAACAGCAGCTTGCCAGGAACAAGGCCCTAGAGCAGCACACCCAGTATGCCACCAATAAGATGAACAAGTACCGCCTCGACTTCGACGAACTGTCGGAAAAACTTCAGGAGGCGCGCAGCCGGCTGGGCGCCAACATCACCGATCTGCAGACCCGACTGTCGCAGCAGAAGCAGGAAAACGCCGAACTCCAATCCGACCTGGACCGGATAAACCTGAAACTGGAGAACATCGAAAAGACCGCGGCGCTGAATCGCAAGCGCAACGACATACTGACCTCCCAACTGGACGAGGCGCGCGAGAAGATATCCACGCTCCAGGAGGAATTGCGCCACACCGAGGACACCCTCAAGGAAAAGCAGGCCCTGGCGGACAAACTGGAAAAAAACGTCCGCTTTCTGCGCGAGCGTATAGCCGAGCTGAACGAGCAGAACAGCAACCTTCGCGATCAACTCGCCGCCGGGGGCGTTGAGAAGCCCGGCGGAGCCGCCCCGGCGCCCACGCCGTCGGTGGAGATTTCCGGAACCATAACCGCCGTGAAGGACAACACCGCCAGCATCAACGTGGGAAGCGCAAAAGGCGTCAGGGACAAGATGGAAATGATAATATACCGTGGCGGGAACCTTGTAGGTTACCTGCGAATCGAGGAAGTGAACACCACCTCCGCAGCCGGTATTATCTTCAACAAGCAGCTTCAGCCCATGCAGGGAGACAAGGTAACCACCAGCCTGGACTAACCAGAGAACACCCATGAGCGAAATCCCCCGAGAATCACAACGACCCGTGGTCCGCCTCAGGCCCCAGCCGGACATTTACACGGTGCTGCTGGTGATAGCAATAGTCGCGATGGCGGCGACGTTGGGCATCGTACTGTGGAATTTGCTTTCTCCACCGCCCGACGGATACGGGCTGCCCTTTTCGGCGTTATTTGACCCGTCAAAACTGCCGCCGACCGCACAGTAGACCCGGGCGGAATATTAACGGGGCTTGAAATCCGCGCCGGTCCGTTAAACTAAAAGCCCCTCAGAACACGAGACGGTTGGGAACATGATTTTCGATCCCATATTGGGCTTATTCTCTACCGACATGGGCATAGACCTCGGGACCTCCACCACGCTGGTGTGTGTCCGCGGGCAGGGCATCGTGCTCAACGAGCCGTCCGTCGTTGCGGTCAAGCGCGGCACCAACCGCGTGCTCCAGGACGGAAACGCCGTGGGACTGGTCGCAAAGGAAATGCTGGGCAAGACCCCCAGTTCCATAAGCGCGATTCGACCCATGAAGGACGGTGTCATCGCGGACTTCGACATAACCGAGGCAATGCTGGGGTACTTCATCCGCAAGGTCCACAGCCGTCGCACGCTGATCAAGCCGCGGGTGGTCATCGCCGTGCCCTCGGGCATCACCGCGGTGGAAAAGCGCGCCGTGCTCAACTCCGCCGAACGCGCTGGCGCCAGGCGGGTGTACCTGGTGGAGGAGCCCATGGCCGCCGGCATCGGCGCCGAGCTGCCCATAACCGAGGCCACCGCCTCGATGATCATCGACATCGGCGGGGGCACCACCGAGGTGGCGATCATGTCGCTGGCGGACATCTCGGTGTGCGAATCGATACGCGTGGCCGGGGACGACATGGACGAGGCCATCGCCGCTCACATGAAACGCACGTACAACCTGATGATCGGCGAGCAGACCGCCGAGCGGATAAAGATAGAGACCGGCTCGGCGGCACCCATGGAGCAGGAGATGACCATGGAGGTCCGCGGGCGCGACATGATCTCCGGTCTGCCCCGCAAGACCATCATCTCCTCCGAGGAGGTTCGCGAGGCGCTCAAGGAGCCCATCGGCGCCATCATCGACTGCGCCACACGCACGCTGGAACAGGCAGAACCCGAACTGGCCGCAGACCTGGTGGACAACGGGATAGCCCTTGCCGGGGGCGGGGCGCTGCTGCGGGGGCTGGACACCGTCATCTCAAACGCCACCGGACTGGACGTCCGCGTCGTGGACGACCCCATAACGTGCGTCGCCAGGGGAACCGCCGTTTACCTGGAAAACCTCGAACTGTGGAAAGAAACCATGGAGTCCGAGGAAGACCAGTTTTAGTGAATTGCACGCAGGGCGGCAGAAGGGCTCACTCGAATTCTTTCAGGAGTTTTCGCGCCATGACTGCGTACTGCGAATCGGGGGCAGTTCTTGATGAGATTGATTCATGGAATATGCAACACTGTGCACGGGCGCAAAAATGCCCATGCCGGGTCTTGGCACCTGGGCGATGACGGGGCGAAAATGCGTCGACACCGTGGCCGAGGCGATAGAGCAGTTTGCAGAAAGATTGTCGTCATGTTCGTCGCCGAGGACGAGTCCGGCAAGGACGGCGAAGCAGGCAATGCCGTAGCATTGTCGATGCAGCCGGACGCCAGCCGGGCGAAGCCGCAATCAGAAGATGGCGACAAGATTTCTGCAAACTGCTCTAA
>CAYZPY010000028.1:0-884 GCA_964480425.1 uncultured Planctomycetaceae bacterium
GGGCGATCACGTCGAGCAGGCCGGGTCCGTCGTCGAGGCGGACCGCCTGCGGTTCGACTTCTCGCACAACCGGGCGCTTTCGGACGAGCAAATCCGCAAGGTAGAGCGGCTGGTCAACCAACGTATCCTTGCCGACGAGCCGGTGACTGTCCGGATGATGCCGCTGACCGAGGCGAAGAAAATACCCGGCGTGCGGACGATGTTCGGTGAGAAATATCCCGACCCGGTCCGGGTGGTGGCCATAGGACTGAGCGAAGACCAACATCTCGGTCCCGACACCTCCCAGGGCGACTGGTCGGTCGAGTTCTGCGGTGGCACGCACCTGCGGCGCACCGCGCCGATAGGGCTGTTCAAGATTGTCTCGCAGGAGGCGGTCGCGCGCGGGGTTCGCCGCGTGGCGGCGGTAACCGGTCCGGTGGCGGTGGAAAACGTCAATCGAATGGACCGCATCCTGGGCGACATTTGCGAGGCGCTTAAGGTTCCCCCCGACCAGGCGCCGCAGCGCATCGAGGCGCTGCAAAAGCAGATAAAAGACCTCAAGAAGCGTCCCTCGGACAAGGGCATCGCCGGCGGGGAGGTCGAGATTATTTCCTCGAAGGATACCCCCTACGGTACGGCGGTGGTCGCCCGCGCCGCTCAGGTCGACCCGGAGGGCATGCGGAACTTCTGCGACGTCCGGCGTCAGAAGGGGGTGGCGGCGGCCTTTATCGGCGCCGCCGACGAAAAGAAGGTAACGCTGATCGCGATGGTCTCCCAAGAGTTGGTCTCGAGCGAAAAAGCCCGCGCCGACGACTGGGTCCGCCACGCCGCAACAATCGTCGGCGGAGGCGGGGGAGGCAAGCCCACTCTCGCACAGGCGGGCGGAAAACAGCCGGATAAACTCC
>CAYZPY010000028.1:894-21088 GCA_964480425.1 uncultured Planctomycetaceae bacterium
GGCCCTCGAGGCCGCAGGGGCGTGGATCGACCAACGGTTGCAATAACACCCTCGCGGCGATTATGTTATACGGACCGGACCGCTTGACAAATCCTCCGCGGATTAATACCTTTTGCCGGACGATTTCGACGATACGCCCGGCCGGTGCCGGACAAGAGACGCAACGAATTTTTTTATTGACCTTTACGGAGACGTTAACATGCTGCCGAAACAGAAATTAAGCAGGGCCCGCACGCGGAAGCGCCGCAGTCACCACGGTAAGAAGGTGGTGAATTACGCCGACTGCCCTCGATGCAATCAGCCGAAACTTCCCCACGCTGCCTGCGAAAACTGCGGATACGTACGCCCCGGACTGACACTCAAGGTCGCCGAAGAGAGTTAATAGATGCGGATCGGCATAGACGCGATGGGCGGCGACCGCGCGCCGGAAGAACCGGTCCGCGGGGCACTGTACGCCCAGGAGCTCCTGTCCGACGAGGATAAAATTGTCCTTGTCGGGGAGGAATCCACCGTCCGCAAACATCTGGAAACGGCCGAGGATTCCCCCCCACCCACCAGCCGGATTGAAATCCGCCACGCGCCCGACGTGATAGGCATGAACGACTCGCCGGTCGAGACGCTGCGCGCCAGGCCCGATTCTTCAATCGCCGCCATGGCAAGAATGCACGCCGCCGGCGAGATCGACGCATGCATCTCCGGGGGCAACACCGGCGCGTGCGTGGCGGCGGCGCAAATGCGCCTCCGGCGGTTGAAGGGTGTGCTTCGCCCGGGTATAGCGATAGTAACGCCGACGTATTACGGCCCGGTGGTGGTCTGCGACGTGGGCGCCAACGTGAACTGCCGACCGCGCCACCTGCACCAGTACGGCATAATGTCTTCGGTCTATTCGCGGTACGTCTGCGGGGTGTCGAACCCGCGGGTGGGGCTGCTGAGCATCGGGCAGGAAGAAGGCAAGGGCAACGAACTGGTCAAAAGGACCCGCGAACTGCTCAAGGAAGACCCCTCGGTGAACTTCATCGGCAACATCGAGGGGCGCGACCTGTTCGGCGGGGTGTGCGACGTGATGGTCTGCGAGGGGTTCGTGGGCAACGTGGCGCTGAAACTGATGGAAGGCATGGCCGGGAGCATCATCGAGGCGATGCTCAGCGAGATGGTCCGCTCGATGCCGTCCCGCGCCGAGGCGGTCCATGACGCCGCTGCGGACATCGTGGCCAAGTACGATTTCAACGAGTACGGCGGCGCGCCGCTGCTTGGGGTGGGGGGTATATGCATCATCTGCCACGGCGCCAGCAATTACCGGGGAATCATGAACGCCGTGAAAGTGGCGATGGAATTCGCCCGTCACCGCGTGAACCAGCAGATCGTCGAACTGCTGCAAGCACGAAGGAGCGTCGATGTCTGAATCCGTACGCGCGGCAATAACGGGCCTGGGTTCGGCGGTGCCCCAAAAGGTGATGACCAACCGGGATTTCGAGAAAATACTCGACACCTCGGACGAATGGATTACCCAGCGTACGGGAATAAAACAGCGCCGCATAGCCGATCCGGACCAGTCCACCGCCACGCTCGGCGCCGATGCCGCACGCGCCGCTCTCAGCGAGGCCGGGATCGAACCCGCCGAACTGGACATGATTATCTGCTCGACGGTGACGCCGGATATGATCTTCCCCGCAACGGCGTGCTTCATCCAGGACGCCCTGAACGCCACCGACGTGCCGGCGTTCGACCTCTCGGCCGCCTGTAGCGGATGGCTCTACGGGCTGACGACAGCCCAGCAATTCATCGCAACGGGCATGTACAAAAACATACTGGTAATCGGCAGCGAAACGCTCAGCCGGTTCAGCGACTACGCCGACCGAACCAGTTGCATCCTGTTCGGCGACGGTGCGGGCGCGGCGGTGCTCCAGCCCACGGATAACCCCGACCGGGGCATCCGCTATTCGGTTATGCACACCGACGGCAGCGGATGGGACTATATCCACGTTCCCGCCGGCGGTGCGCGCGAACCGACCACCCAGAAGACCCTGGACGAAAACGGGCACTTTATCAAGATGCGGGGCAGGGACGTTTACAAGTTCGCCGTGGAGAAGATGCAGTGGCTCCTGGCCGACTGCATGGAAAAATGCGACCTGTCCCCCGACGACGTTGACCTGGTGGTGCCCCACCAGGTGAACATACGGATAATAAAATCCGCCACGGGCAAGTTGAATTTCCCGCTGGAGAAGGTCTACGTAAACATCGACAGGTACGGCAACACCTCGGCGGCGTCGATACCGATCGCCATGGTCGAGGCGCGCGACGAAGGCAAGATAGGACCGGGCTCGCTGGTGCTGCTGGTGGCGTTCGGGGCGGGACTGACCTGGGCGGGAACCGTCTTACGAATGTGAACTTTTAAAACCTTGTTTTGGTGTTCCAATACACAGTCAACATCACGCCAGCCGGCACCCTCGGCACGAGCCGGCGCTCACGGCTCGTAAGAAATATGACGCGGCGCACGGAACCATTCGCCGGCGCAAGGGGCAAACGCCTCTCACGCGTAAAAACGAACGACATCAAGACTGAATGAAATAAATGACTAGAACAGCATTTTTATTTCCGGGACAGGGCGCTCAACACGTCGGCATGGGCCGCGACATATACGACGCCTGCGCCGAGGCGAAGGTTATGTTTCAACGAGCCCAGGCGATTACGGACCTTCCGTTGGCGCGCCTTTGCTTCGAAGGTCCCGCTGAGGATCTGTCGGCCACGAACGTATCCCAGCCGGCGATATTCGTCGTTTCGGCGGCCATCCTGGCGTACATGAAGGAGTTTCTTGGTCCGGGGCGAATGGAGCGTATTTCCCCGTCCTTTTCGGCGGGACTGTCGCTTGGGGAATACACGGCGCTTTACGCCGCCGGCGCGATGGACTTCGAGACGGGCGTCAAACTCGTGGCACGCAGGGGCGAGGCGATGCAGGAAGCCGCCAATGCGGTTCCCTCCGGGATGGTGAGCATACTCGGCGTAGAGCCACAACAGGCCGAGGAACTCTGCCGTGCCGCCGCCGCCGGACAGACGCTCCTGTGCGCCAACTTCAACTGCCCGGGTCAGGTGGTTATTTCCGGCCACGCCGAGGCGTGCCGGCGTGCGGTTGAGATGGCCGAGCAGTTCGGGGCCTGCGGCGCCGTGCCGCTGAAGGTAGCAGGGGCGTTCCACAGCGAGTTAATGTCGCCCGCCGCCGGCCGGCTCAAAGAGGCGCTCGACCAGATGGAATTCCACAAGCCCGATTGCGAAGTGCCTGCCAACGTGGACGCGCGACCGTACCAAACCGCCGAGCAAATTCCCGACAAACTCCTGCGCCAGATGACTTCGCCCACCCGCTGGCAGGAGTGCATGGAATACATGTCCGCCAGTGGCGCGGACGAATTTTACGAGATCGGTCCCGGACGCGTCCTGCGCGGACTGGCGCGGCGGATCGACCGCGGCATAAAAGTTACTTGCATAAACTCGCGCGAATCTGTAGAGAAACTTTGCAGCCAGGAAGTGTGAATTTTCGGTTAATTTCAAAACCAAAGGCAAAGGACTGCGAACATGGCCAGGCAGGTCGAAATTAAAGACGATCAGAAAGTAGCCATAGTAACCGGCGCCGGTCGGGGCATAGGTCTGGCAATCACCCGACGACTGCTGGGGACGGGAATGACGGTGGTGGCTGTGGACCTGAAGGACGAACTGCTGGAAAAACTTCCCGACGAACTGGGCGGCGGCGACAAGCTCGTGTGCAGAAAAATGGACGTAACCGACAGCGAGGGCTTTACCTCGCTGATTGACGAAATCGCCGAAAAATACGAGCGCATAGACGTGCTGGTGAACAACGCGGGAATCACGCGCGATAATCTTCTTATGCGGATTTCCGACGAGGACTGGCAGGCGGTGTTGAAGGTGAATCTGACATCGGCGTTTATCGGCACGCGAGCGGTGGCGCGGTACATGGTCCGCCAGCGGACCGGTTCGATAATCAACATGACCAGTTACTCCGGTCTGGAAGGCAATCGCGGACAGGCAAACTATTCGGCCTCCAAGGCGGGCCTGGTGGGACTGACCAAGACCACCGCCAAGGAGCTGGCGTCGAAAAACGTCCGTTGCAACGCCGTTGCGCCCGGCTTTATCAAGACCGAGATGACCGACGCGCTTCCCCAGCAGGCCAGGGACGTCGCGCTGGGTCTGATACCGCTTAAGCGCATGGGCACCGCCGACGACGTGGCCGCGGTGGTGGAATTTCTGTCCCGGGAGGCGTCGTCCTACATTACCGGGCAGGTCATTAGTGTTGACGGGGGGATGCATACATAGTAACTATGTCCGGACGATTTTCACCCGCCTGTGCGGGCGGGAATATTTTGGTTTCGGGATTGTATTGCCACAGGCGGGTATGGGCGATATATTACCCCCGCCCGACGGCGAAATCAGTTTTGGTAGCGTTTAAAATTAATTCTGGGAGGCTGTAAAGTGCCCGACGAAATCGAAGAAAAAGTAACCGAAATAGTGGCCGAACAAATGGGTGTCGACAAGAGCGAGATTACCCGCGAGACCTCGTTCGTAAACGACCTCAACGCCGATTCGCTCGACACCGTCGAACTGGTCATGGAATTCGAAGACGAGTTCGAGTTGAGCATACCCGACGAAAAGGCGGAAAAAATCCAAACGGTCGGCCAGGCCATCGATTACATCAAAGAATACGCCAAAAAGGCCTGATTAACCCATGGTCAGACGCCGCGTCGTACTGACAGGCCTGGGAACGGTCAATCCACTCGGGTACAACGTCGGACAGTTCTTCGACGCCCTGCTCAACGGCAAAAGTGGCATAAGGAACATCCGTCGCTTCGACACCACCGGGTTCGCCTCCAAGATAGGCGGCGAGGTCCCCGACTGGGACAAGACCGCCCCCTCCGGGTTGCTTGACCCCAAGGAATTCAGGCGGATGGACCGCTTTGCGCAGTTCGCGGTGGTGGCGGCCATCGAGGCGGTCAACGACAGCCGACTGGATTTCGATGCGGAAGACAACCGCCGATGCGCCGTGATAGTTGGAAGCGGCATCGGGGGACTGGAAACACTCGAAATCCAGCACAAGCGCATGCTCGATAAGGGTCCCGGGCGGATCAGCCCCTTCACCGTGCCTAAACTCATGGGCAACGCCGCCTCGGGCAACATATCCATCATATGGAATCTCAAGGGCCCGAACTTATGCGTGGTGACCGCCTGCGCCTCGGCGAGCAACGCCATCGGGGAGGCGTACCGTCTGATCCAGAGCGACATAGCCGACGTGGCGATAACCGGCGGGTCCGAGGCCGCTCTTACCCCCATCGGACTGGCCAGTTTCTGCTCGCTCAAGGGCCTGTCCACGCGAAACGACGAGCCCGAAAAAGCCAGCCGACCCTTTGACAAGGACCGCGACGGATTCCTCCTGTCCGAAGGGTCCGGTATCGTCATCCTGGAGGACCTTGACCACGCACTGGGGCGCGATGCGAAAATCTACGCCGAACTCATCGGGTACGGCTCCAGCGGCGACGGATACCACATCACCGCACCGGACCCGTCCGGCGACGGCGCCGTGCAGGCCATGAAAAGCGCCCTGGACAACGCGCAAATTTCCCCGCAAGACGTGGAATACATCAACGCCCACGGGACCAGCACGCAGCTGGGCGATGTGGCCGAAGTCCGCGCGATAAAGAAACTGTTCGGCAACTACGCCAAAGACGCCCTTATGGTCTCCTCGACCAAAAGTTCGACAGGGCATCTGCTGGGCGCATCGGGCGGCGTGGAGATTGTCGCCTCGGCGCTGACCATCACCCGGGGCGTCATTCCGCCCACCTACAACCTCGAGCAGCCGGACGATGAATGCGACCTGGACTTCGTACCGCTGACGCCGCGCGAGGCGAAGGTCGACATCCTGCTGTCGAACAGTTTCGGCTTCGGCGGGCACAACGCCTGCCTGCTGCTGAAACGATTCGAGGGGTAAGGCAAAACCGCGCCCGCGCCGGCGGGGGTTATCTAAACCTTAAGCGCTTCGAGTCTGTCGGGGCTCAACAGTTCGGCCCCGGCGGCGGCGTTGGATTCGACCTGTCGCACGGAGGTCGCACCGGGAATGGCCACCGGTTCGGCTTGATGCGATATTACGTAGCGGATAGCGGTCGTGGGCAGGTCTTCGCCCTCAAGGAGGGCGGCGCGCACCTTCTGGAGTTTTTGGAGTTCCTGCTCGTACTGTTCGCGGTGCGATTCGCCCTTGTTCCACCGCCGGCGCACGGAATCGGTGAAGACCGTATCGGCGTCGTATTTGCCGGCCAGTATTCCCTTGCGCATAGGTCCGCGTATGAGCACGCCCATGTCGTTTTGTCTGCACCACGGCAAGAGTTCGTCCTCGGCGAAGCGGTTGAGCAGCGAGTAGTTTATCTCCACCACGGCGCACTTGCCGTCGGAGAGCCGGTGGAACTTTTCAGCACGTCGATGTGGTCGGTGGATATCCCGTAGTGGCGGATGAAGCCCTCCTGGCGAAGGGTCTCGAAGGCCTCGATGTAAACCTCCGGGTTTTCGACGTTGGCGTCGTGGCAGAGCATCACGTCGATGTACTCGGTTCTCAGGCGTCCAGCGCAGGCGTGCCCGCATAGTCGGATCATGTCGGGCGTGGTCTTTGGCACCGCCTGTCCGGTGCGCTTGCCCCAGTGGGCGATTTTGCTGACCACGCGGACCTCCTGGCGGATGCCCTTAAGCGCCCTGCCCAGGCGCAGTTCGCTGTTTCCGTTCGGTATGCCGTAGGATTCCGCCACGTCGAACAGGTTCATTCCGTTGTCGTATGCGGCGCGGACAATGGATTCCGCCGAGGCGTCGTCCATCTCGCCCCACTGGTTGCCGATGTTCCACGTTCCCAGACCAACGGCGGAAACGTCCCAGCCGGTCTTGCCGAACTTGCGATACAGCATTTTGTTCTCCTTTTTTGACGCAGCACCGACCGGTGCGGTCCGGCGCGCGGTTTGAAAATCCCGCTCACGGTAGGAGTTTCACGGCGATTATAGACCGACCCGGAAGTTCGACTTCGCTTCGCCGGCCGTTCAACTCGAACGTGGCGGTCTTGCGGTTTCCGTCGTTGTGAAGCAGCGCAACGACGCCGCCGTCGCGATTTTCGAAAGCGATGACTCTGGCAAGGAAACAGAACGACTCGATCCGCCTGGCGCCCGGGCGCACGTTGCGCGATATGAGGCGCATCACCTTATAGTCCGGCGTGTAGGCGACCTGCCCGGTGTTCCTGTCGACGACCACCAGCGAATTCTGGCGCCAGCCCCACGTGCTGGTCTGCGTTTCGTCCAGGACCATGTTCCAGTAGGTGAACACGTCGCACCCGGCGCTTACGTAATTTGCAAAATCGTCGAACAGTGCCGCGGACTGCTCGACGGAGTTTTCGCCGTTGAAGCACACACTCTCGGTGTGCATCACGCCGGTGTCGGGGTAAAGCCGCAGCAGTTCGATGATGTGCCTCTCGAAGGCGTACTGGAAGCCCACACCCGCGACGGTCCTGCGGAAATTCTCATCCGCCATGCAGCGGTGCGACTGAAGCGCTGTGACGGTCCTGAACGTACCGGCCCAGATTTGCGTTCCGGTCCCCGCGCGTCGGAATTCCGGGGCAAGGTACTCGGTTACGAATCTCGTGAACTGCTCGGGCGGCATGATGCATGCGGGAAAGTTGCTGGCGGCGTCGGGCTCGTTCTGGACGTTGAGTCGGTCGATTTGCAGACCGGCCTCGGCGTAACCCTCGACGAATTTGCGCAGGTAAAGCGCATAGGCGGTGAGATTTTCGGGCGTGTCGATGAGCGAGCCGCCATCGGTCATGCTGCCGTTGTCCTTCATCCAGCCGGGCGGGCTCCACGGGGAGGCGTGCAGGCGCAAATCCGGGTTCACTTCCCTGGCCGCACTGATAAACGCCATCAGGCACTTCCGGTCGCGGTCGAGTGAGAATTTTTCCATGCCCGTGTCGCCCGGATTGTCGTTGAGCGAATAGGCGTCCAGCGCGAAGTCGCTGGCGCCCACGGGCAGGCGGCAATAGTTAAGTCCGGCGCCGTTTTCGGTGTCGAACAGTTCGACGATTACCTTGCGGCGCTGCTCGGCCGACAGCGCCTCCAGCGCCCGCCAGCCCAACTCGCTGAACGAACCGCCCACGCCGGCAATCTCTCCCAGAACGTGACCGGTATCCAGTTGAACGATGATGTCCTTGTTGTTCTGACCGGGCTGCTCGCCGAGGGAAGTCCAACTTATCCGGCGGATGTCCCGGGGGGATACGCCGTGCGACAGAGTTACTGCATCGATGGATTCTTTCATTTCACTTTCTCTGGCGTGTTGTTAACTGAACCCGCCCGACGTCCGGGTGCGGGTTCGAGAGTAGCACAATTACAGGGTATCGGACCTGCGGGCAAGCATAAATTCTATCGGCGTTGGTCTTCATATCGCGCAGCCGCGCTGTCGTGCAGCCACATGCGTGCGGCGTGCAGCGCCGTCTGTTCGTCAATCCATTCGTCCCGGATCTGCCGCCAAAGGACCTCTGCCACGAGATGCTTTATCAGCAGTATCTTTCCGTAACACCACTCTATGCAGCGCGCGTCGGAGGCGACTATGACGCTTCTGGACGCCGGAAGCGCCTCCAGGCGGTACGACAGTGATTGCCGGTAGGTGCTGGGGCGGAAGTTGAACCACCACATCCCGCCCACGTGGACGTTGGAAAAGACCCTAGCGGCGTGGACGGCGTCGAGGTTATCGCCCTGGCATCCCATGACCAGTTCGAAGCCGCAATTCGCCCGGCGGTCGAAAAGGGCGTGAAGGTTGACGACCCTGTCGGGGTCCGGCACGGCGGCGACTACGTCGCCGACAGTGCGGCGTATGCCCAGAAACAACTGGGCGAACATCCCGCGCTGTCCCAACGCCTCGAACAGCGCGTCGAGCAGTACGGCGCGGACGTGTTCTTCGGGCGGGTTTTTCGTCAGTGGCGTATCGGCCAGTTCGCACGCCCGCGCGCCAAGGCGCTCGAAAGGCCCGGGGTCAACCCGCACGCCCCCGGCGCCTGCCGCGGCGCAACGCCGGACCTCATCGGCAATTTCACCGATGCGCTTCCGCGCCGAAGCGGCTGGATTCGACGAGGCGGCGATTTCGGCTATGCGCTGCTCGGGCGTTTTTATAATCGGCACGGCGCATCCGACGCCCTCCAGGTGCGGAAGGTCCGCGCGCCGGATGGAATTGACCGTTATCCGGCGAATGCCCATCCGGTCGATCACCGCCCCGGGCCATGCGGGTCGGGCGAAACTTTCTTTCACTGCCTCCTCGGCGGCAAGGACGCTTTGCGCGTCGGTTATCTCCAGGGAGTATAGGTCCCTCATAATCCGCCGCACCACCCAGTTCATTGCGGTGTTCCCGGTGGCGTCGAACGCCTCGGCGAACGCCCCGGCGCGCCGCTCGAGGGGCATCTTGTCGGCGTCTTGCGGATAGCCCGCGCCGGTCAGTTCGCGCCTGAACCAGAAGTAGTGCCCGATGTCACAGAAGTCCCTTGCCGACACGGGCACGCCGGGATTGTTCAGGTGGGTGTGCGTGTCCCAGACGGGTAATGCCAGTATCGCGTCGGTAAATTGCTCCCGGTTCATTCCAATCCTATCCCGCCACGCCGGAGAGGCGCAGCCGTATGTTCGAATCAGTAAGTCGTCCGCTGCCCAGAACGCGGTATGCCGCCAGGATCACCCGGCACCTGCCCAGCGACATCTGGATGGTGTTGCTCAGCCCGCGGTAGTGCCGCCTGGCCACTCGCTGGGATGACCGCGCGATGCCGATAACGAAAGAGACCTGTATCTGGTGACCCAGTTCTCCCAGCACGCGCGCCACGTCTATGTTCGATTCCTCGTCGCTGGGCGTGTACTGCCAGCCCTTTTCGTATTCCAGCAGCGACAGGTCGTCGTAAGGGTGGGAGTGGAAGTCGCCGACAGCCTGGTAATGCGGATACATCGCCCGCGTGGCCTGGAGTATGGCGTCCAGCGATCGCGGATTGGGCTCGACGAAACCGTACTCGGACTCGGCCGACAACTGCGGTTGGGAGTGCATTACCGAAACGTACCGCGTGATGCACACGCTGTCGCGGAAGTTCCTGTGGTGCACCCGGCGGGTCATGCCCAGATTTATGCCGTAAATCTCGTATCCCTTCCGCCGGGACCCGCGGGGCGAAAGGTACGCCTCCAGCGCGCAGATGAGCATGGACTCCAACGCGGAAGAGTTGAGCATCACCTCCATGGCGACGAAACGCTCCTGGAGTTCGTCGTGCCATGGGTAATTCTCGTAGGAAATCAGCGGCACGTTCAGTTCCGGATTGAAGTTCACCTCCCGGGCCAAATCGTGAAAGTACTCCCACACGCGCCCGGAGACCTTGTAACGCGCCAGTGCGCGCGAGGTGGGCACCTTGTACTTGTACCTGGCGCAGACGGCCTCGGGCAGGCGGGAGTCGTCTTTGAGGTGTTTTTCGAGGCGTCGGAGGTGCGTGCTGAGCCCGCGTATGTCGCCGGCAAGAGCGGACAGTTCCGGCGGCGTCTCTGCCGTGACAAGCATGTTTAGCAACCGACCAAGGGCGGCATGCTTCGCCGCTCGCCTGTTGCCGAAATACCCCGACAGGTCGTCCGTCACATTCCGGGCCAGCTTTTCCAGTGTCGCCAGTGCCATGGGTTCTTATTTCTCCGTTTATTCGCGCAGCCGATTTTACGACGGCGTATGATAATTTTAACCGCACGACGGGCGGATACGAAACCCGGCGGTTATTTTGCGGCGCGGGGCATCCTGGCGTCAACTTCGCGGCGCCATTGATGGAGCATATTTTTCAGTTCTGCCGCTTTTTGCGGCATCGCGCCGGCAAGATCGTTTTGCTCGCCTATGTCTTCGTGCAGGTCGTACAGTTCGAGGCGGAAATCCTCGAAGAACTCGATGAGTTTCCACCTCCCGGCGCGGACGGCGCCGGCGGGGGTGCAGCCCTGGTCGCTGTAGTGCGGATAATGCCAGAAAAGAGGCCTTTGCGCCCCGGTGGGTCTTTGACCCTTTAGTATGTCCGCCATGCTCGCTGCGTCGCAGTGCTGTCGGGGGCGGGCCTTGAGCGAGGCCAACTCCAGCATCGTGGGGTAAAAATCGTTGCTGATGACCGCTGCGTCTGTGACGCTGCCCGGCGCAACCAGGGGCGGGAACCTGACGATAAGCGGCACGCGGATGCCGCCCTCATAAGGCCAGCCCTTGCCCGTCCTCAGCGGAAGGTTTGTCGTGGGCCAGCCCTGGGCGGTGCTCAGCCCCCCGTTGTCGGACGTAAAAACGACCACAGTGTTTTCCTCCAGGCGCATCTGCTTTAGTTTGTCCGTCACGCGGGCGACGCCGCGGTCAACGCTTTCTATCATGGCGGCGTAAACAGGGTGGCCCTGGATGCGCCTTTGTTTGACGCCGTCGGACCGGAAAAACTCAGGGCCCCTGTCGCCAAGCGAGGCCGCCTTTTGCCTGTATTTTTCGACGATGTCTTCCCTGGCCTGGAGCGGCACGTGCACGGCGTAGTGCGCCAGGAACAGCGCGAACGGCCCGCCGTCGTGACTATCGAGAAATCCGATCGCCTCGTCGGTGAGGCGGTCGGTGAGGTACTCCCCGTCGGGCCCGTCGGGGAGTTTTGGATTATTGTACGGCGGAAAATAAGACCCCGGCGAGCCCGCCGTCCATCCGCCTATGTTGATATCGAAGCCGTGGTCCTCAGGCCAGTGCCCTTCCCCACCCAGGTGCCACTTTCCTATGTAACAGGTTTTGTATCCTGCCTCCTTCAGCGCCTCTGCGAGGATGGTTTCCCCCGACGGCAGGTTGTGGATGTGCTCCGCCGGGAGCAGTTTTCCGGCCTTGTCGCCGCCGAACCAGTCCGTGGTGTCCATTCTTGCGGGGTATTTTCCTGTCATGATGCTCGCGCGCGTGGGCGAGCAGACGGGCGCGGCGGCGTAGGCGTCGGTAAAACGCATTCCCTCATCGGACAGACGATCGATACCGGGCGTCCGGTAGAAATCGCTGCCGCAGCACGCCAGGTCGCGCCAGCCAAGGTCGTCAACCAGAAAGAAAACGAAGTTGGGCCCGCTCATTTATCACTCCCGGCCGGGGCGGGTTCGACTTCGACCCGACTTGCGGTATTGTCCGAGCAGTTCGGTCAGTTCGGCGACGATTTCGGGATGCTCGTCCTGGAGGTTGTGCCGCTCCTGCGGGTCGGTGGACATGTCGTAAAGTTGAATTTTCGGGTCGCCGGGTTTTACGGCGTTTGGCCCGGAGGCGTATTTGTTCCCGCCCGAGCCGGGGTGCAGCAGCAGTTTCCACCTGCCGCGACGCACGGCGAACCTGCCGTTCGACGAATGGTGCACCATCGCCTCCCGCGCGGGCAGTGCGGATTCGTCGCCCAGCATGACCGGCAGCATGCTGATGCTGTCTTCGCCGGCGTCGCCGGGCATCTCGGCGCCGACGACGTCGGCGGCAGTGGCCAGCAGGTCCGTCAGCGAAACAAGTTCGCCGGACTTGCCGCCCGGTTTGATTCGTCCCGGCCAGCGGGCTACCAGCGGCATGCGGTGCCCGCCCTCCCAGTTGTCGCGCTTGCACCCGCGGAAATGATACGCGCTGTAATGCCCGTACTTTTCCTTGCGCTTGTGCATGAAGAATTCCGGCCCGTTGTCGCTGGTTACTATCAGCAGGGTGTTCCGGTCCAGACCTGCCTTGTCCAGCGCATCGGCGACCCGCCCGACGGTCCAGTCCACCTGCGCGACGAAGTCGCCGTAGTCGCCGGCCTTGCTGGCGCCGCTGAATTTCTCTGCGGGCGCTATCGGCGTGTGCGGGGCGGTCAGGGGAAAGTACAGAAACAACGGCTTGTCGCCGCGATTCTTTGCATGTTGCGCGATGATATCGACGGACTTTTCGGTCAGGTCCGGCAGTACGTCCTCGGGCTTTACGCCCTCCATGGCAGGTCCCGTACGCAGGTACCCGTGCTTCGAGTCGCTTTTTTCCCACCGGGCGACGGGCTTCTCGACGGGACGGTCGTTTTCTATGTAGACGTAAGGCGGCATGTCCAGCGAGGCGGCGATTCCGAAGAAGTAATCGAAGCCCACGTCCGTGGGCCCGCCGCGAACCGGCGCGGTGTAATCTACGTTCTTTGCGAAAATCGCGTGCGAGGGCGGCTTTGCGTCGGTGGTTTTCCAGTCCACGCCCAGGTGCCACTTGCCCACGCAGGCGGTGTAGTATCCGCGCGACTTGAGCAGCGAGGCGACGGTCATGCGGTCCTTTTCGACCAGCGGCGGACTGTAGCCCCACAGCACGCCCTTTTTGAGGCGCGTCCGCCAGCAGTACCTTCCGGTCAGCACTCCGTAGCGCGTGGGCGTGCACACGGCGTCGGGCGCGTGGGCGTCGGTGAAGGTGATTCCCTCGGCAGCGAGGCGGTCAATGTTCGGGGTTTTGATTTTAGACTGCGGGTTAAGGTGCGAAACGTCCCCGTAGCCAAGGTCGTCTGCCAGAATGTAAACGATGTTCGGCGGTTTCCCTTTGCCCCCGCCGCCGGCGGGGACGGCGCGGGAAAGTTTGCCCATCGCCAGCGACGCCGCTCCCAGTCCGGCGGCCTTGAGCACGTCTCGGCGTCCACAGCCGTATGATGTCATTTCCAGGTCTCCTAAGGGCGTGATAAACGTGTCCCGTATCATGATAATTTTACGCTCCGCAGGGGCGATTGACCTTCCGGAACGGGTCCGTCGGGCGTGGCGCCCATGTCGGCGGTGCTCACCATCCACTTGTTCAGCGCCCGGCGCATCTTTTGGAGAACTTCCTCGTGCGCGCCGGCGACTTTGCCGCCGCTTTCGGCGGGCGACAATAGATTACAGATCTCGTGCGGGTCGTTGCGAAGGTCGTACAGTTCCTCGGGCGGCTGGATTCCCGCTGCCCACAGCGAGGCGGCGGATATGTCGATGCTGGTGGGGTACATTCCCGTGATAAGACCCGAACGCGCAAGCGAACACACCGGCGAAGTCATAAACGCGTTGGTGTAAAGCGCGCCCTGGGAGGCGAGGAGATCGAGGTTCGGCGTGTGGACGTGTTTTTCCCCGTAACAGCCAAGGTCCGTGCCGAGATCCTCGGCTATAATCCATACTACGTTAGGTTTTTGGCCCAACTTTCACTCTCCCGTGTACTGGGATTAAACGACGACGCCGATTCGCCCGACGGTAAAACCGCAATATATCCGTTAACCGCTTGAAATTCAAACTGCCGCGGTTCTTTGATATTTCCCGACAAGTGCGGCCCCAATGGGTGGGGCTTGGCATCCACGCATTGGGGCTGCACGCGTTTGCGGTGTATGAAATTCGCCATACAAAAAACGAATTATTTATGAGAAATTGTTTCACAAATGATATGTTATTTGTAATAATTTACGTAAACTGCCATGGTACCGCCTCATTTATAACCCATTCGACAGCCAGAACCCGGACTACCTGGGACATGTTTTCAAAAACGAAAAATCTTATCTCAGAAAGCCCCGCATGTGCCGAGGCGATTACCTGCATGCAGGGCATCTGGAATAAATGCGGCGTAGGGGTGCCGCAACGTCACGAGGTCCGCCACGCGAGGGACTCAGGTTCTCATCGATCAGGATCGACCGCAGCTTCTCCTGCACGGAAGGCGAATCGCATGTGGCCAAAGCACTGATGAGCCGCTCCTTGCTGCTGCCGTCGCTGCCGCGCCACGCGGCCTCGAACACGATGTCCAGCAGAAGCGGGCACTGGGACAGGTGATCTGCGGCGTAGACGAGCGACTGCTCGCGAATCTGCCTGTCCCGGTTCTTCGTGTATAGCTCCAGATCCCTGACCAAGCTCGAGTCGATCTCCGTCTGCCCTGGCGCGTAGGCCTGGACGATCCGGTCCACGACGGCCTTGCTGTTCGCGATCCTCTGTGTCCGACTCTTCGTCATGGTCCAATCTTACCGACGTGCACTGGGAGGAAATCTGATGATCCGGTGTATGTTGCTGTCATTACTAACTAATCCGGGATTTCCCGGATAATCTTGCCCGGCTACGCCGCCGGGCGATTTGACACGCATTATACTGCCCCCCCCGCTTTCGCCAAGGAGATTCTGGGCGTCTTTCGCGCCGAGCGAAAGGTCCGCCGCCGTCAGCGACGGCGACGGGGGGCACCTGGGGCAGGCGGATCGTGCTGAGGGACGATTTCCGCAAGGACACCGAGCCGGACCTGGGCTACGCCCGACTGGTGCAGCGGGGGACGGGAAACTCGAGGCCATGTATTACCGGGCTGCGCAGGAGCGTCCGCAGCAGCACACCGCCGCGACAATCTGGCGGTTGCCCGGGCGTAATGATAAAATTGATAGCAGCCGGCTATTACGTCGGTGCTTTGGGAGTGTAAAACCATGAGAAAGACTTACGTGCTGATCTTGGCGGGACTGTTCGTGCTCCAGCCATGCCATGCGAAAAACGACTGGGAGAACGAGCAGGTCATCGCTATAAACAAGGCCTCGCCGCGGGCGTTCGCCTACAACTACGCCGACGTGAAGTCGGCCCTGACATTCGAAAGACAAAACGCCGATTGCCTCTCGCTCAACGGCACGTGGAAGTTCCACTGGTCAAAGACGCCGGGTCAGAGCCCGGCAGGATTCTACAAAGACGCATACGACGTCTCTTCGTGGGACGATATAAAGGTGCCCTCGAACTGGCAGTTGTCCGGCTGGGGCACGCCGATCTACATCAACGCCGGATACCCGTTCGAGAAGGACTCGTCTCCGCGCATCGAATCGCCCTACGGCAACCCGACCGGCTGCTACAGGCGCGACTTTACCGTCCCGGCGCGGTGGGAAGGCAAGCGGGTGTTCGTGCACTTCGACGGCGTCGAGGCGGCATTCTACCTGTGGGTGAACGGGCGGCGCGTGGGCTATTCGCAGGGCAGTAAGTTGCCGGCGGAATTCGACCTCACGCCGTACCTGAAAGACGGCCGAAACACCATGGCACTGCGTGTGTTCCGCTGGTGCGACGGGAGTTTCCTGGAGGACCAGGACGGCTTCCGCATGAGCGGGATTTACCGTGACGTGTGGCTCTACGCCACTCCACAGACCGCCATCCGCGACTTCTTCGCCACCGCCGAACTGGACGACGCCTGCGACGACGCGACGCTGAACGTCGAAGTGTCCGTAAAAAACTACGGCGAGGCGCCCTCCGCGCCGGTCGGCGTGAAATGCATGCTTTATGGACCGGACGGCGGGAAAGTAAAGGCGGCCGCCACGCCGATCAGGATCCCTTCGATTCCACCCGGTAAAGAGCGGAAAGTGAATCTGAAAATGGACGTCGATTCGCCGCTGAAGTGGACCGCCGAGACGCCCAACCTCTATCCGCTGGTGCTGACGCTATCGCGTGACGGCAAGACCGTGCAGGTGACCGGCACGGAATTCGGCTTCCGCCGGATGCACATTCGCGACGGCGTGTTCTACCTGAACGACCGGGCCATCAAAATCAAGGGCGTCAACCGCGTGGAGCACGACCCCGTCCGCGGGCATTACATCCGCCGCGAGCGAATCGAAAAAGAACTGCGCCTGATGAAGCGGAACAACATCAACTGCGTCCGCACCGCGCACTTCCCGTCGTGCTCGGAATTTTACACGCTGTGCAACCGCTACGGGCTGTACGTGGTGGACGAGGCGAACCTCGAGAGCGGACCGCACAGCGGTTTCCCCTCCAGGCCCGCGTGGAAAAAGGCGCACCTGGACCGCATGGAGCGCATGATTTATCGCGACAGGAACCACCCCTGCGTTATCAACTGGTCGGTGGGCAACGAGGCGGACAACGGGCCTAACATGGCCGCCATGCATTACCTCGCCAAAAAAACGGACCCCACCCGCTCTACGTCCTACCACTACGATACCGAGCCGCGGGTGTACGACATCGTCGCCGGTGGAACTACCCGTGGGGGGCACGGGCGGTACTATGGTCTGGACGAGATGATAAGAATCGCAAAGGCCAAATCCGACAGGCCTTACCTTCGCAGCGAGTTCGCCCACGCCATGGGCAACGCCGTGGGAAACCTCTCCGAGACCGTGGCCATCATGGAAAAGCACCCGCGGATAATGGGCGGATGCATCTGGGACTGGGTGGACCAGAGCATCCTGACGCGGACAAAAGACGGGCAGGAATATTACGGCTTC
Organism: uncultured Planctomycetaceae bacterium; assembly: GCA_964480425.1. Taxonomy (GTDB): domain Bacteria; phylum Planctomycetota; class Phycisphaerae; order SM23-33; family SM23-33; genus CAYYMD01. The sequence goes on from CAYZPY010000028.1 coordinate 18,119, forward strand.
GGCGGCGACTTCGGCGAGGTTGAGCACGACGCGAATTTCTGTCTCAACGGGCTGGTCATGTCGGACCTGAGTCGGACCGGGAAGCTGGCCGAGGTCCGCGGCGTGTACCAGAACGTCGGGGTTTCCTGGGCCAACGAGGGCAAATCAAAAATCGCCGTCGGCAACAAGAACTTCTTCACCGATCTGGGGCAGTACGATTGCCGCTGGGAACTGCTTGCCGACGGCGAATCCGCAAAGCGCGGCGAGTTGCTTCTGCCGTCCGCGCCGCCCCAAAAAACCGTAGTGGTCGACATTCCGACGGAGTGCAGGCAGGACGTGCCGGACGGCGCCGAACTGCTGCTGAATGTCAGTTTCCATCTGAAGCGAAACGAACTCTGGGCGGACAAGGGTTACGCCGTGGGCTTTGGCCAACTGGTTCTGCGCGGCTGGGATTTCGACAAGAAGTCCCCGGCCGCACGGGGCGAACTGACCATCGCGGAATACGACGACGGGCGCTCCGTCATCACCGGCGAGGGCTTCAGCGTGCGCGTGAATACCCAAACAGGCCGACTGGAGAACTACACCCGCGGGGGGCGCGTGCTGATGTTGCACGGTCCCCGGCCGCACTTCTGGCGTGCGCCGACCGACAACGACGGCGGATACGCCAAATCAATGCGGCACAAGAACAGGTACTCCGCCAAGTGGATCCGCGCCGGGCTGGACGCGCTGAAAAGCGACGTCAAATCCCTGGACATTGAAAAGACCGGCGACAACGTCGTGGTTCGAGCCGAACACGTGATACAAAAGCCCGGCGCAAAGGCCGGGTTCAACTGCACGAGCGTTACGACCGTCCGCCCCGACGGCGTGATGCAGTTCCGCCACGATATCAAGCCGTTCGGAAAAGCCGTCACCAGACTGCCGTCGCTTCCGCGAATCGGCGTCCAGTGCGTAACTGCCCGGGACCTGGAGCGGATGAGTTGGTACGGCCGGGGTCCGATGGCCAACTACCGCGACCGCAACACCGGCTCGCTGATCGGCGTTTACACCGGCACGGTGGATGAGCAGTTCGTAAATTATCCCGTCCCCCAGGCGAACGGCAACAAGACCGACGTCCGCTGGGTGTCGCTGCGTGACGAGGAGGGGGCGGGATTAATCGCGCAAAGCACGCGCCCGATAGAAACCTCCGCCCGCCATTACACCGACGAGAACCTCTCCAACGCCTACCACACTTATGACCTGAAGCGCACGGACGAGATTTACTGGAACATCGACTACGCTCAGTGCGGCCTGGGCAACGCATCGTGCGGACGGTCATTCCCCCTGGAAAAATATCGCGTTAAGCCCCGTGCCGTGACGTTCGAATACACCATCGCACCGACCGCCCCGAAGAAATAGCAGGGGTTAACGCGGATATTTTGCAAGGACGGCTTCGATGAACCTCCCCGCTCACGTCGCGCGCCGGCGGGCAATTTGAGCAGTCCCGTGGCTGTCCCGATGGCTCCGCTGTGCGCGCGATGCACCCGTTATCTGCGGAAGAGGGGTTGAATTTATAATTCCCGCCACGTCTTACTGAATCCGGGATTCCGATGCTCCGATACCACTAATGTACGACGAAATGGAGGATTTAACTATGTTCTTGCGCAACGATCGCCGCCTTCGCCGTGGGCGCGGGATGGGAATATACCCCGCGCGTGTCTGTGTTCTTTGTGTGGTTCTCCTGGTCGCCGCGACCGGTTGCAGCACCGCCTTCCACCGGGGCTGGGACGCCTTCGACGACGGAGATTACGCCACGGCACTGGAAAACTGGAAGCCACTGGCCAAAAAAGGCGACGCCAGGGCGCAGTTCTTTCTGGGCCTGTGCTATTACGAGGGACGGGGCGTGCGCCGCGATTACGAGCAGGCGGCAAAATGGTACAGACGCTCCGCCGAGCAGGGCTTCGCGCTGGCGCAGACGAACCTGGGCGTGATGTATTACAAGGGTCAGGGCGTTCCCATGGACCATAAGGAGGCGGCCAGGTGGTACAAGCGTGCGGCCGATCAGAATAACGCATCGGCCCTGAACAACCTGAGCGTTATGCACATGTTCGGGCAGGCGGTGGCGAAGGATCACCAACAGGCGATGGGGCTACTGTGTAGCGCCGGGGAGCGGGGAGACCCCATGGCGCAGTACATCCTGGGAACGCTTTATCGTGAACGGACCGGTCGGGATCGGGATTATAAAAAGGCCGCAATGTGGTTGCGTCGTTCGGCCGAGCGGGGCTTCGCGCCCGCGCAGAATACCCTGGGCCTGATGTACGAGCGGGCGGAGGGGATGCCGGCGGACTACTCGAAGGCGGCGCAAATGTACCGTCTCGCCGCCGAGCAGGGCTTCGCCGCCGCGCAGAACAATCTGGGTTTGATGTATTTCGAGGGCAAGGGTGTTGCCCGCGATTACGGTCTGGCTAAGCGATGGTTCACCCTCGCCGCCGAACAGGGCGCCCCCCAGGCGCAGTATTGTCTCGGATTGATGTATTACCGGGCCAAGGGCGTCGGACGCGACCTCGCCCGCGCCGCCGAATGGTTCACCCTCGCCGCCGAGCAGGACTTCACTCACGCCCAGCACGCCCTGGCGGTGATGTACGATCGGGCAGAGGGCTTCGAGCGGGACGACAAGCGCGCCGTGGAGTTGTACCGCCTGGCGGCCCAGCGGGGATACGCCTTTTCGCAGAATAACCTGGCGCTAATGTATTACGAAGGGCAGGGCGTCCGACGCGACTACAAGGAGGCCTGTCGCTGGGCCCGACTCGCCGCCGAACAGGGGCTGGATAAGTCTCAGTACGTTTTGGGATGGATGTACTACAACGGGTTGGGCGTGTCGCAGGACTATAAAGAGGCCGCTAAATGGTTCCGACGCGCCGCCGAGCAGGGACTGGACCAGGCGCAGAGCATACTTGGTCTGATGTTTATAAAGGGGCGTGGCGTCGCCCGCAGCGACGCGTCGGCGATCAGGTG
>CAYZPY010000029.1:0-4224 GCA_964480425.1 uncultured Planctomycetaceae bacterium
CCCTATCGTCCCATGGAACAACGAAACAAAAAAGAGGAGAACATCATGTACAATAAAATGATTGTGGCAACGGATCTTTCCGCAGCCTCCGACGCCGTCGTGGGCTGCCTGTCTTCATTAAAGCGCTTTGGCATTGAACAGGCCCTGCTGCTGCAGTGCTTGAGCTTCAATGACGCAGCGTCGGCCAGCTTTGCGTACGATACGGAGCCTCTGGAAGAGATGCTGGAGGATCAGAAAGCGATGCTGGAGAAGCAGGGCTTCACCTTCCGCCTCGCCACCAAGGTGACCGGCGTCGAGCGGACCGAGGCGGGCGAACTACCGGCGTGCGTTGAGGCGTGCCCCACCAGGGCGATCACCTTTGAGGAACTGGACGATTACCTCCGCCGGCGCCGGCGCGCCGCGGTCGCGAACCTGGCGGGCGCCGCAGCGGCGATATGCGGGCCCGAAGCGGGCGAAAACCGACGGCACGGCAGTGAATGATTGATATGGATTTGACCGCTACCGATAAAATCATAAACAACTACGACGGTGACCCGTCCTGGCTGGTGATGATACTCCAGGACGCCCAGGAACATTACAATTACCTTCCACGTCCGGTGCTGGAGCACGTGGCAGAAAAACTCTCCCTGCCGTTTACGCACGTTTACCGCGTGGCGACGTTCTACAGTTCGTTCTGCCTGACCGAGCGCGGGCGATACGTAATCCGCGTATGCGACGGAACTGCGTGCCACCTTCGCGGGGCCAATAACCTCCGCAATGAAATCTGCCGCCGGCTCGGCATCGAAGACGGCCAGACCACCGATGACATGATGTTCACGCTCGAATCGGTCGCCTGTCTCGGTGCCTGCGCGCTTGCGCCGGTGATGGCCGTGGGCAAAAGGTACCACGGGCAGATGACGCCCGACAAGGTCGCCGAAACGCTGGACTACTATCGGAACCAGGCGAATGCCAATCCCGACGCGTAAGCGGCGGAGCGGATGCCTTTGGGAGATGCGATTGTGATTTGTTTCACACAACCTGAGACGTTGGCGTCGTATCGCGAGAAGCTCGCGGCCGACGCCGGGCGTGCCCTTCCGTCCATCCGTGTGTGCGGCGGCACCGGATGCCGCGCTGGGGAAGGCATCGAGGTCGCCAAGGCCCTTAAGGACGCCGTCGCCGCCCGTGGTCTGACCGACGACGTCGCCGTGCGCATCACAGGATGTCACGGCTTCTGCGAGCAGGGCCCCCTGGTGGTCATGCCCAACGGCGTGCTCTACGTCAAGGTCACACCCGACGACGCGGACGAGATTATCACCGAATCCATTAAGGGCGACAGCATCATCGAACGCCTGACCTACCGCGACCCGTCCACCAAGAACCGCATTGCCCGCGAGAGCGACCTGCCGTTCTACGCCAACCAGCGTCGCATGGTACTGGCAGGCAATGGCGCGGTCGACCCGACCAGCATAGACGATTACATCGCCGCCGGCGGGTACGACTCTATGGCCAAGGCGCTGACAACCATGGAACCCCAGGAGATTATCGACGCCGTCGAGCAGTCGGGCCTGAGGGGGCGAGGGGGAGGCGGATTCGCCACCGGGCGAAAGTGGCGCTACTGTCGGCAGGCCGAGGGAAGCCCCAAGTACGTACTGTGCAACGGCGACGAGGGCGACCCGGGCGCGTTCATGGACCGCAGCATTATGGAGGGCAACCCCCATGCCGTGCTGGAAGGCATGGTAATCGGCGCTTACGCCATCGGCGCGAACTACGGATACATTTACGTCCGGTACGAGTATCCGCTGGCGGTCCGGACGCTCCGACGGGCCATTCAGCAGGCCGAGGAGTACGGACTGCTCGGTCGGAACATACTTGGAACGGGTTTTGACTTCACCGTGCGCATCAGTCGCGGCGCCGGTGCATTTGTCTGCGGGGAGTCCACGGCGCTGATGGCCTCAATCGAAGGACAGGCCGGCGAGCCCCGTGTAAAGCACATCCACACCAGCGAGAAAGGCCTGTTCAAAAAGCCCACCAACCTCAACAATGTCGAGACCTGGGCGAACGTACCGTTGATTATCGACCGCGGGGCCGACTGGTTCGCCAACATCGGAACCAAACAGTCAACGGGCACCAAGGTCTTCTCGGTGGTGGGAAAGGTCAAAAATACCGGTCTGGTCGAGGTGCCCATGGGCATGACGCTTCGGGAAATCATCTACGACATAGGCGGGGGGGTTGCGGACGACAGGCCTTTCAAGGCCGTCCAGACCGGCGGACCCTCGGGCGGATGCCTGCCGGAAAGCCAACTGGACCTCCCGGTCGACTTCGACGGGCTCACCGAGGCCGGTTCCATGATGGGCTCGGGCGGCATGATCGTCATGGACGACCGCACGTGCATGGTTGAGGTGGCCCGCTACTTCACCGACTTCCTGCGGAAGGAATCGTGCGGAAAGTGCACCGCCTGCCGCGAGGGCGTTATGCGGATGTACGAACTGCTGGAAAAAATCACCTCCGGACGGGGCACGCCGCAGGACGTCGAGTTGCTGGAGGAGGTCTCGCTGTACGTTCGCGACAACAGCATCTGCGGGCTGGGCAAGAGCGCGCCGAACCCGACGCTGAGCACGCTGAAATACTTCCGGGACGAATACATGGCGCACGTGAACGAGCGCAAGTGCCCTGTCGGAGTGTGCCCGGCGCTGACGACGTTCGTGGTCGACGAGGACAAGTGCAGGGCGTGCGGAAGGTGTGTGGCGGCGTGTCCGGTCGACGCCATCAGCGACGGAAAGAAGAAGGTCCCGGCGAAAATCGACGACGAAAAATGCATCACCTGCGGCGCATGCAGGGAAGTCTGCCCGTTTGACGCCGTGGCGGTGGCTTGACGGTTTCACAGGAACAGACATGGCTTTGATACGGACGACAATTGACGGTAGGGAAGTTCGGGTCGAGCGCGACAGTTGGGCGCTGGAGGTGGCTGGGGACATGGGCATCGAGATACCCACACTGTGCTACCACCCGGCCCTGGAGCCCTACGGCGCATGCCGCCTGTGCGTGGTGGAGGTTACGCGCAAGGGATGGACCTGGCTGACCACTTCGTGCGACCTGCCAATCCGCGAAGGAATGAGCATACGCACCGACACACCCGAGGTTACCAAGGCCCGGCGGATGGCGATGGAGCTGATCCTGGCAGAAGCCCCCAACAGCGAGACCATCCGTTCGCTGGCGCGAAAAATGGGCGTAAGCGAGTCGCGATTCGCGACCGTGCGCGACGAGCAGGACAAATGCATACGCTGCGGATTGTGCGTGCGGGTGTGCGAACAACTGGTAGGCGCCGCGGCTATTGGTTTTAAGAACCGAGGCCAAAAACGCGAGGTGGGAACGCCCTTCGACGACCTGTCCGAGGCGTGCATCGGATGCATGGCGTGCGTGGCGGTATGCCCCACCGGGCACGTGCTGAGCATTGACGACGGCGCGCTGAGGCGGATGGAATCGTGGAACACGGAACTTGAACTTGCACAATGCAGCCGGTGCGGACGCCCGTTCGCTCCGCTGCGGGAGCTGGAGTTCATTCGCGCAAAGTTACCCGAGCACATGGCGCCCGGCGAGGTGTGCCCGGTATGCAAGCGCCGTTTCAGCGCCGAGCAAATGTCGCCAACAACGACGGCGAGTAAACATTCGCCAACTTAGACTTTATAAATTAAAGTGTTAACAAAATCAGGAGATTAGTTTATGTCGCGTGAAGTAATATCGTCAGTAATAAGAGGTTCCAGGGACTTCGTAACCGAGGCCGAGGAAAAACTCGCCCAGGCGATACAGCAGCATGGCGAAGACAAGGAAGTTGGCTTCCCCGAGACGGCGTTCTACCTTCCCATGGCCTATGCGCTGATGGGCGCCGAAGCGCAGAAAGTCGGCGACCTTAAACCAATCCTCGAGCACTGCCGCCGGCTGCTACCGGGCGACCCGGCAGAGCGGCTGTGGCTTCCGTACCTGGGCGACGGACTGGACGCAGGTGCCGCGGCCATGCTTGCCATGGAGGCGACGTGCGCGATAAGACATCTGGACGGAGAGAAGCCCGAGGACGGTTTCCACGGATTCATCTCCGACACCATCCAGCGCGAACTCGGTATTCAACTGGTCGACGGGCGCATGCCGGGCTTCGCGGCGATACTCGGGCCCGCCCCGGACGAGGAAACCGCCGAACACGTCGCCCGCGAACTGCAAAAACGCAGCATCCTGACGTTCCTGGTCGGTAAC
>CAYZPY010000029.1:4234-20634 GCA_964480425.1 uncultured Planctomycetaceae bacterium
AACCGCGACGGCGTGAGCATGAAGGACCAGTTGGACAACCGGAACGTGGAACTCGGCTGGGATACTTACATCGTTCCGGTGGGGCGCGACACTCACTCTGCCATCTACGTGCTGGACTGGGCCATCCGGGCGGCTCTGACCTTCGGCGGGCACAAAAAAGGCGACTGGCGAAACTGCCTTGAATACACCAAGCAGCGGATATTTGCCTTCGGCATAACCTTCGGACCAATCCCCGACGACTGGTACGCCGTGGGCGGCGGGGCGATATTGATGGGCTTCCCGGTGGTGTCCGACCACGAATCCACGCCCGAGGTGCGACCCACGGGCGTCACCACGTACGAGGCGCTGGTACGCCAAACAGACCCCAAGCAGATCGTCGAGACCTGCATCGAGGTCCGCGGGGTGAAGGTCAAGGTCTCCCAGGTGGACATACCCGTGTCGTACTCGCCGGCGTTCGAGGGCGAGAGGGTCCGCAAGGATGACATGCACGTTCAGTTCGGCGGAAAGTATTCCAAGGGCATCGAATTGCTCGAAATCGCGGAAATGGACGAGATAAACGACGGCGACATAAAGGTCAACGGCGACGACATCGACGCCGCCGAGGTCGGCGGGGCGATGAACCTTGGCATTCACGTTCGCGTTGCGGGTCGAAAAATGAAAAAGGACTTCGAGAGCATACTCGAGCGTCGAATACACAACGCGCTCAACGAGGCGATGGGCTTTATGCACATCGGGCAGCGCGACCAGATATGGTGCCGCATCTCGAAGCAGACCTACCAGGCGGGATTCCGCCTGAAGCACATCGGAACCATCCTGCACGCGACTCTGCACGATGAATTCGGCAGCATACTGGACAAGGTCGCCGTGGAAATCACCACCGTTGAAAGCGAGGTCGCCGAACTGATCGAGCACGGAAAGCCCATGTTCACCGAGCGTGACGAGCGCGTGGCGGGCATGACCGACGAGTCGGTGGACACCTTCTACTCATGCACGCTGTGTCAGTCGTTCGCGCCGGACCACGTGTGCATAATATCGCCCGAGCGCCTTGGCCTGTGCGGGGCGTACAACTGGGTGGACGGGCAGGCGGCGTACGAAATCAATCCCACCGGGCCAAACCAACCGGTGCCAAAGGGCAAGACCCTTGACGAAAAACACGGCGAGTGGGAAAATGTCAACAAGTTCGTTTACGAAAATTCCAACCGCACCATCGAGCATTACTGCCAGTATTCTCTTATGCATTACCCGATGACTTCCTGCGGGTGCTTCGAGTGCATTGTGGCGGTGGTTCCCGAGGCCAACGGCGTGATGGCGGTCAACCGCGAATATCCGGGCGACACGCCGATCGGCATGCCGTTTTCGACACTTGCCGGCAGCGTCGGCGGCGGACACCAGACGCCGGGATTCCTGGGCGTGGGGCGGCTTTACCTTGCCAGCAGAAAGTTCATCAGCGCCGAAGGCGGTCTTGGTCGCCTGGTGTGGATGCCCAAGGAACTCAAGGAATCCATGCGCGAGAAACTTCAGGAGCGTGCGGACGAACTGAAGCTGGACGGTTTCGTTGACAAGATCGCCGACGAGACCGTCGCCACCGACGCCGAACAACTGGTGGAGTATCTGACCAGGGTGGAACACCCGGCGGTGAGCATGGAGCCGATAATGTAACGCGACGCGCGAAACCGAATAATAATCTGTATAAATGACGGAGGCGTTAACATGGCACTTACCGGACTCGACATATACAAGAAACTCCCCAAGGAAAACTGCAAGGAATGCGGCGTGGCCACGTGCCTGGCGTTCGCCATGAAGGTGGCCGCCGGACAGGCGGGCCTGGACGATTGCCCCCGCCTGGGCGACGAGGCGCGTCAGGAACTGTCCGAGGCGTCGGCGCCGCCGCAGCGACTGGTGAGAATCGGCGCCGACAGCAAGGCCGTCGAGATAGGGCAGGAAACGGTGATGTTCCGACACGACGAGAAGTTTCATCACCCCACGGGCATCGCCCTGAACATTTCCGACACCGGCGACGAAGAGCAAATCAGCCAGGCCTGCAAGACCTTCAAGGAACTCCAGTTCACCCGCGTAGGCGAAACACTCGCCCCTAACATGGTGGCGCTGTTCAACGAATCCGGTTCGCCGGACGCGATGCAGGCCGCCGCACAGACCGTCTACAACGAACTCGGCGATCCGATGGTGCTGATAAGCGAAAAGTGCGAGTCGCTCTCGGCCGCGGCGATGGGCCCGCTGTCCGGCGCAAGCCCACTGCTGTACTGCACTTGTGATGCGTCGGTGGAAGACCTTGCCGGACTGGCCAAGCAGACCGGCGCGCCGCTGTGCGTGTCGGGGTCTATTGAGGAAGTGGCGCAGAAGGTCGAGGAACTGGATAAACAGGACGTCAAGGACATCGTCATCTCGCCGGGACGGGTGGATTTACTGGGGGCGCTTACCTTCCTGACGCAGACGCGACGGGCCTCGCTTAAAAAGAAGTATCGCCCGCTGGGATGCCCCGTTCTGGTTTTTGCCGACGGCGAGGACAAGCAAGCATCGGCCCTGGAGGCCTGCCAGTACGTCGCCAAGTACGCCGGCATTGTGGTTTCCAACGCATGGGAGCCCCACCTGCTGGTGCCCATTTTGACCACCCGCCAGAACATCTACACCGACCCGCAAAAGCCCGTTCAGGTCGAACCGAAACTCTACGATGTGGGCGAAGTCACCAACGACAGCCCGCTTCTGGTGACCACCAACTTCTCGCTGAGCTACTACTCGGTCGAGGCGGAGGTCGAGGCCTCCCGCGTGCCCTGCCGCATACTGGCGGTCGACACCGAGGGCACCAGCGTGCTGACCGCATGGGCCGCTGACAAGTTCAACGCCGAGACCATCGCCGCCTCGCTGGAAAAGGCCGGTGCAAAGGAAAAGGCCGCGCACAACAAAGTTGTCCTTCCCGGACACGTGGCCGTGCTTGCCGCCGAACTGGGCGAGGAATCCGGGTGCAAGGTCCTGGTGGGTCCCAAGGAGGCCTCGGGCATCGGACCTTACCTCAAGAAAGAGTGGAAGGAAGCGTAACCTCCACGCGGAGATAAATGGCTAAGACCTGCAAAGTTACTTTCCATCCCGACAATGTTACCTCAGAAGTACCGGTGGGTTCGACGATTCTCGCCGCTGCGCACAAGGCGGGCGTATACGTTAACAGCGTCTGCGCCAGCGACGGGGTGTGCGGGCGCTGCCGGGTCATAGTTCGCCGCGGACGTGCGGTTGGAGGTCCGACAGAGTTCTTCACACGCGAAGAAATACAGCAGGGGTACATTCTGGCCTGCCAGGGAAGGGTGGAGACGGACCTTGAGATAGAAGTTCCCCCCGAAAGCCGACTGGTCAAGGCGCCCGAGTACGTCGAGGGCGAGGTTCCGTACCTGACCGACCTTTCCCGACTGGGCAGGCGGGGGATAGTCGTCGAGCCGCTGGTTCGCAAAACGCGGGTCAAACTGCCCAAACCCACCCTGGAGAACAACATCTCCGACCTGCATCGCCTCGAGCACGAACTTGGCAAACACATACAAACCTCGGGCTTCCAGATGGGCCTGAAGGTCACTCGCCGCCTGCCGGAACTGCTGCGCAAGCACAACTGGGAGGTAACGGCAATTACCGGTCATCGCGGTCCGCTGACCGAGATAATCGACGTCGAGGGCGGCGACACGACCAGGCGCAACATGTGCATCGTCGCCGACGTGGGGACCACCACGCTGGTGTGCCACCTGGTCGACTGCAAAGGGCAGACGCTGGGCCAGGCGGCGAAATACAATTCCCAGGCGCGTTTCGGCGCCGACGTTATCCGCCGGATTATCTACGCCACGCAAAGCCCCGAAAACGAGAACGAACTTCGCGACGCCATCGTGGAGGACATCAACGCCCTGATAGACGAACTGCTCAGCAAAAACCGCCTGGGCGTCCAGGACGTCACCTACCTGTGCGCCACGGGCAACACCACCATGATCCACCTGCTGCTGGGCCTGCCCGTACAGGAAATCCGCAAGGAGCCCTACGTTGGGGCGGCCTATCGCCTGCCCGCCTTCCGCGCCGCCGAGGTCGGTTTGCACATCCATCCCCGCGGGCTGCTGTATTGCCTTCCGTCCGTGGCGGGCTTCGTCGGCGCCGACGTGGTGGCGGGCATATTCGCCACCGGGCTGACTACCCGCAACGAGCCGCGAATGCTCATAGACATCGGCACCAACGGCGAGATTGTCATCGGGTGCAGGGAGTTCCTGGTCTGCGCCAGCGCCTCTGCGGGACCGGCCTTCGAGGGCGCCGAACTGCGGTGCGGAATGCGCGCCACTCGCGGCGCCATGGACCACGTACAACTGGCCGGCGCCGACAGAGTGCTGAGTTACTCCACGGTGTCCTCGGCTCCGCCGGTTGGCATCTGCGGCACGGGTTACGTGGACCTCGTGGCCGAAATGCTCCGCGCCGGAGTCATCGACAAGACCGGAAAGATTCAGCCGGACTCTTCAAAAAACAGGATTCGCACCGGCGAGCACGGACAACTCGAGTACGTAGTTGTCGGCGCCGACCAGGCCGGAACCGAAAGCGACATTGTCATCACGCAGGGCGACGTGAGCAACCTGCTCCGCGCCAAGGGCGCCATCTACGCCGCCTCCACGGTGCTGCTCAAGGCGCTGGACATGAGTTTCGAGGGTCTCTCGGAGATAATGGTGGCCGGGGCGTTCGGAAACTTCCTGAACCTGGAAAACGCCGTCTTTATCGGAATGTTGCCCGACCTGCCTCCCGAGAAGCTGCGTTTCGTGGGCAACACCGCCCTGGCAGGCGCTAAGCTGACAGCCCTGTGCAGCGGGTGCTACGACGAGATATTCGCAATAGCCGAAAAGACCACCTACTTCGAGCTGAGCACTTATCCCACGTTCATGGACGAGTTCATATCGGCGTGCTTCTTTCCGCATACGAATGTCGAACTGTTCCCGTCGGTGACCAGGGAATTGCAGACCCAAAACGTTAAAAGGTGACAGACGTGCCGGGAAATATTATAGCATTCAGCGGAAAAGGCGGGGTGGGCAAGACAACCCTGGCGGCGATGACGCTGCGCCGAATGCTGCGCCGAGGAACCAGACCCATCCTGACGGTGGACGCCGACCCCAACGCTACGCTGGGAATTATGCTTGGCTCCGAGCCGGAATCCACCATCTCCGAACTGCGCGACAGGATGGGACAGGCCGCACAAAGCCCGGGACAGATCCCCAAAGAGCGCCTCATGGACCAGTACCTGGGCGAAATCCTCTGCGAGCAGACGGGCTTCGACCTGCTGACAATGGGCAGACCTGAGGGTCCCAAGTGTTACTGTTACGTCAATTCGCTGCTGAGGCGCTATCTCAAGGAACTGCGGGACAACTACCCGTGCATAATCGTGGACTGCGAGGCGGGAATGGAGTATCTGTCCCGCCTGGTCGTGGACGACGTGCACACGCTGGTTCTTGTGGCCGAGGCCACGCCCGTAGGGTTGCGGACCGCTGAGCGAATATCCAAACTCGCCGATTCGCTTCCCGTCGAGGTCCACCGGCGAATACTGGCGCTGAACAAGGTGCCGCGCGACAGGGAAATACCGCCGGCGGAGTTGCCTGATATTGACGGCCGCATCGTCGTTCCTTACGACGCCGACCTTGCCGAAAGGTGCGCCCGGGGTGAAGCAATCGAAGACGGCGCCGGTCCGCACGCCGCAGAGGCGATTGACCGAATTGTGGATATAATACTGTCAACTTCATCGAACCAGCGAACTAACCTCCAATAGAAGGAGCCGGCATAATGAGTATTCCCGAAGTGGCTGAGAAATGGTCCGGTAAGATTAACACCGTAAAGATCGGCGCTACCTCCGAGGAGGGCGGCACCCGAACCAGCGCGGTTACCGTGGGCGGGTCCGCCTGCCTGCCGTATATATCCGACGACGGACCCGTGGGAAACAGGCCCGCCATAGCGGTGGAAATCTGGGACGGCGGCGGGGAGACCTGGCCCGAACAGTTGAAGAAAGTTTACGGCGATGCGATGTCCTCTCCCGGACAGTGGGCGAAAAAGGCCGTCGAATTCGGCGCCGAGATGATATGCCTGCGCTTCAGCGACGCCCACCCCGACGCCGGCGACCGGTCGCCCCAGCAGTGCTCCCAAGCGGTCAAGGAAGTGCTCCAGGCGGTCGGCGTCCCGCTGATTCTGTGGGGCTGCGGCGCCGACGACAAGGACAACGAAATCCTCCCGGAGATATCCGCCGCCGCAAAGGGCGAAAATTGCCTGATAGGCACCGCCCGCGAAGAAAACTACCGCACTGTGGCGGCAGTGGGTCTTGCCGACAAGCATAAAGTCATCGCCGAAAGCCCACTGGACATCAACATCGCCAAGCAGGTGAACATCCTTTGTACCGACGCCGGATACCCTCTGGAAGACATAGTCATCTTCCCCACCACGGGTGCCCTGGGTTACGGGATGGAATACGTTTACAGCATCCAGGAGCGCGGGCGCCTTGCGGGGCTCTCGGGCGACAAACTGCTGGGCCAGCCGGTTATTTGCGACGTGGGATACGAGGCCTGGCGCGCCAAGGAGGCAAAGAGCCCCCCGTTCGCTTCACAGGACGACGAAAAATACGACGACTGGGGCGTTATGTGGGAGGCCGCCACCGCAAACGTGCTGCTGCTGTCCGGTGCGGAAATCCTGACTATGCGTCATCCCCGGGCCATCGAACTTGTACGCAAGAGCATCGATAAACTTATGCCGCAGGCGTCACAACAGTAATCGTGTCCGGAACGCGCCGAAAAAACAAGGTGCGGCGCGGCAACTTGCGAAAACGGCGGACCATATGGGATTTTGAGATGATTCGGGAATCCTGAACCATAAGCACAGGAGAAAACAAGTGTACGTAATAGGCGAAAGAATCAACGGGATGTTCACGGACGTTAAGAAAGCGATAAAGCAGCGCAACGCGGATGTTATATCGGACCTTGCCCAAAGGCAGGTCCGGGCCGGGGCAAAGGCACTGGACCTGAACGTCGGTCCGGCGGCCAGGGATGCCGGCGAGGCGATGCTGTGGATGGCACAGGCGGTGCGAAAGGTCACCGACGTGCCCATCGCGCTGGACACCGCTAAACTCGACGTTATGAAATACCTCGCCGAGCGGGTCGAGGGTGAGATAATACTCAATTCCACCAAGGCGGACCCCGAGATCGCCGCAGAGTACATAGCGCTTGCGGCCGGAAGGAACGCCGGATTAATCGGGCTGACGATAGACGCCGACGGCGTGCCGGGCAACGTCGAAAAACGGGTCGAACTTGGCGCACAGATCGTCGCGTTGGCGATGGACGCTTCCCTGCCCATGGACAAATTGTTTATCGACCCCATCATCCTTCCGGTGAACGTAGCGCCAAAAACCCCGAAGCACTGCATGCAGGCGATTATGCAGCTGAAGTCCTTCTCCGACCCGCCCCCGCACCTTATGCTGGGCCTCTCGAACGTTTCCCAGAGATGCTCCAATCGCAGTCTGATTAACAGCACCTACCTGGCCATGTGCGTCGCACACGGGCTGGACGCCGCCATTTTCGACCCGCTCGACGAGCAACTCATGGACACGGCGATAACGGCCGAACTGCTCATGGAAAAGATGATATACTGCGATTCCTATCTCCAGGCGGCCAGGCCTGGATAAACGCAAATGAATGACGAACGCCTCAACAACGCCCGCCGGACAGGCCCACAAAAGCCACCCGGCGGCATTTCCGTGCCGCCACCGCAGCACAATCTTCAGATAGCGGTGGAAAAGGCAGTAAAAAAACTCGCCGACCAGTCCGCCGAGCAGTTGGAATGGCTGGGCGCAACGCCGCAGGGCGAACACTGGCGCCTGGTGGTGCTCGATGAACCGATGCAAATTGACCTGTCTTCGGGCGGCGTAGTGACCTCCTCCGGAAGGGAGGTCTCGCCCAAGTGGCGCATCCTTGTGCTGCATTACCTGCATGTCAAAGACAGGCCGCCGCAGCGCCCGTGCGAAGTGACCTTCGCCGATCTGCCTTCGGGCAGGGTTTACGCCTCGGTGTACGCAAACCGCGTCAACCGACGCCTGTGCGCCACTTCCGGGCGCGATTTGGAAACATTCCGCGCCGCCGCAGAATCGCTCGGCGCCGAGAGGGTTTGCGGCGGCGACGCGGCGTACGAGTTCAGCGTCTTTCCGCGGCTTGCGGTGCGGATTATTTGGCACGGGCCAGACGACGAATTCCCGCCCTCGGCTACCGTTCTGCTGGGTGATAACGTGGAAAGTTATTTATGTACGGAAGATATTGTGGTAATGTCCGAGGCGCTTGTTTCGCGATTGAGCGGCAGGCCTTTCTGATAGAATATTGAAACCAAGTCGGACCGTCCCCGGCAACTGTCAGCGCGGACGAATTCGGAAACAGACAGATGAAACCGCTTTACGTAGCAGGAACCAAGCAGCACGTGGGAAAGACGACCCTGTCGATAGGACTGGTTCACGCGTTCCGCCAGAGGGGGATGAAAGTCGCCTACGCAAAGCCGCTTGGACAGCGCCTGGGCAAGGTCCGGGGGCATTTAGTCCACGAGGACGCGCTGATAATGACGCGCCTGCTGGGCGACGACAGCACGCTTGGCGGGGAGATGGCCGTGCCGCTTCCGAAAGGACGCGTCGAACAGAAGATCAGCCACCTGGACATCAAGGCGCTGAGCGATAAGGTCAACGAAGGACTCGCACCCCTTTGGCGAACCCACGACCTGGTGGTGGTCGAGGGAATGGGACACGTGGCGGCGGGCTCGTGCCTGGGACTGTCCTCGGCGGAAGTGGCGCGAAGCGTGGGCGCAAGGGTGCTGCTGATCACCGGGGGCGGAATAGGACGGGCCATCGACGACATAGCGCTTTGCGGGGGATTCATGATGCAGCGCGGCGCCGACATTATGGGGGGCGTGGTGAACAAGGTCTGGCCGGAAAAATTCGAACGCGTCAAGCAGGCCACCACCAAAGGACTGCAAAACATTCAAATGCGATCCTGGGGCACCGTGCCGTTCCAGCAGGAGCTCGCCTCGCCCACAGTGGGGCAGGTCCACGACCTGCTGGGCGGCGAGATTATCGCCGGTCAGGACAAGTTGGAAATCTACGTGCGCACCGCCATCGTGGCGGCGATGGAGTCGTCGCACATGGTGCGCTACCTGACCAGCGGAACGCTGGTGATCACCCCCGGCGACCGCAGCGACAACATACTGGCCGCCATCAGCACCAACAAACTTTCGGACCCGGCGTCCCGGATGGTCGCCGGGATGATCCTCACCGGCGGGTTCCGACCCGACGGCACGCTGATGCGGCTGATGAGCGACGCCCACCTGCCCGTGATACTGGTCAAGGACGACACGTACACCGTGGCCAGCAAGTTTCGAGAGACCATCTTCAAGATTCAACCCGACGACGAGAAAAAGATACAACTGGCAATGTCGCTCGCTGCGGAATACCTGGATATAGACGGCATACTTGAATCACTGGAATAACGCCCCGCGCGCGCCGGCGTTCACTGCCCGATTTTATCAAGCAGCGCGTGCAGGGCCGGTATCGTCGCCGCGTGATCGCCCCTGACGTAGAAACTCCGACCCCCGGGCCCCACCGTCCGCACGAGCAGCGTCTTGTACGGGCGGTAGTAATATTCCGGCTGGTCGCGCGGAGGTTCGGCGTGTATGTCGCCGGTAAGATGTTTCAGGTCGAACACCGCCGTGGTGAAACTGTGAATCCCACGTCCCTGTTCCCCGACGACGTTCCTGGCCATTGCAAGCGCCTTGAGAAACACCTCCGGACCCATCACCGCCGTGCCGAAACAAAGCACCACCCCGCCCTGGATCTGCTCGATTATGCCCGCAAGGATTAAAAAGTCCCTGTATGTTGCTCGCCCTGCGGCGGCGGGGTCGAACGAGGGGTGTTCGTGGTTGATGTCGTACCCGATGCCCAGGTGCACTGTCGCAGGGACGCCGTGCTCCCAGGCGGCGGCGAAAATGGAGATGTCCTTGTGCGGATAGTCGCTTTTGGCGATAAACTCGCCCACCGCCTCACCGTAACCCTTGCCCTCGGCGTCGCCGCCGGTGACTATGCCGTTGAGTTCGCCCGTCTCCGACCACAGGCCGAACTGCCCCTCGCGGATGTAACGCGCCACCGATTCGGTAGTGGACCCGATGCGGGCAAGTTCGTAGTCGTGTATGGCGCACGCGCCGTTGCACGTCAGCGTCGAGACCCATCCGCGGCGGATGAAGTCTATCACGTAGCGGCTCAGCCCCCGCTTTATCACGTGCGCGCCCATCATCAGAATCACCGGCGCGCCGCGTCGGCGGGCCTGTATGACCGCCTCGGCGATCGCCGGGAGGTCCTCGTGTGCAAACTCGTCGCCGGTCTGACCCACCTCCAGCACGTCGGATATTCCCATCCCGTGCTCCCGGCTGAAAAGCGGGAGAATGTTCAGTCTCTCAACGTCGAAAATTCGATACCTGCTGGGCATAAAGCGGCTCCTTGCCTGGTGTAAAAATATCACCCGCCCGCGCGAACGTCCACAGTCGGGCGGTTTTTTTATGCCGGGCGGGCAATAATTTCACGGCGCGTGCGTTTTACAGGTCGGTCCCCGGTGCGGACGCCGTGGGGCATTCGACGCAAACGCAGACAGGAGAACAAAAATGAAAAAACTCGCAACAGCAACAGTGTTAACGGCGATGGGCGCCTTTGCAATCCTGCCGCTGCTTGGTGCGGAAAACGACCCCGCAGATAAGCCCCCCAAAGCACGACATGCGCACCATCGCCTGCGCGCCGCCATGGACGAACTGAAACTAAGCGACGAGCAGCGCCGGGAGGTAAGGGGCATAATGGACACCTACCGCCAGGCGGTGGCCAACTGGCGAAAAGAGAACGCACCAAAATTACAGAAACTGGGCGAACAGTATAAGGAAGCCCTGCGGGACAACGACACCGAAACCATCAACGATATCAGGGAAAAAAGAGGCGACATCCTGGCCAAGCGCAAGGAACTGACCGACGAAATGCTCGAAATACTTTCCGAAGTGCTTAACGGAAGAACAGATGGGCAAGGTGCGCCGGATGGTGAAGGTCTACCGTCACGCGTCGGCGCGGATTTTTGCGGGCATGAGGCATCTTGAACTGAGCGACGAACAGAAGGAACAGATCAGGGAAACCCTCAAGGAAGCCCGCCAAAAGGCCCGGGACGCCGAGTCGCCGCAAGAGAAGATGGAAATCATGAAGGTGGCCTTTGAGGATATTAAAACGGACGTCCTTACAGAGGAGCAGGTCGGCAAACTCGGCCGGATGAAAGATCATGTCAAAGACCGGATGAAAAAAGCCGCCCGCATCCATCACGCATTCAAGCGACTGAACCTCACCGACGACCAAAAAAAGCAGATTCGCGACATAATGCAAAAGGCCCACCAGGACGTTAAGGAAATCATGGAGTCGGCAAAACAGCAGATCAAGCAGGACGTCCTGACCAAAGAGCAGCGTCAGGAAATTGAGAAGTGGCGCAAGGAGCATCCTTGTCGGCGGGGACGCCGAGGCGCAATACGGGGGCACGATAAAGAACACGATAATGACGAATAACGCGCGCAGCCGCGCAGCGAAAAGGCCCGGAGTCCACAACGACACCGGGCCTTTTTTAATCAGGGGAAATTATTTTATGGCGGATTACAAATGAATCCGTTGATATCCGATGACGAGAATTTCGTGGAAACCACATCGGGCGTTTATGGCTTTGATAATCCCGACGCGCCGGGATTCGATTAACGCGGAAAACCTGCGCGTAAGAATTTGTGCAGTCACACGTGAATTAATTATTCAGACTGCTTTAGTGCGCCTGGTCCCGCCCGGCGAGAAATTTTTCCAGGCGGCGCGCGAATTTGCGAATCGCCTTTCCGCGGTGGCTTATTTCGTTTTTTTGGCGGGAGGTAAGTTCGGCCGTGGTGCATCCCAGCGACGGCACCAGGAACAGCGGGTCGTAGCCGAATCCGTTCTGCCCGCGCGGGCGGCGCGCGATTTCGCCTTCGAGGCGCCCGTTCGCCTCAAGGAGAATCCGCCCCTCGCCCGCCATGGCAAGGTGAGAAACGAACCTCGCCGTTCTGTCGGAATCGTTCACGCCTTCGAGTTCATCCAGCAGCCGCAGGTTATTCGCCCGGTCAACGTCGTCCCTTCCGGCATCCGGCGGACACGTATCGGCGGCGTACCTTGCGCTGCGAACACCCGGCGCGCCGTTAAGCGCATCGACCACCAGCCCCGAGTCTTCCGCCAGCGCCCACAGCCCGGTGGCGCGGTGATAATACAGCGCCTTTTGCTTGGCGTTCTCGGCGAATGTGGCGCCGGTCTCATCCGGCTGGGGCAATGGGTCGAACTTGTCCGGGCAAACCAGATCAACGGGAAGCCCCTCCAGGGCGAGTCTTATCTCGCGGACTTTACCAGGGTTGCGAGTGGCCAAAAGAATCGAGCGAACCGCCACCGGGGTGCTCCTTGTCCGTGGGGATTTTTATCAGGTAGGTCTCTGTGGGAACGAATTCGAACTGTTTTGTTTCGCGATTATACACCCTGGTCTTCTGCGCGTTTCCGTTTATCGCCAGGCGCGGAAAGTCGTTCTTTACGGAGCGCAATCCAGGGTCCAGGATTTGCTCTTGCCTGCGCCCGTCCTCGTCGCTGGTGATTCTCACTGCCGAGGCGCCGAACGTGCCTATGGTGACGGCGGACTTGGCCAAGGAATGATAATAATACGCCTCGTACCCGTTTTCGCGCAGGCGTCTGCAATATTGAATCGCGAACTTTTTGCGCCCGACGTAATTGCGATCGGCGTCGTCCTGGAACACCGCCACCAGCAGCGAGTAGGTACCCTGCGCTTTGCGCAGGTTCCACTCGGGCGGGCCGATGTCCTTGCCCTGAACGGGAACCACTATCGCCTGGGCGTAAACCTGCACTTCGGCCGGCGTGCGGTATTTCTTGGCGCGAACGAGATTGGGCCGGGCGTCTTTTATCGTGCGATACCTGCCCCAGTACAACTCGCTGTGTCCAGACTTGTGGACGATGTACAGGTCGTTCCATCCGGTGTCCTTCTCGGTTTTGCTCTTGTAGCGTTTTGCCTGCGCATCGTGATCGGGCCCCTTCATCGTGGCAAGGAGTATCGTGTATCCGCCCTCCCTGGCGATCTTCTCTGATTTATCCCCGCCTTCGAACCATCGCTCGATTTCACTGCAGCCGGCGGGCGCAAAGGCGAGCACCATCGCCAGGGGCAGAAGCAAGTATGTTCTGTTGACCGTCATAGTCTCAAAATGCGGTTAATTAAGCCGAATGTCAATTTATCGCAACCGGCGCTAAAATTCAACACCCCCGGGCGCGATTATCTTATCCCGCCTTCGGTAATCAGTATTCTCAAAAGCGTGCGCTGAAAGTGCAGTCGGTTTTCCGCCTGGGCGAAAATGGTTTCGGCATGCTCCTCGAACATGTCCTTGGATATTTCGCACCCGCGATACGCCGGAAGGCAGTGCATCACCACGGCGTGGTCGGGCGCGCGGGACATCAGTTTACGGTTAACCTGGAAGCCCTCGAAGTCGCGCATGCGCTGCTGTTTTTCCTGCTCCTGCCCCATGGACACCCACGTGTCGGTGTAGACCACGTCGGCACCGGCGGCCGCACCGGCGGGATCCCGGGCGGCGGTGACCGCCCGGCGACCGGCGGACTTGTTCACGCCGGCGATAAATTCCTTGTCGAGTTCGTATCCTTCCGGGGCGACCATCACGAAGTTCATCTGAAGCTTGGAGCATCCCACGGCCAGACTGCGGGCGACGTTGTTGCCGTCGCCGACGAACACAACGGTTTTCCCCTCCAGCCGCCCGAAACGCTCCATGGCGGTCATAAGGTCGGCCATCGCCTGGCACGGGTGGGCGTAATCCGTAAGGGCGTTTATCACCGGCGAGCCGCAATATTGCGCCAGTTCTTCCACGTCATTGTGGCTGAAGGTCCGCGCCGCCACTGCGTCGCACATGCGCCCCAGCGTGCGCGCCACGTCGCGAACCGGCTCCCGGTTGCCGAGTTTGATGTCTTCCGGCGCAAGGTATATCGAGCCACCGCCAAGCTGCACCATACCCGCGGCGAAACTCACCCTCGTGCGCAGAGAGGGTTTCTGAAACACCAAGGCCAGCACCTTGCCGGACAGATTGGCGCCCGTCTCGCCGACGGCGAACCGCTTTTTATCGCCCGAGGCGGCGGACAGCAGTCTTTGTATCTGTGCGCCGGTGAAATCCGCCAGGTTTATAAAATCCTTCTGCATTCGTTTACTCCCTCGACGAAGCGCCGCCGGCGGGGTCAGCCCTGGTAATGAGTGTTCCCACGCCCTTGTCGGAGAAAATCTCCAGCAGCAGGGAGTGGGAGAATCGTCCGTCTATTATATGCGTCCGCGCCACGCCGGCGTCCAGGGCGCCCAGGCACGCCTCGACCTTGGGCAGCATGCCCGCCGAGATAACACCCTGACTTATCATCCGGCGGATCTGCGATTCGCTCAACACGTCGGCCAGACTCTCGGCGTCGTCGGGGTCGCGACGTATGCCGTGGGTGTCGGAAACCATCACCAGTTTTTCCGCACCCACCGCGACGGCTACACGCCCGGCGGAGGTGTCGGCGTTGCAGTTTAGTTTCGCACCGCTCTTGTCGTATGCCAGCGGCGCAATGACGGGTATGGTGCCTTCGCGGCACAACAGGCGGATAAGTTCGGCGTTTACGTCGGTAACCTCGCCCACGAAACCAAGGTCTATTTTCCGCCCGTCGTCCTCGTGAAGGAACAATTTCTGCCCGAACAGCACGCAGCTGCTCAGCGTGTGCAGTCCCATAGCCGAGGCCCCGTGAGACTCTATGGTCTCGACCATCCGGCGGTTAATCTCCTTGCACAGGACGTATTCCACGACCGCAAGCGCCCGCTGGTCCGTGTATCGCCGACCACGGACGAACTGAACCTCCAGTCCTCGCTCCTCCATCGCCGACGATATCGCCTTTCCGCCCCCGTGCACGATTATCGGGCGCATGCCCACGGCGCTCATGAAGACAACGTCCGTAAGCAGACCGTTAAGCGCCTCGGTGTCGTCCATCACCGAACCGCCCACCTTGACCACGACGGACTTGCCGCCGAAGCGCTGTATGTATTCCAGGGCCTCGATGAGGGTTTTGGCTTTTTCGATCGCTTCCTGCATAAGCGTCGTACTCCTGTTTGGGAAAGATTAAATCAATACAACCCCCGGGCGCGGGCGTCAAGGATTTTGGTCCGGCGAATCCCTCCTTACAAATACGCCAGACCGGTCAACGAGCCGCGATCGCAAGTTTGCCCCGAGGGTGCGAGCGGGCTGTCATTTTGCAACTCCCAAAATCTTATAATGAACTGCTAATCCACACGTTGAATCTCGATTTTCCGCCGGTCGGGTCCTTCTATTTCGATTAGAACGCGCCAGTAATTTTCGCCCAGCACACCGGGCGCCCTGTCGGCCCACTCGATCACGACCACGCCGTCGGCGAGCATTTCCTCCAGTGCAAGTTCTGCGGCTTCTGCCGACGGCTCGGACAGTCGGTACAAATCCACGTGATAAATCATAACCCCGGCAGGGTACTGGCGAACCAGCACGTAACTGGGACTGGACACCATACGCTCGTCGTCCAGACCCAACCCGACCGCCAGCCCCCGCACGAAAACGGTCTTGCCCGCGCCAAGCGGACCGATAAGCGCCACCGCATCGCCCCGGCGAAGTTTCGAGGCGAACTCGACGGCGATCGATAGGGTATCGGATACGCTGTCGCTGTGGAAGGCGGTCATTCGGACTGGTGCTCCCAGCCGCCGGGTTGCAGTTCTTCCCGTTGCCCGTCGGAACGGACCAGTTGAATCGTTCGGGATTCGGTAATTTTTCCGATCCGACTGACCGGGACGCCCAGCGGGCGGTTGGCGAGAAGTTTTTCCGCGGACGGGGCGGGCAGTGTGAACAGCAGTTCGTAGTCCTCCCCGTCGTTCAGCGCGGCGTCGAGCCCGGCGGCGTCTTCGCTTATCGGCACGGCCGAGGCGTCAATCTCGGCCCCGACGCCCGAGGCGCGGCATATGTGCCGCAGGTCAACCGACAGGCCGTCGGATATGTCTATCATCGCGGTGGGGAGGTAGTTTTCGGCCAATTTCCTGCCGGCTTCTATTCTTGGGGTGAACTCGATGTGTCTGCCGCTTCGAGGCGCCCCGCCCAGCGCGCCGGTGACGCATATCGCGTCGCCCGTCCTTGCGCCGCTTCGCAGGACCGGTCCGGCGTCGCCGGCGACGCCCAGGACGGTGACGGTTATGCACAGTCCGCCGTCCCATATTCCCACGTCTCCGCCGACCAGGGGGCAGTCG
>CAYZPY010000030.1:0-3346 GCA_964480425.1 uncultured Planctomycetaceae bacterium
AACGCAGCGGGATCGCGCAGGGCAAGCTGCCAGGCGCCCCGCACGCCGTCGGCGGTCTTTAACGGAACCAGAACGATGTTGGAGCGCGGCGGTTGACCGTAAAGGTCCTCTGTGCGGTGCAGCGGTTTTATCGCACGCCCGCCGCCGGTAACCACCTCGCCGGCGAACTCGATCGCGCGAACCGTCCATGCGGGCGCCTGGGCGCCCGGACCCGGCGAGGGATAGACCGCCACGATTCCAATGCCCCCCTCGCCTCGGCGCTGGAGTATCGCCCCGGCCTCGGCGCCGGAAAGACGGCACTGAAACGCAAGCAGATACGCCAGAAACTCCTCGGGCGGTCCGTCGAAACTCTTCAAACGCTCCAGAAGGTCCGAGAGCCCCGACGCTTCGATCTGTGCCTGGTGATGTCCGTGTATCTCGGTCATATACTTTCAAACAGGACCGCGTCGGCTGTTATTTTTCCTGTCGGCGCTTGGCCACGTCCATCTCCAGTTCGCCGAACTGCTCTTCGTGACTGCGTATCATCTGGCTTAGCGTAATCGCAAGACGCTTGGCAGAATAATAGTTCAGAATCACGCGCTGGTTCGCCTGAAAAACCATCTCCGGGGTTTCCTGCTGCTGCGAAGCGGGATTCACGGTATTGAGGCCGAAGTCGATTATGACCTCCTCCGCCGAGCCGTGCGTGCGGAACGCATTGGCGTAACTGGTCTGCATTTCGCGCTGGTCGACCTTTATGCGAACCTGCTGCTGGCCGGTCTGCTGTTGGGCCTGCTGCCGAACGGACTCCTGATTATCGTTCGCCGATATTTCCTTCTTCGCCATTGTCTGCCCTTTCAGTTTGTTTGAATGTTGCCGATGAAATTTCCTCGACTCGATCCGTTTTATCCCGGTGTACGTTCGCGGCTTTTTTTAAAGCGGAAAAACTGACCTTAACGTGCTCTCCTGCGGGTCGGCCTTTTGGATTGGCGGCGCTTATGCGCACGGTGAGCGTCTCGCTGGCCGAATCCGCCACGGACGCCACGTGAATTATCTCGCCCTCCGTCGCTTCCTCCCCGCCGGAGTAAACGACACGCGCTTTTCCCCCCACTGCAAGTTCCCGCGCCCGGGTCATCGGCACCGGAACGTCTATCCATAACGGATTTATCCGCACCACGCGCACGACCTTGTCAAGGGCGTTGACCGATTCGCCCTCCTCGACGAACACCTTCTCAACCACGCCGTCTATGGGACTGGTCAGCTTCATCCTGGACACCTGCTTGCGGAATTCCTCGTACTCCCTCTGCGCCTGGCGATGCTCGAACCCGGTAAGTTCCAGCGACAACTCGTTTATGGTCACCTCCAGTTTTGCGTGGTCCACCTCGAATTCGCTTGCGGCGTCGCGCTCGGCCGCCCATTTGAGCTTCTTGTAATCCACGCGAGACTGGTCCAGGCGGGCCTTCGAGGCCCGTATGCGAATTTCGGACTGGGCCTCTGCCTTGAGACGCTCCAGCCGGGTCGCCTCGACCTCGTCGTCCTGCTGTGCCAGCAATTCTCCCGACTTTACGCTCTGACCCTGCCTGACGGGAATGTCCGCTATCTGCCCCGGCTGGGTGAACGAAAGAATCCCGTCGTAACTCGGCTGGGTTATGGCATCGAAGGGTTCGTCTTCGGCCGCCAAGGACGTCCCGCACAGCACGGCTGCGAATAATATCAATATCACACATTGCACGTGTATTTTCATAAACATGCGCATCCACTCCCGCTGTCAATCCTGTGATTAAATATCGTTTCCCAAAAGTGCCGGCTTAAGTATAAAGAATAACGATTACAGGCGGCAAACCTTACTTGCCTCGGCCTTCGCACGCGGCGACTCCACTTGAGCGGCGAATATGCCGTTATTCCCACGCCGGGCACAACGGCGCACCGCATCAAAGCATAACCGACATCGGACCACACAAGGCCTATAATTAAGCCTCAAACCGCGTATTTCCTTATTATACACAACCAGATGCCCTGGTAAAGTCTCCGAAGGTCTCTGCGGAGATTACCCCGGCCAACCGACTAAAAATCGCACAACGGATCGGGACGGAGAGTTTACGGTAAATCTGAAAGGATACTGCGACATGATTACACGCACACTTCCGGCAATACCGGCGGTCATGCTGGCGGCGGCTATCGCAATAACCCAGACGAGCCCTGAAGGCAAATCCGGCAACGACGGAAAAAAAAGCCCCGATAAGCCGTATACCAAGGTCGAGGATTTTCAAAAGCGCAACGTCGAGGGCTGGGACGTCATGGTGGAGAAAAAACTCATGGTCGATCACCCCCGGTTGGGCGAGCGGACGCTGCGGATTATTTCCAACCAACTTTTCCGCCTCAAGCGGGTGGTGCCCGCCCCGGCCGTCGAAAAACTCCAGGAAGTGAAAATCTGGGTCCAGTACGACCACCCCTTCCTGAAAAACTGCCAGTATCATCCCAGCCGCAGGTGGCTGGCGAATCATCACGTCAACATCGCCAAACACCGCTGCGTTGACGTGCCCGACGCGCGGGGTTTCGTGGCGGCCTCCATCCGCCAGCCGTTCGCGATTCTGCACGAACTGTCACACGCCTACCACCATCGCGAACTGGGCTTCGACAACGCCGAGGTAATCGCCGCCTACAAACGCGCAAAGCAGGCGGGTATATACGAAAAGGTGACGACCCTGGACGGCAAAAAAGCCCGCCATTATGCGCTGACCGACCACAAGGAATACTTCGCCGAATCGTCCGAGGCCCTGTTCGGAACAAACGACTTCTATCCTTTCGTCCGCGGCGAGCTTAAGCAGCACGACCCGAGGATGTACGGCCTGGTCCGCCGCCTGTGGGGCGCAGATAAACCAAAGACCGATTCCCGACCTTCAACGCAGAACCAGGCAGATAAAAAAGCGTGATAATATTCCAAGCCCGACACAATATATGTACGGACGATAAATATGGGAGCAATCAAGTGAAATCATGCATATTGGCGCTTACCGCACTGACGGTTTTTTCGACGGTCCTGCGGGCGCAGGTGCAAATCGCCGTAAACCCCGCCAGGACCCGCCTCGTTATCAATCCGATGATCTACGGCCGGTTCATCGAGCACCTGGGCGGGTGCATCCATGACGGGATATGGGTCGGGGAGAGTTCAAAGATTCCCAACGACCGGGGCCTGCGCCTTGACACCATCAAGGCGCCCAGGAAGGTCCGCGTGCCCGGGCAGAGTACTGCAACTGCGACAAGGACACCACGCTCACGCTGAAACGTTAAGTCCGAATCCGAAAACCAAGACCGGGAGAAACCATGAACACAAAAACCATAATAACAATAGCGACAGTTGCCCTGTTGG